>CAZNCQ010000056.1:0-29574 GCA_964571275.1 uncultured Myxococcales bacterium
TACACGGCGACCGGCGACAGCGCCTGCATCGAGGTCGGCGTCAGCTGCAACATCCGATCGGAGAACAACGTGTTTCAGGGCGTGAGCAACACGGTCGACAGCACGCACTCGAACGGCGCCAGCATCATTCAATCGATCGGCAACATCGGATCGACCACCAACATCAACAGCCCGGCCTTCACCCCGCCGTACGCGTACAGCGCCGAGCCGGCCAGCTCGGTCGCAGCGAGCGTGATGGCCGGCGCCGGCGTCAAGTAGCCGCGGTCAATAGTGCGTGCAGGTGGCCAGATAACAGGTCTGGTCACCGCCCGATTCTTGATAGCAGCGATCGAGCGCGTCGTCCTCGACGGTGGTCATCTCAGGCAAGCCGAAGCCGCCCCCGGTCGCCTGAGTGACCGGATATTGATCGCCGTAGGAGTCTTCGGCGATGCACGTGACCTGGCGAATCACCGCCCAATCCCAGTAGTAGACCGGGCGCACGAACTCCGGGTGGCCCCAGTGCCGCCACGGGCGCTCGGCACCACGTCGAACCATCGTGGGCTTCAAGATGCGGATCGGGTGCGAGTGATTGGCAGCGCCGTGAGGATGCGCGCCGGGCGGATGCGCCTGGAAGCGCGGGGGCGCCGGGCGCGGCGGCGGCGGCGCGCGCCAACCTGCGCCGTGCTGCGCCTCGTGATGTTCTTCGTGGCGTTCCTCTCTTGGCCCTTCGGCGCGAGCCGCGGACGAACCGAGCACGAGAGCAGCCGACAACGCGACGGCAAACGGAACCTTGTTGTGCATGAGGAGATCTCCCGAGTTGGTCATGGTGAGACCCAAACCATAGTGACGAAACCGACTGTGAGAAAGCCGTCGCCGTCACGGTTTTGCGGTCCTCAAAGATCGTCGAAGCCTGAAGGAACCATCCGCACCCGGCGGACACTGCCCGCCTCCGAGCGAGCTCACCAACCGCCGCCCGCGGGGGCCGGGCTCGCAGGGCGCTCGCTGAGCCGCGGCGTCGCGCTCGGCGCGAGCTCGATCAGCCTCGGCTCGGTCGCCGCCGTTGAGGCGACGTCGATCTGCCGGTAGCCGAGCCCCTTGCCGGGCGCGGCCGGGTCCCAGGGCAACGGCGCCTTCTTCGGCGCCGCGCCCGGCGCGGGCAGCGGGAAGATCAGCGAGCGCGCCGCGTGGTGCGCGATGTGCTCGGTCTGGTGGTGGTGCTCCTGGTGAATGTGGCCGTAGAAGACCGTCACGTGCGGATACGGCAGCAAGAGATCGATCACCTTGCCGCCGTCCTTGGTCGACCAGTCCCATTGCGGCAGGAGATCGAACAGCGGGCGGTGCGTGAGCACGACGATGCGCGCGTCGCGCTTCTGCGTCTTGAGATCCGCCGAGAGCCAGTCGATCTGGTCCGCGCCGACGGCGCCCTCGGGATCGGAGACGTTGTCGAGCGCCACGAAGTGCACGCCTTTGTGGTCGAACGAGTAGTGGGTCTGGCCGAAGACGTCGCGATAGATCCCACCCTTGTCCTTGGCCGCGTCGTGCTCGCCCGGGAGCAGGCGCTGGCTCTTGACCTTGATCGTCGACGCAATGTCGCGGAACTCGCCCATGCGCTTGCGCCGGATCGCCGCGTCGTCGGTGGTGTGCGTGAGGTCGCCGGTGAAGACGACGAAGTCCGGTTCAGCGCCGGTCGCATTGATGGTCGCGACCGCCTTCTTCAACGTCACGTCAGCCTCGGGGTTGGCGGCGCCGCTGTAGCCCCAGTGCGTGTCGGACAGCTGCAGGAAAAAGAAATCGCCACCGCTGGCGGTCGACTTCTTCGCGCGAGGTGCGGCACCCGCCAGTCCCGAGGCGAAGACCACGCCTCCCACGGTCGCGAGCTTCAGGAGCTCGCGCCGGCTCGGCAAATAGTCGCCGCGGCTCTCGAGCGCGCGGCTTCGCAGCAGGGTCTGGTCTTCGTTTCCGTTGCTCTCGTCGTTGGGCATCTTCGTTCCTCCTGCCCGCTCCAACGAGATCGGCGCGGCAATGGTTCCATTTTCTTTGCGCGCCTGCCGTCACCCGTCACCCGTCGCCCGTCATCCATCATCCACCTTGGGCGTCGCCGGCGATCTTGGTGGCCAGCGTCTCCAGCTCACCGCGCGCGACGTCGGACACGAGCGCGTAGCCGAGATCGCCGTCGCGCCAGAGCAATACCGAGAACCCGTGCCGCGACTGCGCGACCGCCGCAAGGCGGCCCACGGTCACCGGCGCCTGGGCCGGCCACGCGAGGCCGTCGGGCGGAAACACCAGCAAGGTGATCGTGTGCAGCCGCCGCTTGAAGACCAGCACCGCCGCCTTGCGATCGAAGACGTAGCCGATGCTGCCCCCCACGAGCGGGAAGTCGGTGTCGCCCGAGAACGCCACGCGCGGCGCGAAATCGATTCGCCCCGTGAACCAGGGCTTCACCTGGTGGATGCCGCCGCTCTCGACATCGAGCGGATGCGTGCTGGCGACGACGCGCATGTGATCCGACAGCGCCTCGGCGACCAGCGCGCCGCCGTCGGGCCGCGGTGCACGCGGCGCCAGGTTGGTCGCCAGCAGCGCCGTGAGCGCAGCGGCGGCGCCCGCCGACAGCAGCGGCGCGATCCAGCGGCGCGGGCGCGGCCCGATCACCCTGGGCACCGTCGGCGGCGCCAGCGCCACCAGCCTCGCCGGTGCCGGCGCCCCGTCCGCCGACGGCGCGACCAGAAACCGCGCCTCCAGCGCCTGCTTCAGCGCCGCGGGTGCCTGGTAGCGAGGCAGCCGGCGATCCAGCGCGTCCTCGAGCGCGGTCTCGACGGCGGACGAATCGCGGCACGACGCGCATCCTTCCAGGTGCGCTTCGACGCGCGCGCGCGCGGCCCGATCCAGCCGCCCCGCCGCATGGTCGATCAGCAGCGCGCGCGTCTCCCGGCAGTCGTTCATGGCATCACCGCCCTCCGCAGTCATTTCGCATAGTCCTTGAGCCGTTGCCGCAACAAGGTGCGCGCGCGCGACAGCCGCGACTTGACCGTGCCGACCGCGCAGCCCATCACCTCGGCCACCTCGGTCTCGGTGAAGCCCTCGAGATCGAGCAGGACGATCGTACGCGCGTCGTCGGTCAGGCTGGCGAGCGCCGCCTCGATCTCCTCGGCCACCACGCGACGCAAGCGATCGAGCTCGAGATCATCGCGCAGCATCTCCGCCAGGCCCGAACCGTCGATGACGTCCATCTCGCTCAAGATCGGCTGCTGTCGGCCGCGGCGATACAGATCGATGAACAGGTTGCGCATGATCCCGAACAACCAGGCCTTGAGGTTTCCGCCCACGAAGGTGCGCGCGCCAGCCAGCGCCCGGGCGTACGTCTCCTGCACCAGCTCCTGCGCGTCGGCATCGTTGCCGGTCAGGTGGCGTGCGTGGTTGTAGAGTGCGTCGATGTGCGCCAGCGCCTCGCGTTCCAGCGAGCCATCGCCGGCGGCAGTGCGACCGGTGGAATGACGATCGCTGGTCACGGCCACGCCGTCCAACCCCGCGGAAATCGAGCGCGATCGTTCGAGCCAGACGGCGCGCCGGTGTCCATGGGGTCTCACGCATAGACGAGAACGAAGCGGGCGGCAACTTCGTTCCGTCCAAACGGCGTGACAACGAATCCGCTGCGATATCCGCCGTGAAACGGGTAGGATTCGCGTCATGTGGCGCTGGGGGCTGGGGGCGGTGGTGTTCTGGGCGTTCGCGATCGTGCTTCATTTCCGGTGGAATCCGGGGCCGCCGGCGCGCATGTCGGAGCCGCCGCGCTGGTCGCCACCGACCTCGAGGCCGGCGTTACCCAACGTGGCCGCGTCGCATCTTCAGCTCTGGTTGACCGCCGATCACGGCGTCGACTGCGACGGCGGAACGGTCAGACTCTGGGCCGATGTCTCCGGCAACGGGCGCCACGCCGTCAGCGGTTCGCACGAGGGCCCGGCCTGCGCAGGGAAGACGCACGCAGCGAACACCCACGCGCTGGCCGGCGTCGATCTCCCCTATTTTTCCGCGCCCGGACGCGAGCCGCCCTTCGTCGATGGAGCACTCGACGTCGATCTGAGCTTTCTCACGGACACCGACTTCACGATCTTCGTCGTCGAACGGCGCTGGGCCGACGGCACGCGAGAGCGCGGCCGGAACGAAGAGCTCATTGGCACCGACTTTCGCGGCGGCACGTCCGCCTGCCCCGTATCCGGCTATCAGATCAACCTCGGATACGCCTACTACGACGGCTACCCGACGTTGAACTACGAGAGCAACTGCTATCGGCCATGGAGCGGCACGCGCGGCCCCGCGCCTCGAACGCCGGATTCGCCGCCGGGGGCGGCGGCAATCGACATGCTGCGCCTGGCACAAGCCCAGGCGACGTCTCCCACGGTTTGGCAGAACGGCGTCAAGATCAACGTCGGTGGCGCGTCGGGCGGGCCGGGCAGCCACTTCGCTGGTGGATCGATCGGGCGCGCGTTCGAGACGCAAACCGACAACCGCTTTCGTGGAGACATCGCGGAGATCGTGATCTTCGACGCCGCGCTCACCGACGCCGAAGCCAGGCGCATGGAGGCGTACCTCCGGCAGCACTGGCACCTGTGAGCCCGACCGATCATGGGCTGGCGTTGAGGAGCACGGCCAGGTTGCGTGTGGACGCATTGACCGCGATGGCCAGGTCGGGCTTGCCGTCCCCGTTCAGATCGCCGACGGCGATCGCGTCCAGCCCGCCGCCACCACCGTAGCCCACCGCGGGTGCAAACGTCCCGTCGCCGCGGTTGAGCAGCAGGGCGACGTTGCCCGTGGCGCAGATGACCGCGAGATCCAGCGCGCCGTCGCCGTTGAAATCAGCGACGGAGACCTGGGTCGCGTTCCACCCGGCGAAGTAAGGAACCGCGGCCGCGAAGCCTCCGCGGCCGTCGTTCACCAGGATCGAGACCGTCCCGTCCGTACCGCTGGTCGCGATCAGGTCGCGGTATCCGTCGCCGTTCAGGTCAGCGACCGCGACGCCCGTCCCCAGGCCCACCGGGTGGCTCACCGGCGCGGCGAAGGTTCCGTCGCCATTGTTGAACAGGACGCGAACGTAGCCGGACGGGACAGGTAGAACGACCGCGTCGCCGACGATCAGGTCCGGCTTACCGTCACCGTCGAGATCCGACGCGGCGACGAAGGCCAGGTCGGTCCCCACCGCGTACTCGACGCTCGGCGCGAAGACCCCCTGACCGCGGTTGAGCAAGACGCTGACGCTGCCGTCCGCACCGTTGGAGACCGCGATGTCGAGGAGCGCGTCCCCGTTCAAGTCGGCGAGAGCCGCGGCCAGCGGGCTCGACCCCACAGCATAGTCGGCAGGCGGAAGAAAGGTGGGCGCGCCGGCCGTTTGATTGAGCAGAACGCTGATCGTCCCTGACTGGCTGTTGACCGTCACCAGGTCCGGCCGGCCGTCACCGTCGAGATCGCCGGCCGTTAGAAAGCCGGGGTCAGGCAACGGCATCGCCAGGCTCGCCGCGAAGGAGCCGTCCCCGAACCCCAGGAACACTGAAACGCCGGCGCCGGGGGCGCCGATCGCAATGTCCGGCCGAGCATCGCCGTCGATGTCGGCAATCGCGACGCCCACGGCAGGGGGCCCGCCGCCGTAAGTCATCGGCGCCACGAACGCGCCAGCCCCCCGGTTCATCAAGACATTGACGTAGCCACCATTCGCAACGTCGACGGTGTCGTGCAACATGTCGTTCGCGGTCGCGACGTCCGGCCGTCCATCGCCGTCGAAATCGGCGGTGACCAGCGATTTGGCCTGGTATCCACCCGCGTAGACCGTTGCCTCACCGAAAGTGCCGTCGCCGTGTCCCGGAATGATCTCGATGGTGCCGAGGTGGTCGGCCGCCACAAGGTCGGCCTGCCCATCACCGTCGACGTCGGCAATGGCGACCGGACCAGAGGCGTTGCTGCCGGAGACGGGCAGGTCGTCGAAGGTTCGATTGCCGCGATTGATCAGCGCGCTCACGCTGTTACTGTCCTTTGAGCAAACAATGTCAGGCCGACCGTCGCCGTTCAGGTCGGCGACGGTGACAAACTCGGGGTCCTCACCCGGGATCAGCTGGATCGGTGCTTGCAACTTTCCGCGCCCCGCGTTGAAGAACACCCACAGCCCGGCTGTGGCCGTCGTTGGTTGGGCCGGCGGCAACGAATCGGAGACGATGACGTCGACATTTCCATCGCCGTCGAGATCTCGCATCGCAACCGTGAATGGGGCCGCGGCGTTGGTGTACGTATCGCCTGCCACGAACGTTCCGTCGCCGCGATTGAGAAACAGGCTCAACGTCCCGGTGCGCCCCACGTTGGTGTCGAGCACGCTGCTGGTCGCGGCAAAGTCCGGCTTGCCATCGCCGTCGAGATCTCCGATGGCGACCCCAAACGGAACCGCGGCGACCGCGTACTGCCCGCCCGCGCGAAAGGTTCCGTCTCCGCCGCCGAACAAGACATGCAAGCCGCCGTCACTGCTCACGACGACGGCATCCAGGTTGCCGTCTCCGTTCAGGTCATCTGTCGCGATCGCGGTCGACGGGGGAATCATGGCGGACGTCAGCGGCGCGGCGAATGTGCCGTCCCCCGCTCCCGCGAGAACGCTCACGCCCAGGTCGCTGGCAACGATCATGTCGATCCTGCCGTCACGGTTGGCGTCGCCAACGGCGATGCCGACGGCGTAACCCGCGGGGTAGTTTCGGCCAGCAATGAAACGGACCGCCCGAGGCTGTGGACCGCCGCCCCCACCACCGGCGGGCGCGCCCCCAGCTCCGGGCGCGCCCGTCGCCCCGCCCGCGCCGGCCCCCCCTTTGCCGACGCCCGCCCCACCCACGCCTCCTTCCGCGAGCGTTCCACCAGCGCCCGCCCCCCCCAGGACGCTCGGCCCATCCCCCTCGTTCTGGCCGAGCAAGAAACTCGTGCTACAGCCGCCCGCAGCCAGCGCGGTCAGCGTCATCAGCAATGTGCAACGGTGCGATGAAGTCATGTCCCCATCTCCCTCTCGTCTGCCCTATGCGCGCGGCGGAGGGAAACCTTTCAACGATTCAGTGACGGTCGGCGCTCGTGAGCACGCGCCGCACCTCGGACGCGAAGCGTCCCGAAGGGAACCGCTCGAGATAGGTCTGCGCATCGGCGCGCGCGGCGCCGTTTTCGCCGATCGAGATCAGACAGGCGATGCGCCCGTGCAGCGCCTTCTCCGCGAGCGTGTCGGCGGGCGAAACGTCCAATACCTGCGAAAAGTCGGGGATCGCCTCGGGACAGCGCTGCGCGCCGGCGCGCAGCTCGCCTCGCACCACCGCCAGCGAGCGGCCGCGTGAGGTTGCGGTGAGCCACATCCCGTCGAGCACCACCAGCGCGTCGCCGCGCCGGTCGAGCGCCAGCAACGCCTCGACGCGGGTCAGGTCGGCCTCCGGCTTCAAGGTGGTGCCGGAGAAGCGCGCGGCGTGCTCGTCCAGGGTCTTGAGCGACGCGCGCGCGTCGTGGTCGCGGTGCAGCTGCTGGAGTGCCAGGCCGAGCAAGCGCGCCTCCTCGGCGAGATCGCGGGACGCCACCGTGGTTCGCGCATGCGGCGCCGCGCCCACCGAAACCGACGACGAGTCGACGCGCGCGAGCGCGGGCGCGGCGGTCGAGCTGAGCGGCGGCGCAACATTCGCGTCCGACGAGCGGACGTTGGTCGTGCTCGAAACCACCGGTACCGGCACAACCTCGTGCGCCGTGACGACAGTGTCGCCAGTCGATGGGTGCCGCAAGGGCCTCCCTGCCTGAGTCGGCGCAACGAGTGCCATCGCCGGTGCGATCGGCGCTGATGGGCTGGGCTTGCGCGCAGACGGCGCCGCGGCGATGGGGCGCGCCAACGCCACGCCATCGCTGACCGCGCGCGTCTCGGGAAGCGGTGGCGACACGACGGGCAGCGGAGCCTCGGGTGCGCGCGCGCGCGCGCGGCCAATCCGATCGACCGGCCGCACCGGCGCGGCGGTCGCCGACGCGCGTTTGGTGATCCCCGGCAGCACACGCCAGATCGCGGCGGCGGTCGCGCCGCCCAGGCTCATCCCCAGCGCGAACACCGCCACGATCGTCTTCCAGCGCCAGGGCGATCCGCTCCGGCGCGACAAGCTCGCGTTCAGCCGACCGCGGACGCGAGCCAGTGCTACCGCGCCGGGCACCGGACGATTCGCGGCACTGTACAGATGACGTGCCGCGGTCTCCTCCGGCGAGCCCGGCCGGTGCGCCCGCCCCATGAGCCGATCGACCGTGAATCGTGGATTCTGGCTCATGTTGAATCCTTTTCGCGCGCCGCCAAAGTCTGGACGCGCGCCACGAAGCGCGCGCGGGCCCGGTGCAGGCGAACCCAGATCGTCGACGGGTTGATCCCGGTGAGCGTCGCGATCTCCTCGCCCGACATCCCCTCCAGCTCATAGAGGACGAACAGCGAGCGATACTTCTCTCCCAGAGCATCCATCGCGCGATAAACCAGCTGCGTGCGCTCGCGTTCGATCAGGTCCTCGACCGGCGACACCACCGCCAGCGCGCCGGCCGGCTCCTCGCGCGCAACGGCGCGGCCGAGCCAGGCGCGCAGCCGCGCGCGACGCCGATGCGTGCGCACGATCAGGTCCGTGGTGCGGAACAACCAGGTCGTCGGTTTGGCGTCGGGACGAAACTCTCGCAGCCGGCGGTGCGCGACCAGAAAGACCTCATGCACGACGTCCTCGACGTCGACCGAGGGCCCGCCGAGCCGCGTCGCCCAGCGCGCCACCGTGGCGGCGTGCGCACGGTAAAGCTCGCCGATGTCCAGCGGGGCGGAGAGCGCGGGACGCGCGTCGGGTTGCAGGCGGACCATGGGTTTTCTCCCCCATGTCGCCGCTCGGCCCGAACCTTTCATCAAAATCGACCGAAGCTGACCCCGGCGACCGCGCGCAACTCGAACCAGGGTAGCGTTCCCTGGCCGGCGCTCATGCCCGGCGTCAGGACCACGACCGTCTTTTCGCGCGGCCACGCCACGCCCTCCAGCCCCAGGAAGGGCGCGGCGACCACGACGCCGGGCGCGTCGGGCTTCCACGCCAACCGCAGCCCGCCGCCGACGCCCAGATCGAATCCGTTGCGCGTGTAGTTGTTCGTGAACCCCGCGCCGTCGAGGTGAATCAACGCCACCTGCGCGTCCGCGTGCGCATCGATGACGACGCCGCGATTCCAGAGACGATCGCGGATCCCCAGGCCCAGCGCCGCGCGCGACCAGCGGGCCTCTCCGGGCGCCGCCCCCAGCGAGCGCGCGTGCACCGCGGTCCCTGCCAGCGCGAGCCGCGCCGCCAGGTTCGAGCCGGCCCATCCGCGATGTCCGTCGATGAGAACAGCGGGTGCGAAGTCGCCCTGCAGCGAGGCCGCGCCGCCAATGCCGACGTCCCAGCGAGACGGCGCACCGGGCACGATCGCCGTCGGTTCGGACGCGATCGCCGTCGCCGCTGGGACAGGCGCCGCCTCGGGCGCGGGCGGCCGCGGCGTCGGGATCTCCACGGCAACGTCGGCGTGCATCTCACTCTTCCAGGCCTCGATCACCACCGCGGCCGCCGCCGCCAGGTCGGCGCACGAGTCGGCGCGCGGTAGCTCTCGCTCGGCGGTCAGCTTGCCGTCTCGCGAGCGCAACACGATCAACAGCACGTCGCCGACGTCGCGCAGCTCTGCGGTAATGGCCGCGTCGTCACTGTCCGCGGCCGCTGCCTCCGCCGGTTCGAGACGCGCGAGCGCCGCGGCGACTTCGCTCGACGCGGGACACGCGACGGTGCCGAGCAACTGGATCGCCGCGCTCAGCAGCCCAGGCAGCAGAACGGTCCCGGTCAATTCAGCGTGTACCCCCGCCACATCCACTGCAGTGTATCCGGCAACGTCTGCTGCCGGGGCCGGGCATCGCAGTGGGTGGCGCCGAGGGCGTAGATGAATCGATAGTGGTAGCCCTTGGCCTTGAGCGCGGCGGCGACGTGCTGGTTCGCCAGCAGCCAGTTGTGCAGCGACGACTCCGGCATGGTGTATCCGTTGTCCATCTCGCCGACCTGCAGGAACACGCGCAACGGCAGCACGGGGCCGTCGGTGATGAGGCCGCTCGCGTAGCCCCACGCGCCGACCGGATACTGGGCCTGCTCGGGCGCGATCGGATTCTGCTGATCGACGAAGGTCCCCGAGTAGGTGATGAGCCGGCGATAGTCGTTGGGCGCGAACCAACCCATGGTCATCGCCGCCGCGCCGCCGCTGCTGCAGCCGTACGCGGCGCGGCCGTTGGGGTCGGTGGTGAATGTGAAGTTCGGGTAGACCGCCTTCAGCTGTGCGTTGCCGACCACCGCCGGCAGGACCTCCGTGTCGATGAAGCGCGCGTACGCGCCCGACATGGTGTCGTACTCGAGCCCGCGTTCGCTGCCGATGCTGTCGCCGCCGCCGTTGGCGACGAAGACCGCGACGACCGGCGGCACACGGCCGTTGGCGATCAGGTTGTCGAGCGCGGTCGAGATGTCGGCGAGGAAGCCATCCTGCACCACCATGAACGGCGCCGGCGTTCCGTCGACGTACTGCATCGGCACGTAGACGCGAACCTGGCGCGTGAACGAATGCTGGTTGGCCGCCAGCAGCGTCGGGTCGAGGCCGGTGTAGATCGCGCTGGTCGTCGAGCTCATGGTGAAGGTGAAGCTGCGGCCGTGGGGAACGTTCTGCACCACGAGATCGGGCGAGATCGTGTACGTCGGCCCGATGGTGAAGTCGCCGTCGCCGTCGGTGCCGGGATCGGGGCCGGTGTCGACGCCGCTCGCGGCGTCGGCGGCGGTGTTGCCGCCGGTGCCGGGGGCTCCGCCGGCGCCACCGAGACCGCCCATTCCGCTGGCGCCGGACGCTCCACCCGACGCGGCCGTGACGCCGCCCACACCGCCGGATCCCGCGGCGGCGCCGCCGGTGCCGGCGGCCGCGTCGACGGGCGCGTTCGAGCTGGGCGCGCTCTTGCACCCGAGCCACAACGCGGCGGCGATCCAGAAACAGTAACGACTCGAGCGACGGACAGACGACAGCAATCTCATGGGCGAACCTCTACCTGAAGCGTCGTCGCGGTCGCCTTTCGGCTCAAGGTTCGTGGGCCGCGCCAGCCCTGAGACGTCCGCGATGGCTCCGAACACCAATCTCGCATGAGGGAGACGAGGGTGGAAGGTGCAGAGTGCCGAGCCCGCGCCGTGGGCCTGCTGTTTGCGACGGTCTTGTTCGGGTGCGTCGCCACGCCGTTGCACCAGGACGGAACCGGGGGAGTCGGCGCAGGCGGCGCAGGCATCGCCGGCAACGGGGGCAACGTTGGCGACGGAGGTGACGCGACGCCGAGTTCCTCGATGGGTGGCATGCCAGTCACATCGGGCGCTGGCGGCGAACATTTCGGCGACTACCCCGGGTCCTGCACCGGGCAGCCCAACCCCGACTTCAAGAACGGCGGCACCTGCCCTCCTGTCCTGTCGACCCCGGTGCCACCGTGCACGCGCGACTGCTGCGCGACATGCGGAATCGATGCCGCGGGCTCCGCCCAATGCATCTGCAGCGCCACATTGGGGTCGTACGCGAGTTGCACGTGCATCCCGCCGCTCGGCTTCCCCGTCGGTCTGAGGGGCGGCACGTGCAGTCCGCAGGGCTACGCGTTGTCGCCCTCAGTCTCCGGAGACATGTCTCTCAAAGGCGTCGTCTGCACCAAGATAAACGCCGTTTGCTTCGCCGATGACTCGACGATGAGCTCCCCGCGGGGATGTATCTGCATGTCCGACGGGCTCCTGCACTGTGGCTCGGTCCACGACTGGTTCACGCTGACCGGCGGCGAGACGACCTACAACTGACCTAGAGATCCGCGTCGTGCGCCGAGGAGGCGGGACGTCGCGCCGCGCGAGTGATCTCTCGCAACGATCGCAGCAGCGGCGAGCGTTCGTCCTCGGGCCGCCAGGCCAGGTGGGCCTTGGCCAGGGCCCGCAGGTCGGTGACCGGCCGGATGACGACCTCCCGCGAGCGCGAGACCGAGGCGGCCACGAAGGTCATCCCGGCGCCGCTCGCCACCAGCGAAAGCCGCGTCACCGTCGAGCGCGACTCGATCACGATGCGCGGGTCGACCCCCTGCGCGCGCAGCAGCGCCCACATCGTGTCCAGGAATGGCGAGCGTTCGGGGCGTGCCGACCAGACGAACGGCTCGCCGTCGAGATCCCGCAGGCGGATGCGCTTGCGCCGCGCCAGCGGATGCGAGCGCGGCAGCGCCAGCATGATCCGCTCGGCGAACAGCACCTCGGTCCGCGCCCCCGGCTCGGGGTCGACCAGCCCAAAGCTCAGCGCGGCGTCGATCCGGCGCGCGCGCAGCGCCACGCGCAGCTCTTCGTTGGTCAGCGGCTGCAGCTCCAGCGTCACGCCCGCGTGACGCCGCCGGAAAGCGCCGACCACCGCGGGGATCAGCGCCGCGAAGGCCGCCGACTCGACGAAGCCGATCGCCAGGTGACCGACCTCGCCGCGCGCCGCCGCCTGCAGCTTGGCGACCGCGGCGTCGACGGCGGCCAGGATCGCGCGCGCGTCGGCGGCGAAGACCTGCCCCGCCTCCGAGACGCGGATGCCGCGCCCCACCCGCTGCAGCAGCGGCGTGCCGACCTCTTCCTGCAGCTCGCGCAGCTGGCGGCTGAGCGGCGACGCCGAGATGCGCAGGCGCGCGGCCGCGCGGCCGACGTGCCGCTCGTCGAAGACGGCCATGAAATACCGCAGGTGGCGCAGCTCCATGATTCTGATCTTATAAGCAACGATTCGTGCTCAACAAGGTCGTAGAAGTCAACGAATCGCCGCGCCATCCTGGAGGGGATGAGTCAGCAGGCGGGCGTGCTCGAACCGCTGTTCGGCGCCGGGCGCAGCGCGGCTGGCTCCCGGACCGCGCCGGCGGCGACCACACCGGCCGCCGCCGCACCCGCCAACAAGTGGCTGGTCACGGGCGCCGTGCTGACCGGGACCATCATGGCGGTGCTCGATTCGAGCATCGTCAACGTCGCGCTGCCGAAGATGAGCGGAACGCTGGCGTGCTCGATCGAAGAGATCACCTGGGTCGTCACCGCCTACATCCTGTCCAACGTCGTGATCATGCCGATCATCGCGATGCTGAGCGCGCGGTTCGGCCGCAAGCGCTTCTACCTGGCCAGCGTCATCCTGTTCACGGCGAGCTCGATGGCATGCGGCATGGCGCGCACGCTGCCGACCATGGTGCTGTTCCGCGTGCTGCAGGGCCTGGGCGGCGGCGTCTTGCAGACCGTGAGCCAGGCGATCCTGCGCGAGACCTTCCCGCCCGAGGAGCAGGGCATCGCCATGGGGCTCTTCGGGATGGGCGCTGTCGTCGCGCCCGCGGTTGGCCCGACGCTGGGCGGCTGGCTCACCGACAACTACGCCTGGCCCTGGATCTTCTACATCAACGTGCCGATCGGCGTCCTCAACCTGATCCTGGTGAGCCGCTTCGTGCAGGACCCGTCCTATCTCACGCGCGTGAAAGGTGCGATCGATTGGCTGGGGTTGTTCCTGATGACGCTCGGGCTGGCGTCGCTGCAGCTGATGCTGGAAAAGGGCGAGGTCGAGGGATGGTTCGACTCGCGGTTCATCTGCGCGCTCGCCGTGATGGCGGCGGTGGGATTGCTGTCCTTCGTGTGGCGCGAGCTGCGCACGCGCGCGCCCGCGGTCGACCTGCGGCTGCTCGCGAACACCACGTTCTCGTCGGCGACGGTGATGGGCGGCATCCTCGGCGTCGCGCTCAACGGCAGCCTGTTTCTCCTGCCGGTCTTTCTGCAGCGGATCCTCGGCTACCCCGCGGTCGACTCTGGGTTGGCGTTGATGCCGCGCAGCCTGGCGATGATCGTGCTCATGCCGATCGGCGGCCTGCTCTACAACCGCCTCGGCCCGCGCGCGCTGGTCGGAACGGGCTTGGTCGTCAGCGCCTACTCGTTCTGGCGGCTCGGGCATCTCTCGGCGACCGTCGGCTTCTGGGACATCTGTTTCCCGCAGCTGTGGCAAGGGATCGGGTTCAGCATGATCTTCGTGGCGCTGTCGACCGCGGCGCTCGCGGGCGTCCCGCGCGCGAAGCTGACCGCCGCCAGCGGCCTTTACAACGTGGTCCGGCAGATCTGCGGTTCGATCGGCATCGCGGCGGCGGCGACCATGGTGTCGCGCGGGACGGTGCTCTTCCGGTCGCGCCTGAGCGAGAAGCTCGTCGCGGGCGACACGCGCGTCGACGCCTGGTTGGGGTCGGCGAAGGCCGCGATGCGAACGCTGGGCGGCGACCCGGGGCTGGCGGCGCGGCGCGCGCTGGCGCTGCTCGACGGCTACGTCACCAATCAGGCGTCCGTGCTCGCCTACAATCACGTCTATCAGCTGATCACCGTCGCCTTCATCGCGTGCCTGCCGCTGGTGCTGTTCCTGCGCCGCAACAAGGGGCACGCCGAGGTCGAGATCGCTGCCGAATGAGCGCACGGGTGAGCTCGACCGCGCCACGGTAGCTCGAGCGCGACGGACGTCGCTTGCACCGGCGTGGAAATTCAACCAAGCTCCGGCGCAACGACGAGGAGGCTCGCGCGGTGGACATGTCCTCATCCGACGAAAACGCGGAGCCGGATCGCACGAGCGAATCCGCTCCCTTTCCGTTGGCGCCGGGGACGCTGGTAAGTGGCATCTACCGTCTGGTGCGCCAGCTGGGCGCGGGCGGGATGGGCCAGGTCTGGGAAGCGCGCCACGAGCGCACCAAGGGGCGCGTCGCGGTGAAGGTGCTGTTGCCGGAGATGGGCCGGCATGAAGAGGTCCTGCGCCGTTTCCAGCGCGAAGTCGAGGTCACGTCCGCGCTGAATCATCCCAACATCGTGCGCGTCAGCGACGCCGACGAGCTGCCCGACGGCCGGCCCTACCTGGTGATGGAGTTTCTGGACGGGTACGACCTGACGACTGTCGCGGGCCGCGCGCTGCCGCTGGCCGAGGTCATCGACATCATCGAGCAGACGGCGATGGGGCTGCATGTCGCGCACGGCCAGTCGGTGATCCATCGCGACCTCAAACCCGCGAACATCTTCGTCGTGCCGCTACCGGGAACTTCGCGGGCGGTGGTGAAGGTTCTCGATTTCGGGATCTCCAAAGCAATGGATGGGGTCAATCGCCTGACCCAGACGCGCAATGTGATCGGGACGCCGTACTACATGGCGCCCGAGCAAGCAACCGGCGGAAGGTCCGCGATGGACGCGCGGGCCGATCAATTCTCGCTGGCGGCGATCGCGTACGAGCTCTGCACCGGGCAGATGGCCTTCGCTGGTGACGGCATGATGAACATCATCTACAAGGTCGTGAACGATCCGCCGCGCAGCTTCGCATCGTTGGGAGTGACCGCGCCCGCGGGCGTGGAAGCAGCGATCCTGCGCGCGCTCAGCAAGTCGCCGAACGATCGTTTTCCATCGGTCATGGAATTCGCGGAGGCGCTGAAGCAACCGGGCGCGGTGACGATCGCTGATGCGAGAGCGGTGGCCATCACGGCAACGATGCGTGCGATGCCGGGGACCCTGATTCTGCCCGCTCCATCGAGCACGACCGCCACGCTCCGCAGCAGCACCGGTCAGATCGCGACCGCAGCGGAGATCGTGCCGGCGCCACGCCGGGTGCCACGCCCGACCGCGCGAGCGTTCGGGCGAGGAGCGATCGTCGCGATCGCGGGTGGCGCCGCGATCGCCGCTGCCGCCGTCGCTGTCTTGGTCGTCCGCGGCGACAAGTCGGATCCGGCGTCGAGCCATCCATCGATGGTCTCCCCGGCGGCCCCAGCTGCGCCGGCGCCGCGGCCGGCGCCACCGAAGGATCCCGGACCAGCGGCGCCACCGGCGAGGCCCGAACCGGAGGGGATCGGGCTGCCTCAACAACCGATGCGCCCACCGGTCGTCGACCTCACGCGCCCACGTGCCACGCCAAAGCCCAAAGCCACCCCGATCGGCGCCGGTCCGTCGCCGGTCGCCGACTCGCCTACCGGCGGCATCAAGGCGCCAGCACCCAGGAGGGCCGTGCCGCGCGTGGGCCCGCTGAACGGGGACCTGTGATCCATGTTGTCGCACGATGACATGCGGGCGGCGCTCGCGATCCTGGTCGTGTGTTTCGCCGGACCTGCGATCGCTGCCGCGCCGGGCGTGGATCCAGCCAGAGTGCAGGCGCAGGCGCATCTGCGCGAAGGGAACGCGTTGCTGGAACGCGGGTTACCGGCCGAGGCGCTGCACAGGTTCGAGGAAGCGTATCGGCTGTTCCCCAGCCCCAAGCTTCACTACAACCTCGGCCAAGCGCACAGCCTGATCCCCGGCCACGAGAAGCAGGCCTACGACGAGATGTCGCGGTTCCTGACCGAAGCGCGCGACGCGAGTCCCGAGCTGCGCGCCGCGGCCCAGGCAGTATGCCTGCGGCTACGGGCCCAGGTCGGATTGGTGCCGGCGGCGCCGGCGCCGGCACCGCCGCTACCGCCAATCGCATCGCCTCCCCCGACGGCGCCCGGGCCGCAAGCCAGTGCGCCGGCCCCCTCGCTGGCTCGGATTGCATTGCCGGCCGGAGCGAATCCGGACAGCGACGGCCATTCACATTGGACGCGACGGCACGAGATCGGCGCGGGATTGGCCGCGCTGGGAGCGGCGAGCTTGGTGTTCGGATTGGTCGAACACATCCGCTATTTCGGCAAAGCCGATGACTTCCGGAAGGCGGGTTGCGGAACGAACGATCTGTCGGTCGGGTCCAATTGCCGGGCGCTCGACGACCAATTCAATGGTGCTCACGTGGGTTGGATCGCCGGCTATCTGGGCGCGGCCGCGTTGGGCGGAGCCGGCGCCTATCTGCTCTGGATCGCGCCGCCGGAATCGACCGGCGCGCCGGAGTCCGGCCCGGCCCTGTCGATGAATCCCGGCGTGTCGCTGCATTTCCAGGGACGATTCTGATGACCGCCAGAGCGCTTCTCGGTTGCGGCGCGCTCGCGCTCGCGGCCTGCACGACGCTGCCTGCGGTGCCGGCGGCGTCGAGCGGAGCCGGCGCCGGTGGCGCAGGTGGCGCAGGTGGCGCAGGTGGCGTCGCCGGCGCTGTGGGAATGGGCGGTCAGATCATGGGCAGCGGTGGCGCGACCGGAAGCGGTGGCCTATCCGGCGCGGGCGGCGCCGTCGCCAAGACCGTCTCCTTCGCGGCCACGCCCACGACTATCGTGCTGCAGGGGAGCTTCGCCACCGACACCACCGCCGGCGCGATCGCGCTCGGCGACGTCGATGGCGACCGGCGCGTCGACCTGGTTGTCCAGTCGGCTCCGCTGGCGGCTCAAGTCTTCCTGAACAACGGCGGCGGGCAGTTCTTTTCCACGACGCCGGCGGCAACCTTCCAGTCCGGCAACGGATCCACGACGACCGTCTCATCGCTGGCCGTGGGCGACATCGATGGTGACGGCAAGACCGACCTGGCTTTTTCGCTCACGCTCGGCATCGGCGGCGGTCTTCCCGGCCCGCTCGAAGTGCTGCCGTTTCTGAACACCGGCGGGGGCGCAGCGAGCCGCTTCTTCGCCTCGATGCCCGCCGCGACGTTGCAGTTCGGCAGCATGTCCGCCGACTCCACCACCTCCTTCGCGCTCGGCGACATCGACGGTGATCGCAAGGTCGACCTGGCGGTCGTGAATGCGCCTTCCACCGTCGGCCCGTCCGCGGGCACCCTGACCGTGTCGACCTATCTCAACAATGGCGGCGGCGCCACGGCCAAGTTCTTTGCGACGACGGCGGCGACCTCGTCGACCTTCCCCGCGCAATCCCAGGGAGGTAACACGGTGGCGCCGTCGATGGGCCTCGGTGACGTCAATGGTGATGGTCTGACGGACATTGCCTTGTTGACCAGCGTGGACCCCAACAGCGGCGACGTCGGCGTTTCCTTTTATCTCAACAACGCGGGCGGAGCCGCGGCCAAGTTCTTTGCGACGCAGCCCGCGCTCCTCTTCCAGGCGACCGGCCAGGCGGCGAGCGTGCCGTCCGCGATCGCTCTCGGCGACGTGAACGGCGATGGAAAAGCCGACCTGGCGATTCTCGGCGCTGCGACCGGTGACGGCGCGACGTTCGACGTGTTCGTGTACGTGAATACCTCGCGTTGACCGCCATGAAGCGTCACCTCGAACGCACCCTCGGCCCGCTCCTCGGGCTGGTCGGGATCTTCTCGCTCTTCACGATCCTGCTCGCCGCCACGCGCGGGCTGTCGTTCGCCGATCCGTCCAATCTGGAAACGCTCCTGCGCCAGACGACGATCGTCGCCACGGCGGCCCTGGGCATGACCGGCGTGATCATCGCGGGCGGGATCGATCTCTCGGTCGGCGCGGTGATCGCGCTCGTGACCGTCGTCGTGGCGGCCACACTGCGCGCGGGCGCGCCGCCGCTGGCCGCGGCGCTCGCGGGCGTGGCGACCGGGCTCGCGGCCGGCGCGGTGAACGGCGCGCTGGTGACGCGGCTGCGCGTGGTCCCCTTCATCGTCACGCTCGGCACGATGCTGCTCATCCGCGGCGCGGCCAAAGGGATCGCGCACGAACAGAAGCTCGACGCGCCGGCGTCGTGGCTCGACGACCTGCTCGCACGCACCGGCGATGGCCACCGCTGGATGTGGCTGCCAGCGGGCGTGTGGTTGCTCCTGCTGCTCGCGCTCGCGACCGCCGCGCTGCTCACGCGCACGCGCCCCGGCCGATACGTCTTCGCGATCGGGTCCAACGAAGAGGCCGCGCGCTTGAGCGGCGTGCCGGTCGCACGTGTGAAGCTGCTGGTCTACGCGCTCGGCGGCCTGGCCACCGGGGTCGCCGGGCTCATGCAGTTCTCGCGGCTGACCGAGGGAGATCCGACGGGCGCGCTGGGGCTGGAGCTGGACGTCATCGCCGCGGTCGTGATCGGCGGCGGTAGCCTCGCGGGCGGTCAGGGGTCGGTGCTGGGGTCGTTGATCGGCGCGCTCATCATGCAGGTGCTGCAATCGGGCTGCGCGCAGATGGGCTGGCCCAACTGGGTGCAGGAGATCGTGACCGGCGCGATCATCGTCGCCGCCGTGAGCCTGGACAGGTTCCGGAGGCTGCGCTAGCGTCGCCGGCCGTGGAACCGTCGGAGATCGCGCAGGCCGCGGTGCTGCCGCGCCGGCCGCGACCGATCGTGAGCATCGGCGCCGGTGCGATCGTGCGCGACGCGCATCTGCCGGCGTACCGGCTGGCCGGCTTCTCGGTGGTCGCGGTGCACGATCTCGATCGCGCGCGCGCCGACGCGCTGGCGCGCGACTTCGGAATTGCGCGCGTCTGCGCATCGCTCGGCGAGGCGGTGACGACGGCGCCCGAACGCGCGGTGTTCGACGTCGCGCTGCCGGCGTCGGCGATCTGCGACGTGCTGCCCGCGCTGCCCGACGGCGCCGCGGTGCTGATCCAGAAGCCGATGGGCGAGACGCTGGCCGAGGCGCGGCGCATCCGCGAGATCTGCCGGCAAAAACGGCTCACCGCCGCGATCAACTTTCAGCTGCGCCATGCGCCCGGCGTGGCGGCGGCGCGCGATCTGGTGCGCCAGGGCGTCATCGGCGATCTGCACGACGTCGAGGTGCGCGTCACCTGCCACATGCCGTGGGAGATCTGGACGTTTCTGTTCGGCATCCCGCGCATGGAGGTGCTCTATCACAGCATCCACTACGTCGATCTCGTGCGATCGTTCTTCGGCGAGCCGGGCGGCGTGTACTGCAAGACGGTGAAACACCCGCGCCAGATGCAGCTGGCCTCGACGCGCACGACGATCGCACTCGACTACGGCGAGCTGCGCCGCGCGACGATCACCACCAACCACGGCCACGACTTCGGACCGCGCCATCAAGAGAGCTACTTCAAGCTCGAAGGGACCGAAGGCGCGATCAAGGGGCGCATCGGCGTCAACCTCGACTACCCGCGCGGCGCGCCCGACAACCTGGAATATTGCGTGCGCCGCAGCGACGGTGCGGCGCCGGAGTGGCGATCGGTGCCGCTCGACGGCAGCTGGTTCCCGCACGCGTTCATCGGCACGATGGCCAGCGTCATGCGGCGCGCCGACGGCGAGACCGCGGAGCTGCCCACGTCGGTCGAGGACGCGTTCCAGACCATGGCGGTCGTCGAGGCGTGCTATGAATCGAGCGCGCGCGGAGGGACGCCAGTCCCATCATGAGGTCGCCCGCCGATCCCGTCATGACTTCGTTCGTCGACACGCACCTGCATTGCTGGGACCGCACGCAGGTCCCCTACCCGTGGCTCGACGGCTATCCGGCCATCGCCGGACGCCACACGCCCGCCGAGCTGCGCGCCGAAATCAGCGGCGGAGACGGCGCGCGCTTCCCGGACAAGATCGTGATCGTCGAGGGCGACTGCGATCGCGCGCGGGCGTTCGACGAGGTACGCGCCGCCGAGGCGCTGGCGGCGAGCGAGCCCGCCGACGAAAAGACGATCGCCGGCATCGTCGCCTTCGCGCCCATGGACCGCGGCGACGAGACCATCGCCGCGCTCGATCGCCTGCGCGCGCGGCCGCTCCTGCGCGGCGTGCGCCACTTGATCCAGGGCGAGGCCGATCCCGACTTCTGCCGCCGCCCCGCGTTCATCGCTGGTGTGCGCGCCGCCGGCGAGCGTGGCCTGTCGTTCGACGTCTGCGTGAAGCACCACCAGCTGGCGTCGGTGATCGATCTCGTGCGCGAGTGTCCGGGCACGCAGTTCATCCTCGACCACGCTGGCAAGCCCGACGTCCGCGGCCGCAGGCTCGACCCGTGGCGCGAGCAGATCGCGACGCTGGCCTGGTTCCCGTACGTGGCGTGCAAGCTCTCGGGTCTGGTGACCGAGGCCGATCCGGCGGCGTGGACCATCGACGATCTGCGCCCCTATACCGACCACCTGCTCGCTCGCTTCGGCGCGCGGCGCCTGATGTTCGGCGGCGACTGGCCGGTGGTGAAGCTGGCTTCGTCGTACCAGCGCTGGCTCGACACCGCGCTCACGCTGTTGTCGCCGCTGCCTCTCGACGAGCGCGAGGCCATCATGTCGAGCAACGCCCAAAGGATCTACCGACTGTCATGATCTCCGCCCCTTTTCGTCTCGACGGCAAGAACGCAGTGGTGACCGGCGCCGGCTCCGGGATCGGACAGGCTATCGCGGAGCTCTACGCCGCGCAGGGCGCCGGGGTCTGGGTCGTCGATCGCGACGAAGGCGCCGCGCGCGCAGCGGTCGACGGCATCCGCGCCGCGGGCGGGCGCGCCGAGGCGGTCACCGTCGACGTCACCGACGAAGCCGCCGTCGCGGGACTGGCAGGCGCGCTACCGCCCATCGACGTGCTGGTCAACAACGCCGGCATCGGTCACGTCGGCAACCTGACCGGAACCAACGTCGCGGATCTCGATCGGCTGTACGCGGTCAACGTGCGCGGCGTGTTCAACGGCTGCAAGGCGTTCGCGCCGTCGATGATGGAGCGCGGGCGCGGCAGCGTGATCAACATGGCGTCGATCGGCGGCATCGTCGCCGTGCGCGACCGGCTGGCGTACACCGTGACCAAGTTCGCGGTCGTCGGGTTGACCAAGGCGCTGGCGCTCGACCACTCGGCGACCGGCGTGCGCTTCAACTGCATCTGCCCGGGGCGCGTCGAGACGCCGTTCGTGAAGCGGCGCCTCGCGGAGTCGCCCGACCCCGAGCAAGCGTATCGCGACATGGCGGCCACGCAGCTCAACGGCCGCATGGCGCGGCCGGCCGAGATCGCGGCAGCCGCGCTGTACTTGGCGGCCGACGAAGCGTCGATGGTGACCGGCAGCAGCCTGCTGGTCGACGGCGGCTGGAGCGCCGGCAAGTGAGCGCGAGCGGCGCGGAGACCGAGACCCCGCGCCGCCGCGTCTCGTTGATGGCGACCTGCCTCGCCGACGCGTTCTTCGACGACGTCGCGCAGGCGACCGTCGAGGTGCTCGAGCACCTCGGCTGCGAGGTCGCGTTCCCCGAGGACCAGACTTGTTGTTCGCAGCCGGCGTTCAACGCGGGCGACTGGCCCGCCGCACGGCGCGTCGCGCGCCACACACTCGATGTCTTTCGCGGCGACGACGCGGTGGTGGTGCCGTCGGGCTCGTGCGCGCGCATGGTCGACCACGGCGCGCTCTTGCTGTTCGAGAGCGAGCCGGATCGCCCCGCGGCCGAAGGGCTGGCCCATCGCACCTGGGAGCTGTGTGACTTCATCGTGCGCGCGCTCGGCGTCACGCGCTGGGCGGGCCGCTTGCAGGCGCGCGTCGCGTTCCACCGGTCCTGCCACTCGCGCGGCACGCGCTACGCGGAGTCGGCGATGACGCTGCTGCGCTCGATCGAGGGCGTCGAGGTCGTGCCCTTCGGCGAGGGCGAGCAGTGCTGCGGCTTTGGCGGCACGTTCTCGGTCGGGTTCCCCCACATCTCGCGCGCGATGGGCAGCCTCAAGATCGATCACGTGCTCGCGGCGAAGCCCGATCTGCTGGTGTCGGCCGACGCCAGCTGCCTGATGCACATCGGCGGCCTCGCGGATCGACTCGAGCGGCCGCTGCAGCGACGGCACGTGGCCGTGGTGCTGCGCGATGCCCTGAAGGCGACGAGACCCGCGACGGAGCGCCCGTGAGCACGCATCCTGGCGGTCATGCGCCCGACGCCGTCGATCTTTTCGCGGCGGCGCAGGGCGAGGAGCGACACGCCGCCGTGCGCCTGGGCAGCAAAGCCGGGCACGAGAAGCGCACCGAGATCCTGAACCGTGACTACGCCGACCCCGACGATCTGCGACGGCTCGCCGGCGCGATCAAGCAGCACGCGCTGGATCACCTGGACGTGTACCTGCCGCGCGCCGAGGCGCAGCTGCGGGCGCACGGCGCGCGGGTCCACTTCGCGACCGATGCCGCCGAGGCGCGCGAGCGCGTGCTGGCGATCCTGCGCGCGCGCGGCGCGCTGCGCGTGGTGAAGGCCAAGAGCATGGTCACCGAGGAGATCGAGCTCGGGCCCTTTCTCGCGCATCACGGGATCGAATCGATCGAGACCGACCTCGGCGAGTTCATCGTCCAGATCGACGACGACCACCCGAGCCACATCGTCAAGCCGATCATCCACAAGAACCGGCGCGAGATCGCGAACAGCCTCGAGCGCTACGGCCTCGGCCCCTACGACGACACGCCGGAGGTGATCACGCGGCGCGCGCGCGCGTACCTGCGCAACAAGTACCTCACCGCCGATGCCGGCATCACCGGCGCGAACTTCGTTTCAGCGGAGAGCGGCCGCCTCGTGCTGGTCACCAACGAGGGCAACTCGCGCTTCTGCCTCGCGGCGACCGGCTGCCACGTCGCGCTCGTCGGGATCGAAAAGATCGTGCCGCGCGATCGCGATCTCGGCGTGCTGCTCAACGTGCTCGCGCGCTCGGCGACTGGCCAGCAGCTGTCGGTCTATACCGAGTTCATGCGCGGGCCGCGCGCGCCCGCGCAGCCGGACGGCCCCGAGGAGATGCACGTGATCTTCCTCGACAACGGACGCACGGGCGTGCTCGGCAGCGAATACCGCGAGATCCTGCGGTGCATCCGCTGCGGCGCCTGCCTGAACGTCTGCCCGGTCTACCGGCAGGCGAGCGGGCACGCCTATCGCAGCGTCTACTCGGGTCCGGTCGGCGCCGTGCTGTCGCCGCTGCTCGCCGGCGGTGACTTCGCGACGCTGGCGGATCTGCCCAAGGCGTCGAGCCTGTGCGGCGCCTGCAACGAGGTCTGCCCGGTCGACATCCCGATTCCGGATCTGTTGCTGCGCCTGCGCGATCGCGCGCAACAAACGAAGGATGTCGCAGGCGAAGCCAGCGCCGCGGCGAGCGCGGGGACGTCGATGACCGCGTGGGCCGAGGTCGCGACGCGGCCGTGGGCCTGGAAAGGCGCGCTGGCGACCGGCGGCCTGGTGAATCATCTGCCGCAGGCGCTGCGCCCGAAGCCCCTGCGCGTCTGGGGCCAGAACCACGTGCAGCCGCCCTGGCGCGGGGGCGCGTTCCGCAAGTGGTTCGCGCAGCGGAGTCGATCGTGATCGACGGCAGCGACGACGCAACCCGAGCGCGGTTCTTCGCGCGCGTCAGCGAGGCCGTTGGCATGCGCGCCGTGAAGCAGCCCGAGCCCGCGTACCGCGATGCGATCGCGTTCGCGCGCGAGGCGGCGACCAACGGAGCTGCGGAGGCCGGCGCGCTGGCGGCGGCGGCCGATCCGGCGGCGGCCGACAAGCGCTTCGCGCGCTTTCGCGAGCGGCTCGAGTCCGCGCACGGACGGCTGTTCACCGACCCAGACGCGCTCGTGGCGTGGCTGGCCGCGCAGGGTGCGCGCCACGGCTACTGCGACCCGGCGCTGGCGCCGTTACTGGCTGCGGCGCTCGCACGGCCCGGAGCGCCGTCTTTGACCTTCGAGACCCATCTCGAACGCGCGCGCATCGACGACTACCGCTTCGGCATCACGCGCGCCGCCGGCGCGATCGCCGAGACCGGCACGATCATCCTCGACGACGCGCACACCGCGCGGCGGCTGGCGGCGCTCGCGCCCTGGATTCACGTCGCGGTCTTCGCGCCGGCGCAGATTCACGCGCACGTCATCGACGCGATCGCCGCGCTCGGCGACGATCCCAACGTCATCTGGTGCACGGGCCCGTCGAAGACCGCCGACGTCGAGGGGATCCTGATCGAAGGCGTGCACGGTCCCGGCGAACAGATCGCGCTCGTGGTCCCTGCGGTTTCCTAGGGCACGCAGTAGCCCGCGCGATAGCCCGGAATCAAATGGCACGGCGCTTTCGGCGGACAGCCGGTGTCGAGCGCGCTGGAGTCGCAGATCGTCACGCACATTTGCAGCCCGGACTCGGGGACCAGCACGCACGCCTCGCCGCCGAAGCACTCGAGGCTGCTCACGCACGCGGTCATCACCGAACCCGAACCGGCCGGCTTGCAGATCGTCGCGCCGGGCACGCCGTCGACCGGATAGCAGAAGTCCTTCGGATCGGGGCAGAGCTGCTGCAACAGATCGCAGGGCGGACCGCTGTCGCTGCCCGCGGCTCCGCCCGCGCTGCCGAGGTCGCCCGCGCCGTCGGGAAACGGCTCGGTGAGCGCATCGGCGCGAAACGGCCCGACGCGGCACGAAGAGAGCGCGGCCGCTATCGCAAGCACGCCGGTGACGCCGCCCGCAAAACCCAGCCACGCGCGCCTTCGACAGTCGCTCACGACTCCAGCCTACCCAAGATCAGGCAGCCCCTGCAATCGCGGCGGGGTATATACGGCCGACCATGACCAACCCCGCCGTCGATGAGCCGGGCGCAGCGAGATCCCGCGAAACCTTCGGGGCCGAGTCGATCCTGGTCCCCGCGTCGCTGCGCACCTGGTTTCGCGTGCACTTCGTGGTCGACCTGGTGGCGGCGATCCCGCTCCTGCTCTTTCCGGGGCGCACCCTGGGACTGCTGGGCTGGACCACGATCGACCCCGTGGCGACGCGCCTCTGCGGCGCGGCGCTGCTCGGCATCGGCGGCGCATCGGCGCTGGTCGAGCGCCACGGCCTGGCCGGCTACCGCGCGCTGCTGGGCTTGAAAGTGATCTGGTCGGCGGCGGCAATCTTCGCCCTGCTCGCCGGCATCGCCGAAGGGGCGCCACCCGCCGCCTGGGCCTTCCTGTCGATCTTCATCGCGTTCTCCGGCGTCTGGATGTCGTACGCCATTCGGCTGCGCCAGCTCGAGCGCTTCGGGCTGCTCGACGCCACCGCAGAGCCATTCGATATCGGCGCCCCGGAGAGCAACGAGAACGACGAAAACGCCGCTAGTTGATCTGCGTCGTCGGGCTGGCGATCCGGCTGGTCATCGCGACGACCTCACCCGACACGCGCTCGATCCGCTTCATCACGTCGCGCATCTCGAGCAACCGCTGGCGCAACCCCGGGTCGACCACCAGCGCCGCCGCGAGCACGTCGACCAGCTCCGACGGCGTCCCCTGCGAGAGCACGACCTGGCGCAAGAGCTCGCCGCCCTCCGGGATCGCGTCGGCCAGATGGCCCACCAGCGCGCGCAGCGATTGATCGGCGTCGAGCAGCTCGGCCGGATCCGCGGGCGGAAAATCGGGCAGTTCCGTCGCCGATACAATTCGGTACGGCCGATCGGAGTCGAGCTCGTCGTCGATGTGCACGCGGGCACGCCCGCGCACGACCAGGTTGAAACGCCCGTCGGGCAGCTCGTGCGCCATCACGACCTCGCCGACGCCGGCGATGCGCTGAACCGGCGCCCGGTCCTGACTGGCCGCCGAGGCGTCTTCCGCCGAGTCGAGGAGGGTGATCGCCAGGAAGTGGTGACCCGCCAGCACGTCGCGCGCCAGCGACTGATACCGATCCTCGAAGATGTGCAGCGGAAGCAGCGCGTGCGGGAACAGCACGACGTTGGGCAGCGGAAACATCGGCAGCCGGCGCAAGGCCTCGCGCAGGTTTCGATCGGACTCGGGCACGACCGTGTCGCTTGTATCAGCCAAAATGACCGAACCTCGCCGCAGCCGGCTCCGTCCGGAAACCGGGCTTGCCGCGGCGCATGCCGACTTCTAGCACGCCCGAGGCCGCCGCGCCGATCATCGCGTCCGCCCGCCGAGGTCGGCCGCCGCCAGGAGCCGTGCCTTGAGATCCGGCCGCTCGCGCATCTCCCCGACGAAAGCGCTGGTGACCACGCCGGACTGGTCGTGTTTCTCGCCGGGGAGCGCCAGGCACATGTGCTCGGCCTCGATCACGCAACCGGCGCCGCGCGCCGACAGGTGCTGGCACAGGCTCTCCGCGATCTGGTTGGTCGCCCGCTCCTGCAGCGTCAGCCGCTTGGTGAAGCAATCGACGAGCTCCGCGAGCCGGCCGAAGCCGACCAGCTTACCGTTCGGAATGTAGGCAACGTGGGCGACGCCGCGATAAGGGAGCAGGTGGTGGGGGCACATCGCGTGAAAGCGCAGGCCGCCGACGACCACCACGTCGGGGTCCGCTTCGCCCACGACCGGATCGGCGAGGATCGCCGCCGGACTCATGTCGTAGCCGGCCAGGAACTCCTCGTTCCAGACGCGCGCCACGCGCTCGGCGGTCTGGCGCAAGTCGGGCTCCTTCGCCGGATCCAGACCCGACGCGCGCAAGAGCGCGTCGACCGCGGCCTGCAACGCTGGTTCGCGCGACAAGGCCCGTTCAGTCCAGGCGCTGCGGCACGCGCGGGATCTGCTCGTCGATCGGCCGCCGCCCGGCGAACCCGGCGTCAACGGGGTGCCAGTAGCCAATGTGTTTCTCGCCGAGCTTCCAGCACAGCAGGATCTCTTCACTGCCGCGTTTGCCGGGGAAATCGACCAGGCCCGAATCGAGATCCTTGACCTCGCCGCCGAGCGAGCGGATGTTGTCGATCTCGTCGGACAGCGCCTCGTAAAACCCGCGGAACACGGCCTTGGCCTGACGCACCTCGAGCGTGCCGGCGTCGCTCTCCAGCAGATCCTCGCGGCTCATGCGGATGCCGGCGCGATCGAGCTTCTCCTCGACGCCGCGCAGGCCGGCGCGCAGCTGCAACACATCGGTGAAGATCTGCTCCAGTTGGGGGATGAGTTGCTCGACCTCGCCAACCGTGAAATGCGTTCGCGCCATGCCGACTACCTTACCTCATTCCGGGGCGTGACTGTCCGATGAAGCGCTCGCGGTGGTCGCCGGCCGCGGATAGAGCGGCGGCTTGCGATTCTTGCCGGTCACGCGCCGGATGTCGACGTCGGAGAACAGCAACGGCGGCGTGACGATCGAGGAAGGAATCCCGGTACCACCTCCACCCGAATCGATGAAGTTGTAAATCACGGGATCGCGGCCCACCGCGGTGATCTCCTTGAGCGATCGCGGAAGCAACCCCTCCAGCGTCAAACCGCGCACCAGTTGCTCCTGGCCTTTGTTGACCCGATAGACCACTAGGGGACGCACCGGTGGCGGCCCGCCGCGGCCACCAGCGAGACCGAAGCTGAAGATCGACATCATGTCGTCGGCGTCACCACCAGGCACGTTCGGATCGTCGAGCAGGCGCACGACGTAGGCCTCGAGCCCGCCCGTCTTCGCCGCCTTCTCCATGCGCGCGAGCAACGCCTTGCGCGCCAGACCCGGCGCGGTCGGCGTCACGATCAGGTTGCCGATGTGCACGTGCGGCGGCGCGAAGCGCGGCGCGCGTGCGTGCCCGTTCGAGTGCGCGATCTCCTGGCTCGGCGTGCGCGACATCAGCAGCGCTTTCAGGATGCCCTTCTCGACCACCGACACGCGCTTCGCCGGGATTCCCTCGTCGTCGGCGCGATAGGCGCCGATCAGCGGCGCGCGGCCCGGGCCGATCTCCTGCAGCGGATCGTCCGCGATCGACAGCAGCACCGACGCGACCTTGAGCCCCAGCTTGTTGGCGAGCTCGCTCGACTGCCCTTGCTCATCGCTGCCGGCCGACGCGGTCTTGGGCGGCGGCGTTCCGGTCAGCTGCTCGGCGAGCAGGTGCTTCACGATCTGCCCGGCCGCGACGCCGTCGAACAGCACGACCGCCGATCCGTTGTGCGCGACCGGCGCTGTGCGCATCGCGGCCAGCTCCGAGGCCATCGCGCGCACCGCCTTCTCCATGTCGGTGGCCGCGGGCAAGCCCGCGAGCGTGAGCGCGGTGAACGGCACGAAGCTGCGCAGCTTCATTCCGTCCTCGGCCTGCGTGTCGGCGGTGACGTCGATGCGCACCAGGCGGCGGTTGTCGTCGATCCAGGTGCCCTCGCTGCTGAGCATGCGGCGCCGGCCGACCGCGTAGGTGCCGTTCACGCGCGAGCCCTGGATCGCGGGGTAGTCGCGCAGGATCGCCGACAGCCGCACCACGCGCTCGCGCAGCGCCGCTGCCTGCTCGAGCACGTCGCTGCTCGCGCGAGGCAGCGTCACGTGCGCGGGCGGCTCCGACGAGAAATCGCCGACCTTGTCATCGGCGTCGTCCTTGGCCTGGCCCGACTCGGCGGAGCGCTTGCGCGCGAGGGTCTCGACGGCGCTCTTGTAGCCCTCGTCGGTGCGCAGCCACAGCTCGCGGCGCAGCGCCGCGTAGTCGTCATCGATCGGCAGCGATTCGATGTGGCCGCCGCTGCCTTCGAAGTTGCTGTTGTCGAAGCTCGGATCGCCGACGCGCACGTCGGTGCGCAGCACGCGCGCCTGAAAATCTGTGTCGGAGGCGACCGCGCCGAACGTCGCGCTCACCGTCGCCTGCTCGATGTCGGAGATCGTGTACGCGACGTAGTAAGGCTTGGGCTCGTCGCCGAGGTGCAGCTCCGACGTCGAGCGCCCGAGCTCGTCGCGCATCGCGCGCTCGACCGCGGCGTCGTCGACATGCACGCGCGCCGAGGCGATGGGCGCCGGCTGGCTGTCGGCGCGCGCGAACGATGCGAGCGAGACGCAGCACGCAACAACGGCGAGGCGGCGCAGGCGCGCGCTCCGCGCGGTCATCGGAGCTCCTGCGGCATGCGCGCGCGCAGCGACGGCGCGGGCAGCACCGGCGGCTTGTCGCTGCCCTTGTCGCGGCGCTCGATCTCGATCTGCTGCACCAGC
>CAZNCQ010000057.1:0-29085 GCA_964571275.1 uncultured Myxococcales bacterium
AGGTCGAGAATCCGATGTAGAGGTTCGTGCCCGACATCGCGATGTTGTCGTCGCCCGCCACGATGTTGTTGTTGCAGAAGAACATCCCGGTCGCGGTGACGTCGACGCCGTCGGTGTTCTTGGGCGCACTCTTGCCCGACACGCCGGGCGTATTGATGGTGATCCCGGTGATCGTGACGTTGGTGTCGCTCTTGACCCAGATGTGCTCTTCGGGCGGGTTTTGCAGGCGGATGCCGGTGATTTGAATGCGCGTCACATGGCCCAGGTTGACCTCTTGCGGGCGAACGAGAGCGGAGTTGGTCGCGAACGCGTCCCACCACGCTTGCCCCTGGCCGTCGATCGTCCCGCTGCCGCTGAGCACGATGTCGTGCGCGCTCGAATCGGTGGTGATGAAGGCCGGCGCGGCCGTCGGGTAGGTCCCGAACGGCAACATCTGGAGCACGGACCCCGACGCGAAATCGAGGCGCGTGCTGCTGTGAATGACGAGCGGCCCGCTCAGGAAGGTGCCCGAAGGAATGGTCACCGTGCCGCCGCCCGCGGTGTTGGCGGCGTTGAGCGCCATCTGGATCGCCGCGGTGTTGTCGGTCTTCCCGTCGCCATTGGCGCCGTAAGTCGTGATGTCGAAAGCGCCGGCGGGGATCGTCGGCAGGGGCACGGTCGCGGGGTTGCTCGGACCGCAGGGATCGGCGTTGCCGCCCGCGCCCGCCGTCCCGGTCGTGCCACCCGTCGCGGTGACGCCGCCGGCGCCGCGCCCACCGGTTCCGGTCACGCCGCCGATACCGCTGCCGCCGCCGCCGCCAACGCCGCCCATCGCGCCCGAGCCGCCCCCGGACGCCGCGCCACCTGTGCCAGGTGCGCCCGCCGCGCCGCTTCCGCCCGACCCCGTCGAAGACGCGCCGCCCGCGCCGTTCTGGTGGCCGCCGCTGCCGCCCGTCGACGGGCCGCTTCCGTTTCCACCGGTGCCGTCGGATCCCGCCCCGTCACCCGACCCTGTCGCGCATCCGACGCTGACGGTCACAAGTCCAGCCAATACGACGCTCGCGAGTCTCATTCGGATCATCACTTCGATCCATGTTGCGACGCCTGGGAATCGATCACGAAAAGCGACGTTCATTCGCGGGTCATCCTAGCGTCAAAGACGCCGGCGAGATCGCAGCCTCGCGAGCATGACCCCGGTCACGTCGGGCGTACATCGCCGGACGGTGATGGGAACGGCGCGTCGGCTGTATCGTCAATGGCCGGCGCTGAGCTCGCCGGCCTCGATCGCGATCGGCAGGTGATTCTGGGGCGGCGGAAGCGGACAGGTGGCATAGGGCGTGACCGCGCACGGCGGCGAGAACGCCTTGTTGAAGTCGAGGATCACCTGCCCATTCTTCGGCGGATCCGTGTAGAGAAAGCGCCCGGCGCCGTAGGTCGTCTTGCCCGAGGTGGCGTCGCGAAAGATGAAGAAGAGCTCCGAGCTGCCGGGTTCCACGACCGGATCGAGGCGCAGCGACCGCCCGCCGATCTCGAACACCGCGGAGCCTGGGCTCGGCATCGCCTCGGCCGTGCCAACGATGCTGGGCACGGTGATCGTCGTCGGAGGATCGCGGGCCACGAACCGCGCCACCACCCGGTACGCAGGATTCACGGAATACCACTTCAGCCCCGTGAACTGTCTGCGCGCGAGGCGATCCCTGTCCTTGAGGCGGACCGCGAGCCGCCCGCCTCGCTCGATGATCTGGAGTGTCAGCGGACCGAGCGCGAGCACGTCCGGCTCGGCGCCGCCGGAATCGGAGCGCAGCACCTGCTTCGTCACCGGCCGACCGGCCTGCGTGAGCGGCGCGCCCGGCGCCGCCTGCACGGTGACCTGACCGGACTCGAGCCAGAACGTGCCCGCGTGAGACGGCGCCGACGGCGGCAGAACCAGATCGTTGGACTTGTCGGCCCCGAAGCGGTTCGACCCCGGCTGGAGCCAGAACAGCCCCGCGACGCTGAGCCAGCCACCGTCGGACGTGAGCCGTTCTTCCCGTTGCCGGCGAAAGGCCTCGACCTCACGACGGTAGCTCTCGGAACCGACGCGCACTTGCTGCGCGAGGATCATCCATGCGGCAATCGAACCGATCGATGCGAGGCTCACGCCCTCGCATTATCCTCGACCGACGGCGCGGTCGCTCACCAATACGTCTCGACCGGCCGGATCTCGACGGCGCCGCCCAGCCGGGCGGCCGGGATGCGCGCGGCCAGCGCGATGGCGGCCTCCATGCTCTCGGCTTCATACACCGAGAACCCACCGCCCGGCTCCATGCCCGGCGTCTTGTTGAGCTCCGCGTACTCCGCGTAGATCGCCTTCTGTTGCGCTTCCGACAGCGCCTTCCAGCGATCCGTACCGGACAGCGGCGTGCTCCCCTGATAGATGAGCAGTGCGAATTTCATGTCCGTTCCTCCCTTGCCCAGATGACGAACGGGGAGGAACGAACGCGACCGATCCGGCGGCCCCTTTCACGTGGAGCTGGCCGGGAGCCTCAGGCCATGATGCGGTCGAGTCGCAGGAGCTGAAATATCGCCAGCGGCTGGCCCTTCAAGCCGGTCACGCTCATCCGCCCGCCCTGCGCCAGGACGCGTTTATAAAGAGAGACGACCGCGCCGATGCCGGAGCTATCTATCAAACGGAGAGCCGACATGTCGATCGCGACCGGCGATCTCTGATCGGTCACGATTGCGTCCAGCGCAGGCCGCGTCGCCGGAGCGGAGTTCGCGTCAAAGGCGCCGGTGAGCCGCACGAGCGTCGCTTGAGCGGTGTCCTCTCGGCTGAATCCGGTCAGGTCCAAGGTCACGGGGTCAAGGTCAATCGAGGCAGGACGAGCGCTGGCGATGGAAATGGAAACGGTAGCAGAAGTCATGAATGGGTATGCTTTCTGGTCTATACGGTTCGAGACTCGGTCTTCGCGGTTCGAGGCTGGTTGTGGTGGTGGAGATGTAAGGATCATCTGCGCCACACACAGCCCGGTATTTGCGACGGACCGCCGTGTGATTTCCTCATGGAGGTCCCGTCGAGCGACGCCCACAGTAGTCGGCGCACGATTTCCCTCTTGATTGAGCGGGAGACGCGTTCGTTCCAGGAAGGAAACAGTCATCATGGCGGCCAAGAACATCGTATTTTCCGACGGCGCTCGCCGGAGCATCGCCAACGGGCTCAACGTCCTGGCCGACACCGTCAAGGTGACCCTGGGCCCGCGCGGCCGCAACGTGCTCATCGAAAAGTCATGGGGATCTCCCACGGTGACGAAGGACGGAGTCACGGTCGCCAGGGAGATTGAGCTCGAGGACAGACTGGCCAACCTGGGCGCTCAGATGGTCAAGGAGGTCGCGTCCAAGACCTCGGACGTCGCGGGCGACGGCACCACGACGGCGACCGTCCTGGCGCAAGCCATCTACGCCGAGGGCAGCAAGCTGGTGACCGCGGGGCACAACCCGATCGACATCAAGCGCGGGATCGATGCGGCCGTCGAGAAGATCGTCGAGAACCTCAAGGAGCAAGCGAAGCCGACCAAGGGCCGGACCGAGATCGCCCAGGTGGGCACGATCAGCGCCAACGGCGACCACGTGATCGGCGACATCCTGGCGGACGCCATGGAGAAGGTCGGCAAGGAAGGCGTCGTCACCGTCGAAGAAGCGAAATCGATGGAGACCACCCTGGAGGTCGTCGAGGGCATGCAGTTCGATCGCGGCTACATCTCGCCGTACTTCGTCACCGACGCCGAGCGCATGGAGGCCGTGCTCGAGGACTCCTTCGTCCTCCTGTACGAAAAGAGACTGTCGAGCATGCAGGACCTCCTGCCGTTGCTGGAGCAGGTCGCGAAGGCCGGCAAGCCGCTCTTCATCATCGCCGAGGACGTCGACGGCGAGGCGCTGGCCACGCTGGTCGTGAACAAGCTGCGCGGCACGCTGCAGATCTGCGCCGTCAAGGCGCCCGGCTTTGGCGATCGCCGCAAGGACATGCTCAACGACATCGCGGCGCTCGTGGGCGGGCAAGCGATCACCGAGGACCTGGGCCTCAAGCTGGAAGGCGTGGACCTCAAGAGCCTCGGGCGCGCCAAGCGCATCACGGTGAGCAAGGACAACACCACCATCGTCGAGGGCACCGGCAAGAAGCCGGCGGTCCAGGCGCGCGTCGAGCAGCTGCGGGTCCAGGTCGAGGACACGACGTCCGACTACGACCGCGAGAAGCTGCAAGAGCGGCTGGCGAAGCTGGTCGGGGGCGTCGCCATCGTGAAGGTCGGCGCCGCAACCGAATCGGAGATGCGCGAGAAGAAGGCCCGGGTCGAGGACGCGCTGCACGCGACGCGCGCGGCGATCGAAGAGGGGATCGTGCCGGGCGGCGGAGTCGCGCTGATCCGCGCGGCGGCCTCGCTGGCCACCCTCAAGTTCCGCGACGATCGACAGTACGGCGTCAACATCATCCGCCGCGCCATCGAAGAACCTTTGCGCCAGATCGCAGCCAACGCCGGGTGCGAAGCATCAATCGTCGTGGAGAGAGTGAAGAATGGAAAGGGCGCGTTCGGCTTCAACGCGGCGACGGAGGAGTACGAGGATCTGATCAAGGCCGGCGTGATCGATCCGACCAAGGTTGTACGCGCCGCGCTTCAGAACGCCGCTTCCGTGGCGTCGCTGATGCTGAGCACCGAGGCGCTCGTCACCGAGCTGCCCCGGAAGACGTCAGGCGCCCCAAGCTCGACGGACGGCTGACGCGCGGCTGATCGCGAACGCGATCGCGAGCGCGAGGACCGCAACGGCGTGGCGCGGCAGGACGGTCAGCGCCACGCCGAATGCCAGAACTCCGGAGCCGACGATCGCGACGGCCTCGCCCAGCGCGGGCATGCGCTGGCTCATCGCGCGCGGCTGCGGCGCGTTCTGTCTGATGCCGACGGCCTTCAGCTTTCGAATCTTGTAAGCCATGGCTCGTTGCTGGTCGCTCGGGGCGTGGCGGTCAACCATTGTCGACCGTCGGCGCACACGCCACCTGATCGTTTGCGGGAGCTGACGAGGTGATCACAAGCGGCGCGCCGTCGATCACGTCGGCCGGCGCGATGGCGGGATCGCCCGTGGTTGCCAATTTTTCCTTCGGGCCCCGGTGGTTCAAGTCCCTGACACCCTGGGCCGTCATCTTGTGCGGTGATTCCATGCGATCAGTCTAGGCAACCGCGCCGGGCGCAACCAGCCGGTGCTTTCGACTCATCCTGTTCGAAAAGCCGAGGTATCCGACGTATGGTCGCCTGATGGAATGGCTGAACTACCACCACCTTCTCTACTTCTGGATGGTCGCGAAGGAAGGCAGCATCGTGCGGGCCAGCAAGGAGCTGCGCCTGGCGCATCCGACCATCAGCGGACAGATCCACCGGCTGGAGGAGGTCCTGGGCGAGAAGCTGTTCGTGCGGAGCGGGAGAGCCCTGGCCCTGACCGACGTCGGCCAGATGGCGTATCGATACGCCAACGACATCTTCGCGCTGGGAGGCGAGCTGATGGACGCGGTCAAGGGGCGCGCCGGAGGCCGTCCGATGCGTCTCGTGGTCGGTGTGTCGGACGTGCTCGCGAAGTCGATCGTTCATCGCATGCTGGAGCCGGCGTTTCGTCTCGGCGACCAGGTCCGCATCGTCTGTCGAGAGGATCGGTCGATGGATGCCTTCATGGCCGATCTCGCGGTGCACGCGGTCGACGTGGTCCTGGCCGATGCCCCGGCCGGTACGTCCACGTCGGTGCGGGCCTTCAGTCACCTCCTCGGCGAGTGCGGCGCGGTCGTCATGGCTGCACCGGCGCTCGCGCAGAAGTTGCGAAAGGGGTTCCCGGATTCGCTGGACGGCGCGCCGTTCCTGCTGCCGAGCGCCACCTCGACGCTGCGGCGTGCCCTGGACGGCTGGTTCGATGGACGCAACATACGGCCAAAGATCGTCGCGGAGTTCGACGACGCCGCCCTGGCAACCGTGATCGGCGAGACGGGTCTCGGGGCATTCGTCGCACCCGCCGTGGTCGAGGAAGAGATCCGCCGGCGATACAAGGTCCGCCTGGTCGGACGCCTCAATGACCTCCGGCAGCGCTTTTACGCGATCTCCGTTGAACGCAAGATCAGACACCCGGCGGTCGCAGCGATCTGCGAGGCCGCACGCACCCACATCTTCACGTGATCGACGGTGACGACCTCACCTCGGTCGCGATGGCGTTGACTCAAATAAGCGACGTGTTGAGCCGGATCTTCCACATCGTCACGTATCGATCCGAGTCGTATACCAGCCCACAGGGTCAGCCTTTGAAAGTCCGAATCCACGACGGAGGTGTCCCGATCGACAACCGGTTGCGGGCCCATGTGCAGCGAAGGTTGGATTACGCCTTGAGCGGGTTCGCCGGACGGGTGCGGGACGTCGTCGTGCGGCTGTCGAACGACGAGCCGGCGCGCTCGCCTCGCCTCAATCGCTGCGATATCAACGTGAGCCTGCTCCCGCGCCATGTTCGGGTCGCGGACACCGGCGCGAGCCCATTCATCGCCGTCGCGAACGCGTCGGATGGGCTGGTGCGCGCGGTCAGTCGGGCGCTCGCACGCGAGCAGAACTGGGCGGCCGGCGGTCCTCCTCCTCCACCGCCGAAGAACAAACGCCGTTGAACGGGGGACCTTGAGAAAGACAGCCGTGAGTCACTTCGTCGTTTGGCTCGATAGCAATGAGGCGCGAATCTTCACCTTCGGAGGGGATTCGGTCACCGAAACCTCCGTCCATTCGCTGCGAGAAAATCATCCCCACCGCCATCCCAAGGACGGGCTCACCAGAGTTCACGAGCACCCGGACGACGACGCTCGTTACTTCATTGACGTCGCCGGCGCGCTCACCGGAGAAGGGCGCATCCTGATCGTCGGCCCGGGCGCCGCGAAGCTGCACTTCCTGAGACACGCGCAGGCCCACAATCCCGCGCTCGAGGCGCGCGTCGCTGGCATCGAGACCGTCGATCATCCGACGGACCGTCAGATTATCGCCTACGCCCGTCAATACTTCGCGCGCGAGCTGTCGCCCGCGCGTTGAGACGCCCGCCGGCCTCAGTCCCGTGACAGGCGGCGATCCCGGACGGGCACGGCGGACGACAGGGCCGCCGGCGCAGACCACAGGACCTGGCCATTTTCGCCCACGAAATCCAGCCCGAGATCGACGGGAGGGGTCACGCTCGCGCGCGCGTTCGCGGCCACACGGTTGCCGCTGCCGTCGATGTACCGCGTGCGAACGACGGCTCCGAGACCGCGCCAGCGCCACTGCAGCGTCACCTGGTTTGGATAGGTCGTCTCGATGGTTGCCTTGAGCGCGACGGGCATGTCGGGCAGGCGCCATCCACACAGAGTGGCGTAGTCGGTGGCCCAGCAGGTGAACCGCGAAGAGCGGCCGCCGGTGATCTGGAACCCGGGCTCGAGCCTTTGCGGACACGACGGCGCGATGGTCGCGTGTGACAGCGGATCGCCCGCCTCGGAGCTCTTGCCGAGGACCAGGCGAAACTCGTTCGAGACGTAGACGAGCTGGTGCGCGCAGGAGTCGGTGGCGACGCCGCTGGCCTGCGTGGTGACCACCATCGACTTCAGGCGCTGGCGTTGTCCCTCGAAGGCGGTGATCAAGCGCCGGTCCGCCTTGAGGCGATTCTCCAGTTGTTGGGTTTGATAGAGCCTGCCCTTGCTTTGCTCCATCTCCGAAGCGACCGCAGGGTCGAGCCTCGCCGCATAGGCCACGACGTCTCCGGTCGCGAGCGCCGCGTAGAGCGGCCAGTCCTTGATCGCGTGCGCGCCTCCGGCAGAGCCTGTCGCCGTGCCCGCTGAAGGCGGGAAGCTCTTCGAAAATGAGGCGTCGTAGTCGACGGGCGGGCGGTCGGCCAGCACGGACGAAGAGCAAAGAAGCGCCGACGTGAGGATTCCGGCCGGTAGCGCCACCAGGAGCCATGTTCGGTTCCTCCGAGGCCGACGGTGGAACCGGGCTTTGAGACCGGTGATGACGTTCATGAGATGCTCCTCGGGGTAGTCATGGGAGCCAGCGCCGCGCTCGACCATTAGGTAACTCGGAGCTCAAGGTGCGGAAAAAGCGTGGTTTGTGACCGGAGACGAGCCACAGCCTCCGTCGGTTTTTCCGAGGGATCCCAGCGCAACTTCGGCATCGTTTCTCGCGAGGGCCAGCGCTACGATCATCGTGAACTTTTGACCGGGGAGGAAGACCGGCCGATCTGAGGGGAGACGTCATGGATCCTCCGTGTGAGCCCGCCGGGACGAAAGATGCGCCCATCCTGGACACAGCTGACTCGACGGTCGTGCGTCGACTGCGCGGGAGATACCACCGAGCATTTCAGATCCTGCGCGGGTTCGGTCCGCGTCGACGCTCGTCGAGGCGCAAGGTGATGCGTTGTCTCGGCCGTGCGCGCGCCGGGCGATGACCTCGGTCCCGCTGAGCTCGATCGGGGGCAGTGGCGGAACGGCCGGCCACAGTTTCCGTCGAGGCGCTCGACCATCAGGTAACTCGGAGCTCGAGGTTCGAAAAAAGCGACGTCCAATTGACGAAGCTGACCTTGTGCGACGCGCGTGCGCGGCGTACAACCATGTGCGGTCGCCGTCTGCGGAGTGGGCTGCTGCGAGAATGGCCAGCCTTGCGACCTGGTGTGTACCCCGCTGAAAGCAGGACACCCATGGGCGTTTCGGAATCCGATCAGACGAAGGCACGGCAACGCCTCGAGGCCGCGCAGCTGGGCTTGCGCCAGCTCGACGCGACCGCGCTGGCGGGCGGCGCCGCGATAGCGGCCGGCGTGGTGCGCGGCGCGCTCACGATCGTGAAGAACGATCTCGACGGCGCCGTCAGCCTCCTGTCGGGCCCCGGCGAGATCGCACGCGTTGGCTGCCCATTCTGCGGGCGGATGGTGATGCCGGCCGCGACGTTGTGTGGCTTCTGCTGGCGCGTGCTCAGACCCACGACAGCGGGGTAGACCGCCGTGAACTCCGACCTTCGCATCGCCTTCCTGGGCACGTATCCGCCGCGTCGCTGCGGAATCGCGACGTTCACGCGCGACCTCGCGGCCGGCATGAGCGCCGCCAGCGCGCGCGTGAAACCCCTGGTCGTCGCCGTGACCGACGAAGCGGGTCCCTACAAGTACCCCGAGGAGGTCGAGTACGAGATCCGCCAGGGGGTGAAGGGCGATTACGCCCGCGCCGCCGAGCTCATCAACTACAAGGACGTCCGCTGGGTCTCGCTGCAGCACGAGTACGGCATCTTCGGCGGCGACGACGGCTCCTACGTCCTCGATTTCCTGAGCGCGTTGCGCGTCCCCGCGGCCGTCACGCTGCACACCGTGCTCGACAACCCTTCCGAGTCGCAACGAACCATCGTTCAACGCATGGCCAGGGCGGCCGTCCTGGTCGTCATGAGCGTGGTCGCCGAGGATCTCCTGGCGCGCCGGTACGACGTGCGAGGCCCACGCGTCCATGTCATCCCGCACGGCATCCCTGACATGGCGCCTCGCGATCAGGAGACGCTGAAGGCCGGATTCGGCATCGCCGGCCAGCGCATGGTGCTGACGTTCGGTCTTCTCGGGCCGAACAAGGGCATCGAGACAGTGATCCGTGCTCTTCCAGCCGTCATCGCCGCCTGTCCCGATCTGGTCTACTTCGTCGTCGGGGCGACTCACCCCGCCGTCGTACGCCAGTACGGCGAGGCCTACCGGACCACGCTCGAGCGCGAGGCGGAGAAGCTGGGCGTCCGCGACCACGTCGTGTTCCGCGACCAGTACGTCACGACGCCGGAGCTCTGCCGCTACCTGCAGGCCGCCGACGTCTTCGTGAGCCCGTACTTGAACGAGGCGCAGGTGACCAGCGGAGCGCTGTCGTACGCGATGGGCGCCGGCGCGGCGGTCATCTCGACGCCCTACTGGCACGCGCGCGAGCTGCTCGCCGACGGACGCGGCGCGCTCTTTCCCTTCGGGGACAGCGTCGCCCTCGCGCGGACGCTGGTCTCGCTGCTGGAGCTACCCGCGGAGCTGCGCCGCGTGAGAACACAGGGCTACGACTACACCCGAGGGTTCACCTGGCCGCGCATTGGAGCCCGCTACCTGGCGCTCGGAGAGACGCTGTCCCCCCTGACGCCCAAGGTGGCCCGCCGTCCCAAGGCGCCGCGCGCGAGCAGCCTTCCTGACCTGCGGCTCGATCACCTGCTGCGCATGACCGACGACACGGGCGTGATCCAGCACGCGACCTTCAGCGTCCCGGCTCGCGACAGCGGCTACTGCGTCGACGACAACGCGCGCGCGCTGATCGTCGCGTTGCACGCGGATCGCCTCACGGGCTCGCGCGACACGAAGCGCCTGGTGTCGACCTATCTCGCGTTTCTCCATGCGGCGCAGACGGAGGACGGGCGGTTCAGGAACTTCCTCAGCTACGGCCGCGTCTTCAACGCCGAAGAGCCGTCTGAGGATTGCACGGGCCGCGCCCTCTGGGCGCTGGGCACCGCCGTTCAGCTGGCGCCCGACGAGGGCCAGCGACTGCTGGCCCGCCAGATGTTCGAGCGCTCGCTCGCGGGCGTGAAGGAGTTCGGTCCGCGCGGGACCGCGCTCACGATGCTCGGCCTCACGACTTTCGTCGGCGCCCACCCCGAGGTCGCGCCCGCCCTCGAGCTGCTGCGCGCGCTGGCCGCGCGCCTCTGCGCCCGGTACCGGGCGCAAGCCACCTCGGACTGGCGCTGGTTCGAGCCGGCCCTCACCTACGACAACGCGCTCATTCCTCTGGCGTTGTGGCGTGCGTACCGGGTCACGAAGGATGCGGCCAGCCGTGAAGTCGCGGGTGAGACGCTCGCCTTCCTCGAAGAGAGCTCCTTTCGCGACGATCGCCTGGTCCTCGTCGGCAACGCGGGCTGGCACTCGCGCGGAGGCGTACGGGCCGAAGCCGACGAGCAGCCCACCGACGCCGCCGCGTTCGTGCTGGCGTTCCACGGCGCCTTTCTCGCGACCGGCGACCATCGCTACCTGCGGCGCATGCGCGAGGCGTTCACCTGGTTCCTGGGCGCCAACCGGCTCGACGTCTCGGTGTACGACCCGGCCACCGCTGGGTGCCGCGACGGTCTGGGCGCCGTCGCGCCGAACTTGAATCAAGGAGCGGAGAGCACGATCGCGTTTCTTTTGTCGCTCATCGAAATGCTCGAACTGGCCGGCGAAGGTCTGGAGTACGCGGAAACATGATCACTCGAACCACTCACTTGCTACGCAACGACCCGAGCCGCGTGATCGCGAAGCCGTACCTGCCCGGCGAAGAGGTCGCCAACGACACGACCATCACGCGCGCCGGCTTGTTGCTGGCGCGTATCGCCGCGCTCTCGGAGGAGGAGGTGGCCGTCATTCTCGAGCAGACGCGCGAGCAATTTGGCGCGCGTCACCGGAACCTCGACAGCCTCCTCGAGCGCCACTTCGAGCTGGTCGAGCACCTCGCGGGTGGCGCGGTGTTGTCGCGCGCGCGCCGCCTGCTCATCGGCGCCTACTTCACCAACGAATACTCCGTCGAGGGCGCCGCGCTCTTCAATCCATCCATCGTGCCGGCGCCCGATCAGACCGGCGTGCGCCCAGGTACGCGAAAGTTCATCATGAGCCTGCGCGCGGTCGGCGAGGGGCACATCTCGTCGATCGAGTTCAGGACCGGCGTGATCGACGCGGCCAGCCGGATCACCTTCGACGCGCTCGGAACCACGCTGGTCACGGGCGATCGCGCACCGCCGCCCTCGTACGACAAGCATCAGTTCGCTGCCAAGGTCATCGAGCTCGGCGGCGCGAGCGCGCTCACCCAGGCCGTGCTGGACCGGCTGCCCGAGTTCTTCACACTCGCGGAGCTCGAGGCGTCTCTCAGCGTGCTCGAGCACGCCGGGCCGCACGCGGTGAGCTTCGAGACCGTGAACCTGCTGCGCGCGCTCGCGACCTCGAACTATGTGACCACCTTCCCCCCCGACTCGGTGCTGTCGGAGCGGGTGATCTTTCCGGCCGGCCCGCACGAGACCCGCGGCATGGAGGATGCGCGCTTCGTGCTCTTCACCGAGGACGACGGCCGAACCACCTACTACGCCACCTACACGGCGTTCGACGGCTTCGAGATCCTGCCGCAGCTGATCCAGACCGACGACTTCGTCACCTTCCGCATCACGACTCTCAACGGCCCGGCGGCGCAAAACAAGGGCATGGCGCTGTTCCCGCGCCGGATCCGCGGGCGGTACGTCATGCTTTCGCGCCGCGACCGCGAGAACCTGCACCTCGCGACCTCGATGAACGTCCGGCATTGGTCGGATGTCGTCGAGCTCCACCGCCCGAGCCGCCCGTGGGAGCTGTTGCAAATCGGAAACTGCGGGTCGCCCATCGAGACGGACGCGGGCTGGCTGGTGATCACCCACGGCGTCGGTCCCATGCGCCGCTACGTGCTCGGCGCCCTGCTGCTCGACCTCGAGGATCCGCGGCGCGTGGTGGGCTGCCTCCGCGAACCCCTGCTCGCGCCGGAAGGCGCGGAACGCGAGGGTTACGTCCCCAACGTCGTCTACTCGTGCGGCATCATGAAAAATGGCGACGACATCGTACTGCCCTACGGACAGTCCGACGCCGCCGTGGGCATCGCCACCATCTCGATCCCCGAGCTGGTAGCCAGGCTGACACCGCCATCAGCGGGCTGACGCTTCGAGCCGCGCGCCTCTCGACGTCAGCCGTCTGTGACCAATACCTGACAAACACGTTACCAATACATGACAGCGGGTATTGACGTTCGTAGTACCGTTGGTTTGCGCCGGCCCCCCTCTTGAAGGCAACCCACCCAGAGGGCTCGATGGTCCGTCGATGCGAAAGCGGTCCTTGCCATGCTTGTCTCGTCGTTTCTCCCCCCCCCCAGTCATCAGCAACTCCTGCGCGAGCTGCACCGAGAGCTCGATCAGCGCGGGCTGTTCGCGCCGTCGCGCTTCTGGACGCGCAAGCTGCTCGTCTGGATCCCCGTCTTTGTGATCTCTTACATCGGGATGATGGTCCTTCCCTGGGGACCGGCCCGCCTGCTGCTGGCGCCGCTGACCGCGATGGCGCTGCTGACCATGGGGTTCGCCGGGCACGACGCCGGTCATAACGCGCTGTCGCGGACCCGCTGGGTGAATGACCTGTGGGGACAGGTGGCCATGACCCTGCTCTGCGGCATGAGCTTCGGTTCATGGCGCGCGCGGCACAACCAGCACCACGCCAAGTGCCAGGACGTCGACGGCGATCCGGACATGCACTTCGGTGTGCTCTTCTCGGTGTATCCGAACTCGGCCAACTGGGGGACACCGCTCGGGCGCTTCTTCCTCCGTATCCAGAAATGGGCGTTCTGGCCACTGTCATCGCTCTACTGGATCACGCTCGGGTACGACGGCATCCGGGACCTGTTCCAGCGTCCGCAGGACACCAAGATCGATCGCTTCTTGATCCCACTTCACTGGCTGATTCTGCTGGTGGGTCCCGGCTTGCTGTTCGGTTGGTCGAGGGCCGTCCCCGCCTTCTTGTGCATGTCGTGTCTCTCCTCCCTGATGACGGCCTCGGTCTTCATTCCGAACCACATCGGCATGCGCCGACTGGCGAGTGGCCAGAAGCTGAGCTACCTCGAGCAGCAGGTGACGACGAGCCGGAACATCGACAATCCCCGCGTGCTCGATTTCTATTACGGCGGGCTGAACTCGCAGATCGAGCATCATCTCTTCCCGCGCGTGCCTCACCATCGCTATCGAGCCATGCGCCCGCTGGTGCGTGCTTTTTGCGACAAGCACGGGCTCACCTATCAACAGACCAGCCTCTACCGCGCGCTCGCGTCGGTGGGCAATCACCTCGGCAGCATGACCGCCGCCTATCGCTCGACGGTGAAGCGCGTCTGAGCGGTCAGCCGCCCCACTCCGGATCCGGCAGCTCCCGGAACGTGGCGCGGACGCCTTCGATCCATCTCTTGCCGAGCGTGCCAAAGTAGGCGTCGCCTTGCTCGAATCGGCGGCGCATTCGCACCCGGAAAGAGTCGCGCTCGTAGCAGATCAGATCGATCGGCATTCCCACCGACAGGTTGCAGCGCATCGTCGAGTCGAACGAGACCAGCACGCATTTGGCGGCGTCGCTCATCTTGACCGTCGAGTCGATGACCTGGTCGAGGATCGGCTTGCCGTACTTTGTCTCGCCGGTCTGGAAAAACCGCGTATCGGCGCCGGCCTCGATGAAGTTGCCTTCGGCGTAGATGCGGAAGAGCCGCATGCCGTCGCCCTTGATCTGGCCACCAAGAATGAACGACGCGTTGAAGGTCAGGTCGTTGCGTTCCAGGTGCTCCTTGTCGCGCTGCTCGATGGCGCGCATGGCGTCGGAGACGACGCACGCGACATCGAACATCGTGCGCGCGTTGAAGAGATTCGGCCGCCCCTCTTCGACCGCGGCCTTCTGCGTGAGCACGCTGATGACGGCCTGGGTCCCGGCCAGGCTCCCCGAGCTCAGCAAGACCAGCACGCGATCTCCCGGGCGCTCGACGACGGTCATCTTGCAGAACGTGGCGAAGTCGTCGACGCCCGCGTGGGTGCGCGAGTCCGATCCGAAGACGATCCCGTCGTTCAACAGGACCCCGACACAGTAGGTCAGGCGGCGACCTCGTCGGTCCATACGCGGAACGTGGTCAAGGTGTTGGGTCCAAAGGTCGTCGTGATCGCGACGTCGGCGGCATCACGGCCGCGCGCGATCAGGATGCGCCCGATGCGCGGGACGTTGTTGCGTGGATCGAACGTATGCCAGGCCCCTCCGAGGTACGCCTCGAACCATCCTGCAAAATCCATCGGCGACGGGTCCTTCGGTCGGCCGATGTCGCCCAGATAGCCTGTGCAGTAGCGGGCGGGGATGTTCATGCAACGGCACAGGGTGATGGCCAGGTGGGCGAAGTCGCGGCACACGCCCTTGCGTTCGTGGAAGACCTCCCAGGCGGTCTTGGTGGGGCTGGCGAATTCGTAACCGAACTGGATGTGATCGTGAACGAAGTCGCAGATGGCCTGCACCCGGCCCCACCCGAGCGGCGTGCCGGAGAATCGGTCCCACGCGATCTGCGACAGCTTGTCGGTTTCGCAGTAGCGACTGCCCAGCAGGAACACCAGCGTCTCCTCCGGCAGGTGCTGGACCAGGTGCTGAACCGCGAAGGGCACGGCCACTTCCAGCGCCCCGCTGTCGTTGACGATCGCGTCGCTGGTCACGGTGAAGGACCCCGCGGGCGCCACCAGGCGCGTACACCAGTTCCCGAATCCGTCCCTGTACGCGACGGCCGGGACCGAGGGCGTCGTCGTCATGTGGTCGGGGTGAGCGAGATCCGACACCCGACTGTAATGGACGTTGAGGGTCAGGATCATGGGTGTGGCCTGCGGAAGCTGATAGTTAAGCTCGTACCCGACGCGGATTAGCATGGTGGAATGTTCCTCTGGGGAGCAGCTTAAGGAACAGCGCCGCGTGCGACCAGTCGGTCGTTCCGACGCATCCTGCCCGAAAAACCGACCTATCCGGGGCGCTCGATCGGCTCAGGACGCGGCCGGGCGGCGCCGGACCATGAGCACCGGCGTCGAAATCTGGACCGGCTCGCCGGCCCGATTGAACGCCGTCGCCCGGATCTTGACGATCCCGAGCTCCGGGCGCGACCGTGAGGCGCGCAGCTCCAGGACCTCACCCTCGACGTGCAGCACGTCGCCCGGGCGCACGGGTCGGGGCCAGCGAATCTCTTCGACGCCGGCGCCGATCGTGCCGCCCGCGGGCCGAAGATCGCTCTCGACGATCAAGCGCATGACGATCGCGGCGGTGTGCCAGCCGCTGGCTGCCAGACCGGCGAACAAGCTCTCGCCGGCCGCGGCCTCGTCGAGGTGAAAGGGTTGCGGATCGAACGCGGCGGCGAACGACTTGATTTGCTCGGCGGTCACCGTGGCTGTCGCCGAACGAAACCGCTGGCCGACAGCGAAGTCTTCGAAGAATCGTTCTGCCATGGCCCCTCGATAGGCGGATTCCGCCGCCCGCGGCTCACGCTGGCACAGATCGCATTTGATGGAAAGCTTGCCGGCATCCGTGCAGACCGTGCCCAGAACCGATGCCGCCAGGACCTCGGTCCATCGAGGTGCGCGTCGTTCCGCCACAGGCGGAGTTCGTGTCGACGATCAGCCAGCCGTCTCCGGGGGAATCCTCGGCCGGACGGGCAGCGCGCCGCTCCAGCTGCTGACGGCCCTCGAGCGACGGCACGCGGGACGGCGGCGCCTGCTTCGGCTCATGCCCTGGCTGACGGGGTTCGTCGTCTGCGGGACGATCGGTTTCGAGGCGGCGTCGATGATCGCCGCCGGCCGATTCGACATCTCGGACGCGTTCGGGACGCTCGCGGTCTGCGGCATGACGATCGCGCTGGTCTGGTGGACCGTGAAACGCGTCGGCAATCTGATCGAGCGAGAGTTGCGCGAGGCCACCGAAGCGCGACGGCTGTTGGCGGAGGGGATGACAAGGGATGACACCTTGTAGTCGGCGTGTGTTACCTCGAGGCCCCGGGCCCGCTTTGTCCCACCTTCCGATGCCCGAGGGGACCTGATCGCGAACGGCCCGGCCCAGATCGTCAACTCGCATCCTGCGCTGACGCTCTCGCGTTCTCGGCGAGGACGTCATCACAACCGCGAGTCGGGCGCGCCGGCGATGCCCGCCACGATCTGGGCGACCAGGCCACCCAGGCGCTCCCGCTCGGAGCTCGGCAGGACGCCGACCAGCTTCGCGACCTCGGCGGCTGCCTCGGCCTCGATGACGCGCGAGAGCTTGCGGCCACGCGCCGTGACGCGAATGTTGGAGCCGCGCCCATCGTCCGGTGACGGGACCCGCTCGACAAGGCCGCGCTTCTCCGCGCGATCCACCAGGCCGCTCAGGCTCGACTTCTCGAGCTCGAGGTATCGCGCAAGCTGCAACATGGCTGGCTCACGGTCGCGCAGTATGCCGAGCAGGCGCACCTGGACGATCGACAGGTCATGCTCCGCCGCTATGCGCGCGAGCGTGCCTTGCAGCTTGAACGACAGCTGAAACAGGCCGTCAACCAAGCCTGGGTCCTGGTGTTTTGCGGGCATGTGTCTTTCCGATGGCACTAGTTCGTGGAACGAACCATATTGGTTCGTATCGCGAACCAAGGAGCTTGCCATGAAAGCCGCTGTCGTTCGAGGCCCCCAGCAGCCCCCACGCTACGAGACCTTCGCCTCGCCCGAAGACCGCGACGGCGGCGTGATCGTCGACGTCCTCGCGGCGGCGCTGTCGCCGCGTGTGCGGTCGGGCGCCGCCGGCCAACACTACACGAGCAAGGGCGTCTTCCCCTTGGTTCCGGGTCTCGACGGCGTCGGACGGTTGCGCGACGGACAGCGCGTCTACTTCCTGGCCGCGGACGAGGCGCTGGGCACCATGGCAGAACAGACGGTCGCTGATCCACGGCTCGCGTTGCCGCTTCCCGACGGGGTCCGTAGCTCGGTCGTCGCGGCGGCGATGATCCCCGCGATCTCGTCGTGGGTCGCCCTCGCGAAGCGCGCGACGCTGCAGCCCGGCCAGAGTGTTCTCGTCCTCGGCGCGACGGGAGCCGCGGGGCAGCTGGCCGTTCAGATCGCCAAGTATCTGCGCGCCGGCCGCGTCGTCGCCGCGGGCCGCAATCGAGAGGCCCTCGATCGCCTACAAACGCTCGGCGCCGATGCCGTGGTAGGCCTCACCGGGACGAAGGTGGACGGGGACACCGTCGCCGCAGCCGCCAGCGAGGTCGACATCGTCCTCGACTACCTGTGGGGGCCCATCACCACGGAGATCATGCCGGCGCTCTGCCGGCGCCGCGAAGCCGAGTCAGGGGCGCTGCACTGGGTGCTCATCGGCTCGGCCGCCGGCGACGACATCTCGCTCTCGTCGATCCTCTTGCGAAAGCGGAATCTCCACGTCCTCGGCAGCGGCCAGGGCGCCACGAGCACGGCCGACATGTTCTCCGTCTCGCGCGACGTCGTGGCCGCATTCGCCGCCGGCGCGCTTCAGGTTCAGGTCCGCGAGGTCCCGCTCGCGGACGTCGAACGGCAGTGGTCCGCACAACTCCCCTCGGGTGAGCGCCTCGTCTTCGTCACATAGGTCGCCGAGTCCTCGACCATGAGGAGCCGCAGGGTCCGGGTCATGACGCGCCAGTGCTCTTGGGCGGCGGCTCGTTGAGGAGAAGCCAGAACAGGCCCACAGTCTTGGCCGCCTCGGCAAACTCGGAGAAATCTACCGGCTTTCGCACGTAGGCATTCGCCCCGAGGGAGTAGCCGCGCGCAACGTCCTCGTGCTCCTTCGAGGCCGTGAGGATCACGACGGGGAGACACTTGGTGCGCTCGTCCGCGCGGACTCTCCGAAGGACCTCGAGGCCGTCGATCCGCGGAAGCTTCAAGTCCAGCAGCATGACGGTTGGGAGGGCCGTCGTGTCGCGCCCTTCGAACTTGCCGGTCCCGAAGAGATAGTCGAGGGCCTCGGCGCCATCACGGACGACGACGATCTCATTCGAGACTCCGGACTTCTTGAAGGCGCGAACGGTCAGTTTTTCGTCGGAGAGATTGTCCTCGACCAACAACAAGACCTTGTTCATATGAGTCTCCCCGCTGCTCTCGGACAAAGAGTGAAATAGACGGCGGCGCCACGGCCAACCTGACCGTCCGCCCAGATGCGGCCGCTGTGCCGCTGGATGATTCGTCGAGCTGTCGCGAGCCCGATGCCAAGTCCTTGGAATTCCCCGTCGGTATGAAGTCTGCCGAAAGGAGCAAAGAGCTTTTCGGCGTGTGCCATGTCGAACCCGGCGCCATTGTCGCGCACGAACAACACGCGTTCTCCGTCGACCTCCGTGTCCCCGATCTCGATGCGAGCCGACTCCGTTTGCGCGGTGAACTTCCAAGCGTTGCCGAGCAGGACTTCGAACAGCGTTCGCGCCAGCGCCGGATCGACGTCGGCGCGCAGACTCTCCTGCACCACGAGATCGACGGAGGGCCTGCCTTCAACAGCCGCGAGCTGACTCGCCACGACGCGTGCGAGGGCGCTCAAGTCCACACGCGTCCGCCCGAACGCGCTGCGCATGACGCGCGACATCGACACGAGCGCATCGATGAGCGTCGCCATCTTGGCGGCGTTCCGGTGGATCTCGCGAAGACAGTCCTGAGCGTCGGCGCTGAAGCTGTCCTGGTGTTCGCTCAGCAGGATCTCGGCGAAGCCGCCCATTCCGCGCAGCGGCGCCCGAAGATCGTGAACGACCGAATAGCTGAACGATTCGAGCTCGGCGTTCGTCATCTTGAGCTCGGCCGTGCGCTCGCCGACACGGCGTTCGAGATCCTCGTTCAACACCTTGATCGCCTTTTCGCTCTCGCGCACGGTGTCTTCGGAACGCTTGCGGCGGCGACCCTCGCGCCGCAGGCGCACGATCACGGTGGCCATGAGAGTCACGCTGAGGCCGGCACCGATGCCTTCGCTCACCTCGGTACGAAGAACACTCTCGGCCGTTCGCCGCTCGCGTTCGACGAGAAGCCGTCGTTCTTCGGCCGCGAAATCGCCCATCCTCAAGACGAGCTCGTCATAGGCGCTCGTCCCTTCCCTCGTCGCCTGGGCCTCCCGGTCGGGCTGGAAGCCGTGCGCGCGACGATAGGTGATCACGGCATCCCGGCGGACGATCGTCTTCTCGAGCAACGGCTCGAGTCCGTCCAACCGTCGCTGCTGGCCTGGGTTGTCGGACGTGAGGGCGCGGACGCGCCGTGTGGCGCTGCGCAGGTCTCGTGTCGCAGTCGAATAGCGAGCGAGTTGGTCGCTGTCGCCCGTCAGAGAAAAGCCGCGTCGCGCGCTCATGGTCACGGAGACGTCGAGCGCCAGCTCGTCGAGCGCTTCGATGACCTGGTGAGAGTGCTCGACCCAGGCGGAGTTGCCGACGACGAGAAGCGTCGACCTGGCTCCCAGTCCGAGAACGAGCCCCAGGATCCCGAGGGCGACCCACGGGCCGAGGGAATCGACGTGCCTCGCCAGGTCGGCAGACCCAACGCGCATCACGGTCGTACCCTCCTCGCGCCGGGAAGAATGAAGAAGAATGCCGCGCCCTCCCCGACCTTCCCCTCGGCCCAGATGCGCCCCCCGTGACGATGAATGATCCGTTGCACCGTGGCGAGGCCAATGCCCGTGCCAGGGAACTCGGCCATCGTGTGAAGCCTCTGAAAGGGGGAGAACAGCTTCTCCGCATGCGCCATGTCGAACCCGGCGCCATTGTCGCGAAGGAAGAACGTCAAGGCGCCGTCTCTCTCGAGCGCTCCAAACTCGATGCGCGCGACGGGCACGTGGGTGGTGAATTTCCAGGCGTTGCCGACGAGGTTGTCGAAGAGCGCGTGCGCGAGCTGGGGGTCCATCTCGGCCGAAAGGTGATCCTCGACGACGAGGCTGAGCTCACGCCCCGGGGCCTCGGCCGCGCACGCGGCGGCGATCGTGCGGACGAGCACGGATAGATCGAGCCGCGTGGGTCGCCAGTCGCCTCTCGTGACACGCGACAGCGAGAGAAGACCATCGATGAGCGCCCCCATATTCTGGGCGTTCGACTGAATCTCCTGGAGGCAGTCCTGCCCCTCCGCATCGAGCTTGTCGGCGTACTCGTCGAGGAGGATCCGCGCGAAGCCGCCCATGCCGCGCAGGGGTGCGCGCAGGTCGTGCGCGACCGAGTAGCTGAACGCCTCGAGCTCACGGTTCGCCGCCTCGGCCGCGCTCTTGGCCCGTGTGAGGGCTCCTTCGGTTTGCTTGCGCTCGGTGATGTCCCGAATGGCAGCGGACACGAGGATCCCGTCGACCGTTTCGAGCGGGCTCAAGCTGACCTCGATCGGGAACTCGGTCCCGTCCTTGCGCCGGCCGGACAGCTCGAGGCCTGCGCCCATCGGGCGAACGCCCGGCTCGCCGAAATACGTCTCGCGGTGCGACGGGTGCTTGTCCCGGAATTTGACGGGGATGAGAATCTCGATCGGCTGACCGACCAGCTCCGCTCGCCCATACCCAAAGACCGCTTCCATCTGATTGTTGACGAGCACGATGACGCCGTCATTGCCGACCATGACCATGGCGTCGGGCGCAGCGTCGAGCAGGGCGCGGAACTTCGCATCGGCCTCGCGCGCTTCCTCCAGGTGCTTCACGGCGGCTTCTGCCTCTTTGCGCTCCGTCAGATCGATCACGAAGGAAATGGTCAACTTTCCCTGACCGACGTCGTCGTCCTCGAGCATCGCCGACCCGATGAGCACCGGAACGAGCCTGCCATCCCTGTGAAGGTAGGTTTTTTCGCGCAGGCCGGCGACACCCGAGGTCGTGAGTTGTTCCCAGGCCCGGGCATCGAGATCCTGCCAACCCGGCGGCGTCAGAGTCAGCCAGGGGACGCGGCCCGACACGATCTCGCTCCGCTCACGGCCCAATAGCTTGAGCAGGGTGTCGTTGATTTCAAAGACGCGTGCCGCGTGGTCGGTCACGATGATCCCGATGATCCCGGATTCGGAGAGGCGCGCGAACCGCCTCTCCGCTTGCCGAAGGGCGTTGGCCGTCGCCTCCGCGGCATCACGGGCCGCTCGCTCGCTGGCGTAGGAGCGGGCGTTGGCGATCGCGAGCGCCGCGTGCTCAGCCAAGTTCTGGGCGAAACGGAAATCGGTGTCGTCATAGGGCTGCCCGGGCCCACAACGCATGAGGTTCGCGACGCCGACGACCTCTCCGCGGCACTTGAGCGGCAGGGTCATCGAGCTCGACACCCCGAGGCGCTCGAGGAACGAGGTGTACTTGCGCTCGCTCGCGGCGACGAAGTCGGCCGGAGTGATCTCGGGGGTGAAAACCGGCTCGCCCGTCGCGGCGACGCGTCCCGAAATACCTTCGCCGACGCGCTGGCGGCCGGCCCACATCACCGCCTGCGTGACCGCGAGCAGCTCCGGATCCCGGTGGTAGGCCGCTCCTGTCGACTCGAGCCACTCGCCGTCTTCCGTGATCGCCCTGATCACGCAAAGGTCACCGACGAGGTCGCCGAGGCGGCGCGCGACGACCTCGAGCAGGCGTTCGTGATCGAACGCCGTCTCGGCGAATTCATGGGACGCCTCCGCCAGGAGCCGAAGCTGATCGGCGATCCGCTCGCGCTCGACCGTCTCGCGTCGCGCCTCGGTGGAAAGACGCGAACTCGCGAGGGCGAGGGCCGCCAGGCTCGCGAGATTCCGGGCGAGGTCGAAATCATGCTCGTCGAAGGCGTCGCTGTTTGGGCGGCAGCGCGCCACGAGGAGCTGGCCGAGCGCGCGATCATGAGCCCGCAGCGGCAAGATCAGAAGGCTGTGAGCTCCGAGCCGCTTGAGGACTTCGCAGAAGGCCGTATCGGCCCCGAGCGGGTTCACCGGTTCGAGGTCGAGCCTGGGTGCGAAGACAGGTTCGCCGCTCTCCAAAGTGCGGCGTTCAGCGGCAAGAGCATCGACGAGCAGGGGCGCCGCGAGGGCGTCGCGCCCTTGACGACGCAGCTGGGGATCGGCCGCGAAGACGGCCTCCGCCGTCAGCAGCTGCCCGTTTTCCGACAGAAGGAGAACGGCGCAAACGCCGTCGAAGATCTCGGCGGCGCGCTGCGCAACGACATCTGGTAGGCGCCGCGAGTCGGAAGTTGCGTCGGTGAACGCGCGCATCGTCTCCGAGACGACGCGCAGGCGTTCTTCCAGGCGCCGACACAAGTCAGCCGTGTTCTCGTGCGACCTCACCTCGAGATCGCGCGGCTCGCGCAAGCCGATTCCATCCATCCCATCCCCCAACGTCGACATCGAGTCCTGCAAGTGCCCCAAGCCTCGCGGCAACCAAGATCTACGATCGCCGTCTAGACGGCGGTATCAACGGTCATAGTGGACCTGTTGCGGACTTAAGCGAGTCAATAGCGCTCACGCCCGCAAGGAGATCAAGGGAGTTCGGGCTGCGCTGGACCGGCGTCTGTCGCTACAACACCGACAACTCGCACGGCGCCTCGTGAGGACAGCGGAAGATCCTGGGGTTCCCTCGCAAAAATGACCTTGCGACGAGTGTCGACGCCACGTAGAGAGCCAGCGCTGCTCAGCGCAGCGCGCGTCGTCATCGCCCAGCTTCGTCGTCGGTGGAACGGCCGAAGCGAAGAGCCCGGCGCACGACGGCGGGAGTCAGGCCAGTCCGCTCCGCGATCTCCTCGGGCGACGGCCGAGCGCGCTGTTCGGCAACCAGGGCACGCGCGGCGGTCAGCACCCGAAACAGCTCCTCCGGACGAACGGGCGGCTCTGGCCCCTCGAGGTCGATCCCTGCGTCCTCGATGGCCTCAATCAGCTCCTCGATGTCTGAGTGAGTCACCGGCTTGTTCACCAACTCTTCGCTGAGCGTGTTCAGCGTCAGCCCGTCCGGGTGCGCGGCGAGGATCGCGTCGAGGATCTCTTGCAGGAATGGGCGGACAGGCACGCGTTCCGTTTACCACGAACGGAAGAGGCGAGACTCACGGAGCCTCCCGGTATCGCGATAAGGTCACTTCGGATGGATGAGAACCTCGACGCGCCGTCGCTCGAGCGCGAGGCGGCGGCTGTCCTCGGCCGAGCGCTGGCTCGGTCACCCGCGTTGCACTTGCCGGGGATGCGGGACCAACATCGCGCCGAGGTCGAGCGGGCGATCGAGCTCGCGTGGAGCGCGCTCACCGCCGCGGACGCCGACGGCGGGAGCCCTGAGACGGTCGCGGGAGCGCGGTTCACGTTGGTGAAGGCCCACGCCGCGCGGGCCCGCGACGCGCGCCACGGCGCCGGCCAGCTGTCTCTCGGCGCCCAGCGCGCCCCGACGCGTGAAGACTGCGACGACGGCTGGCGGCGCGTCGAAGAGATCGTCCGTGTCGCCGAAGCGTCAGCGGTCGAATCCACGCGCGTGGCGCTCCTGCTCGACGCCCCGGCGGCGCGGAGCGCAGCCCGTGAGGCCGAGACGGCCGCCAAGGACGCGCGGCGGATCGTGGACGAGCGAAATCATGCCTACACGTTCCATGCGGATCCCGGATTCTCGTTCGGCGAGGGGTGGTACCTCGCCGCCGCGGCCGTCCTGGGCGGCGTCGCGATTCAGATCGAGCCAGACAAGCCGCAGACGTCCCAGGCAGAGCGGTTCCTGCGAGACGCCGGCCTCGCGACGCTGTTCCAGCCGTATCGCTCGCGCCCCCGCGCCAACAAGCACCTCCCCGCGATCGTCGCCAGGGCCTTCCGCGCCGATCCGAACGCCGCCCAGCGCCAGCTTCGCGCCGCGTTTCTCGGCGACGCTCCGATCTCGCGCGCCATCGTCGACTGGACCGCGCAGAGGCTCGCCGGCACCGCCGCGGGCAAGACCGTGTTGCTCTGGGTTCGGCACGGCACGCACCAGCCGGCACGCAACACGAAGCACCCCGAGCTCATCGAGCTCGCCCGCCGCGCGCTCGACGCCGGGGTCGTGCCCGTGCTCGTCGGAGATGCCGTGCGAGGCGGCGAAACGCCAGCCGGCGCCGTCGACTGCACGCTGTTCTGGAAGGACGCCCTTTTTCAGGGACCCGACATGCGGAGAACGCAGCTGCGGCTGTTCGAGCACATGCGGCGAACGCACGGCCTGGTCGGTCAGCTCGGCGTCACCACGGCCGGCATGGACGGCCCCGCGCTGATGGGCCTCCCCACGGTGTATCTGACGGAAGCGCCCAACGTGCGGCTCGGCAGCTGGGTCGGAGCCGTTCCAGGCTACTGCGAGATCGTGCGCGGTGACTCGCACCTCGAGCAGGTCAGCCGCACGCTGCGGCGCTGGGCGGCCGAAGCGAGCTAACCACCGCGCGTGTGGCCGCGAGACTCGGGATCCCGCCACGAAGGCGGCAGGTTGCGTTCGATCTCGAGGGCGCGAAACCCCTGAACCTCGCGCGCGCCGACGCGCTTCGCCCAGGCGGCCATCGCGGTCACGCCGTCCTCCAGGCGCACGGCGTCCCGATAGCCGAGCCGCGCACGCACCTTCGCGTGTGACGCGTGCGCGTGCGCGGCCTCGAACCGCGCCGGCAGGTACTCGGGCCGGAAAGGTACGCCCATCGCGCGGCTGACGATCTCGCCGAGCTGGTTGACGCTGTAGCGACGGTCGGCACCGATGTTGAACGTCTCGTCGTAGGCCTCGGGCCGCTCGATCGCGTCCGCCATGATGGGCGCCACATCCGACACGTGGCTGAACCCGCGCGTCTGCGTCCCGTCGCCGAAGATCGTGAGGGGCTCGCCGCGCAGGATCTGGTTCACGAAGATGCCGACGACGTTGCGGTAGCGGTCGCCGATGTTCTGGCGCTCGCCGTAAACGTTGTGGGGGCGGAAGACGATCGAGCGCAGGCCGAAGACCTCACGGCTGATCCGCAACTCCTGCTCGACCGCCCACTTGGCGACGCCGTAGGAATCCGCGGGCGCGGGCGGCGTCTCCTCGGTGACCGGGGCCGCCACGTGACCGTACACGGCGATGGAAGACGTGGACACGAAGCAGCGAACCTCGTGGTTGATCGAGGCGTTGATCAGGTTGACGCTGCCGATCAGGTTGTTTTGATAGTTGAACCGTTTGATGAAGTGGCTCAGGCCTTCGGCGGCATACGCCGCGAGGTGGAAGACGTACGCGAAGCGGTGTTCGTCGAAGAGACGCCCGACGAGCTCGACGTCCAGGATCGATCCATGGACGAACGTAGCCCGGGTGTCGACGTTGCCGCGCAAACCGCCCGAGAGATCGTCCAGCGCCACGACCTCGTGACCGCGAGCCAGAAGGCCATCGACAACGTGCGAGCCGATGAGCCCGGCGGCTCCGGTCACGAGAACCTTGTCGCGGGATCCGGTCAAGCGGCTTCAGGGTACACGAAGTGCGGCCGGGGCTCGAACAGACCGCCCAGGGCGCTTCGCGAGACCCCTCTCCGATCGGCGGGCACCGATGAGCTACCGTGTTGACGGCCGGTGAAGCAAAACCCAAGATGCCGCCCTTTAGCGTGTGTGATGGCAAGAGCGTCGACCCCTAGTATTCGCCGCCGCGCGGCTCTCATCGCCTGCGCCGCCTCGATGGGCTGCGCCGGCGGATCAGCCGGCGTGCCGCAGGCGCGCGTGCCGATCGCGGTCGCACCCAGCGGTCGCAAGCCGTTCGTGTCGTTCAACATCCCGACGCTGCACTACATCGAGGACGACGCGCGCTTCGAAGCGATGCCCCACCAGCGGCTGCCCGACGACTTCGAGATCCGCGACGCGCTGGAGACGATCCGCTTCCTGGGCGGAGAGGTCGTCCGCATCTACACGCTCTCGGTCCGGAAGCCGAGCGATCCTCCGAACGCCGTTCGCCACGTTGTCGGCCCTGGCCAGTTCAATGAGGACGCGTTCCTTGCGCTGGACCGGGTGCTGGCCGCGGCCGCCGAGATGGGCGTGCAGGTGATCCTGCCGTTTGTCGACAACTGGCCGCACTGGGGCGGCATCACCGAGTACGCGGCCTTCCGCGGCAAGCAGCGGTCGGACTTCTTCACCGACGAGCAGCTGATCGCCGACTTCGAGGCAACGATCGACAAGGTGCTCTTGCGCCAGAACTCGATCAACGGGCGGGCCTATCGCGACGATCCCACCATCTACGCCTGGGAGACCGGTAACGAGCTCATCCGGCCCGACGCCTGGGCGGCGCGTATTGCGCGCTACATCAAGCAGCGGGACCCGAAGCACCTGCTCATCGACGGAACCAACGGGCCGACGATCCGCGAGGCGTCGTTGGCCAACCCGGACGTCGACATCGTGTCGTCGCATCACTACGGGACGGTCCGCCGCAACATCGAGCTCGTCGACCAGAACGTGCGCAAGATCGCCGGACGCAAGCGCTACCTCATCGGCGAGTGCGGGCTGTGGTCGGCGGCGGACACCACACGCATGCTCGAGCACGTGCGAGCACTGCCGATCGAGGGCGTGCTGCTCTGGGGCGCGCGCGGCCACACCCGCGAGGGTGGCTTCTACCACCACATGGAAAGAGCGCCCTTTCAGTCGTACCATCTGACCGGCTCCGACTCGGGCTCGGCGTACGGCGAGCGAGAGATCCTGGGCATGATGCGGCGGCTCGCCTTCGAGGCCCGGGGCCTTCCGGTGCCGTCGGTCCCGGCGCCGCCCGCGCCGATCGTTCTGAGTGCGACGTCGCGAGGCGCGCTCGCCTTCCGTGGCGTGCTCGACGCCCGCGACTACACCATCGAGCGGCAGAGCGAGCCCGACGGACCGTGGCAACTCGTCGCGGACCACTTTGACGAAACGCTGGTCGCCTACCGACCCTTCATCGATCCCACGCCGCCGATCGGCCAGAAGATCCGCTACCGCGTGACTGCATTCAACGAGGCAGGCTCCTCGCTGCCGTCGCAGCCTAGCGCCGAGACGCTGATCGAGGGCCGCACGTTCGTCGACGAGATGGATCGCGCAGGCGCCGGGCCTCGAACCGACACGGGCGCGATGGTCACCACTGACCACCCGGAGCACTGCAAGATGGACTGGTCACGCCTGGCCGGGCGGGCTGGGACCCGGGTCGAGTACCGGCTGCCCGACGCCCGCCCGACCGGGCTCCGCATCTACGCTTTTACCGAGAGCCGGTCGGGGCGGGTCTTCAACGTCGCGTGGTCCGACGACGGCCACGAGTTCGCCGCGCTGGGCACGTCCGAGGACTCGTTTCTGGTCCCCGGCGACACGCCCGAAACCCGCCGTCCCGTGCGCGTCACCGCCGCGACGATCCCACCGTCGGCGCGCGCGCTGGCCATCTCGTATCTCATGCCGGCCGAGATCGGTCGCGTCGAGATCGACTGGCTGCCGGCGCCTCCGTGATCCTGTACCGGACGGGGGCCGTCCAGACGGACGGCATCGCCAGACCTCCGCACACCAATTTCGACCTGGGAGAGGCATCCAGCGGCATCTTGACCTCGTGGATCGTGAGCCCGTCTCCGCTGGGCGCCAATCGGACGAGGGTGCCGTCGAAGAGCCCTCATCCTCTTGCTCCCCTGCGCCCTGCTGGGCGTCCTCGCGGGCTGCGACCGGGCGCCGCTCACGCCCTCTCCGACTCCACCGGTCCTTGTCGGCACGTGGAGCGTCGAGAGCGACGACCCGGGCGCAGCCGGCGACGTGCTGAGACGCGCGCTCGCGCCGTTCCGAATGTTCGCCGAGGGCACCGGGTACAGAATGTCCGGTGCCCTCGACGTCTCAGTCTGCTCTGAGAGAGTAGCGGGGGCGTGCTACGCGCGCTGGACATCGCGGGATCATTGGAGATCTTGGTGAGGCTGGCGACGCAGGCCCGACTTCGCTCACAAGGACCGTTCTCGCTCCTCGCGTACCAGGCCGCCGAGCTATACTCGCGCCCGCACCTTCGAGAGTGCATCCGGTCCGCGGGAAGGGCTGCGCCCGTCTCGAGTCGTCGTCAGAGTGCCCCGGGCCACTGACTGTCTTCCTTCCGGCGATGCGGACACCGGATACGGAAGGTGGTCTCATGTCCAACACGTCCGAACCGCGTCGCGACATCAACCTCGAACAGCAACGGAAGCGCGCCAAGGAACTGCGTCGCGCGCACGGTGCGGGCAGCGTCGAGGCGGCGCTGCGGATCGTCCGTCATCTTCCCCGCGCGCGCCGCCAGGACGCCGCGCAGGCGCTCGCCTCGCCGTTCACGCTCAGCGACGCACAGCTGGTGATCGCCCGCGAGGCGGGATTTGTCAGCTGGCCCGATCTCAGGCAGCACTTCGAGCGCTCGCAGCTCGGCGTCGACGCCGACCTCGAGGCGGTGCTCTCCGCCGCGACCGCGGGCGACCCGGCTACGGTGCGGGCGGCGCTGGCGCTGCGCCCGGGGCTTCCGCGCCGTTCGATTCACCTGGCGGCGGCGCTCGGTGACGCGCCGGCGGCGCTGGCGCTGCTCAACGAGAGTCCGTCGGTTGCCACCGCGCGCGGCGGGCAGCGCCAGTGGACTGCCCTTTACACCTGCTGCTCGAGCCGTCATGGGCGCGGCGACGCCTCGATCGCCGCGGGGAGGGCCCGCATCGCCGCCCGCCTGATCGCGCTCGGCGCGAACCCGAACGATGAG
>CAZNCQ010000058.1:0-29026 GCA_964571275.1 uncultured Myxococcales bacterium
AACTTTTCTTGCGCCGAAACCTCGAACGATCAGCACGTACGGATCGTGAAGAACGCGGAGCAGCAGTCCGTCACGGGGGGGATCCCGCCTGACAAGCAGGCCGATATCCAGCTCGTGCTGCAGCAACGCGACACCATGACGCTGAAGTGCTACCAGGACGTGCTCAACGAAAAGCACGATCGGGCGTTCAAGGGGTCGGTGCTGGTGATGCTGACCGTCGAGCCGTCGGGCCAGCCGTCGGAGGTGACCGTGGTGGGCGGGACGCTGAACAACCCCGAAGTCAGCCAGTGCCTGGTCGAGAAGATCAAGGAGTTCGAGTTCCCGGCGATCCCCAACAAGGGATCGATGCAGTACGAGTACCGCTTCCAGCCAGCCTACTGATCCTCTGACCCTCGCTGCGGTGGCAAAGGCCACCGGAGGTCACATCGATGGTTATAGGTTCAGGAGGCGCATCGAGGAGATGATGAAGGGACGCACAGCGACGACGCTTGTCAGGGTGGCCGTTGTCATGGTGGCCGGTTTGGGTGGGTCGGGGTGCGGGCACGACGCGGGGACGAAGAGGGCGCAAAGGAAGCCGGCGACTCGGGTGGCGAAGGCTCCGAAGCCGCAACCCGAGGCTCCTCCGTCCGACGTGGCGATGCAGAGCGAGATGGGTGTCGTCCAGGACGTCGACGTCGAAGAGGTCATCGAAGCGCACTTCGACGAAGTTCGAAATTGCTATCAACGCGCGGGGAAGGCGCAGAAGTACGCGGGTGGCAAGGTCACGCTGCGCTTTCTCATCAGCGGCAGCGGCCAGGCCGAGGACGTTCTGGTCGTCGCGTCCGACCTGGGCAACTACAACGTCGAGCGCTGCCTGGTCGACGTGGGCCGCCACCTGACGTTCAAGGCGCCCGACGGCAACAAGGCGACCACGTTCGACTATCCCGTCGAGTTCCGCTCGACGCACGAGATGGCGGTGATGGAGCTCGACGGTCCCAAGATCGAGCACGACATCTCGGGCCTCCTGCCGCGGCTGGCGGCGTGCGGTCGCCTCGCGGCCGACGACGTCACCGCGATCATGTACATCGAACCGAGCGGCTTCCCCGGCTCCGTTGGCCTCGCGGCCGCGACCAACTTCGATGAGAGCGTCGCCGGCTGCATCATTCACATGATCCAGCACTCGCGGATGTCGACGGTGCTGCCGAACCACGTCTTGCGCTGCAACTTCAACATCCCGGCCGCGGTCGCTAGCGCTGAGCTCTCGACGCGGCACGGAGCTTCGAGTGCCGCCGTCCATAGGCGGCATAGATGACCAGGCCGATCGCCATCCAGATCACCAGCCGCAGCTGCGTATCGATGCCCGCCGACATGATGATGTAGAGCGCCGAGGCGGCCCCGCACAGCGGGACGACGTAGGGGCCGCCGGGGAACCGAAATGCGCGCGGAATGTCGGGGCGCTTCACGCGCAGGATCATCACGCCCAGGCTGACCAGCACGAACGCGAACAGCGTTCCGATCGACACCAGGTGACCGAGCACGCCGATCGGCAGCAGGCCGCCGGCGATCGCGCACGCGACGCCGGTGATGATCGTCGTGATGTACGGCGTGCCGAAGCGCGGATGAACCTTGGTCGCGAACTGTGGGAACAGGCCGTCCATCGCCATCGAGAAGAAGACGCGCGGCTGGCCCATCAGCATCACGATCATCACCGATGACAGGCCGGCGACCGCGCCGATCTCGACCGCCGCCTCGAGCCAGGCCACGCCCGTCGCGCGAGCGCCCAACCCGACCGGGTGAGGCACCGACAGCTGCGCGTAGGGCACGAGGCCGGTCAGCACCAGCGACGCCCCGATGTAGAGCACGGTGCAGATCGCGAGGGACCCGAGAATGCCGGTCGGCAGGTCCTTCTGCGGATTCTTCGTCTCCTGCGCCGCCGTCGAGACCGCGTCGAAGCCGATGTACGCGAAGAAGACCGCGGAGGCGCCGCGCATGATCCCCGAGAAGCCGAAGCGGCCCGGCCCTTGGTTGGGCGGAATGAACGGATGCCAGTTCTCGGGGTGCACGAAGCGCGCGCCGATGATGATGAACAGCAGCACCACCACGACCTTCACGAAAACGATCACCGCGTTGAAGCGCGCGGACTCCTTGATGCCGACGACCAGGATGGCCGTCGCGAGCATGGTGATGAACACCGCCGGCACGTTCAGGATCGCGCCGGTGCTGACGAACTTGCTCGCGACCTCGTCGTAGGCGAACGGCGCGGTGGTCCACGCCGCCGGCAGGTTGATGTGCACGAAGTCGCGCAGAAACGCGACCACGTAGCCCGACCAGCCGACGCTGACCGTCGCGGCGCCCATCGCGTACTCCAGGATCAGGTCCCAGCCGATGGCCCAGGCGATGAGCTCACCCATCGTCGCGTACGAGTAGGTGTATGCGCTGCCGGCGATCGGGATCATCGACGCCATCTCGGCGTAACAGAGCCCGGCGAACGCCGACGCGACGCCGGCGACGACGAACGAAAGGACGACCGCCGGGCCGGCGTTGGCGGCGGCGGCGTGCCCGGTGATCACGAAAATGCCGGTGCCGATGATCGCGCCGATGCCCAGCAGCACCAGGTCCATCGCGGTCAGTGTGCGTTTCAGGCCGTGCGAGCTCTCCGCGTCGCTGCGGAGCTGGTCGACCGATTTGGTCGCAAACAACGGATTTCCGCTAGACATGTTTGGTCACCTTAGTCCCCTCGGTTGCGGAGCGCAGCATGGCGATCGCAGTGTAGACGACGACGCCGACCACGAGCCATTTGACCCAGGCCAGCGGCAGCTGCTTGACGATGAAGGCGGCGATCAGCACCGCCGGCAATCCTCCGGCGGTCAGCCCGACGGCGGCGCGCAGGTTGTAGCGCCCCTGGCGGAGGAAGCGGACGCTGCCGAACGGCATCAAGAACGCGCACGAGCCCATCATGATCGGGAACGCGGTCGCCTGGTTCATGCCCAGCAGCGCCACCAGGATCATGCACGGCGCGAACAGGCCGATCCCCAGCGTCATCAGCGCGCCCAGCACCAGGTTGCCGCCGATCGCGGCCGCCAGCCGCGGGCCGTCGAGCCCCAGCGCCGCGCCACCGCTGGGCACGGTGCCGAGCTGGCGCACGACCATGATGGCGGCCGCGGCAATCAGCAGCACGCCCATCCCGATCTGGATCTTGCGCCGCGGCCACCCGGCGACGATGCCGGCGCCGAACCAGGCGCCGATGACCGACGCGGCAATCATGGCGACCAGCGTCTTCATCTGGACGTCGACGATGGCGATGAAGATGAACGCCTCGGCGAACGTGGGCCCCGCGTGGCCGATGTTCATGGTGCCGGGGATCTCCTCGTCCGCGACGAGGCCTGTGAATTTGTAGAGCGACGTCGTGATCGCGAACGACCCGATCCCCAGCGTGTCCAGAAAGTCGGTGATCGCGCCGATCGCCAGCGCCATCGGCCCGGGCAGCGCGTCAGCGACGCGGGCCCTCGCGCGCCGCGCCGCGACTATCCAGGCGACGAGAAAGAAGGCCGAGAGCAGCGCGAGCGCCAGAAGGAGGAGAGCTTTGGCGTTCCGGCTCGATTCATCCAAGCGCAGTCCACTGTAGTCGAACGTGTTGCGAGCGGGGCAACGGTTTGCGCGGGTGCCGACAACGGAACCCGCCTGCGCGCATCAAACTACATCGCTTATTTCGGTACTTTGTATTACTTAAATTAGATGGCAGGATTTGTGCTGTCTTCGGTGGTAGATGCGCACAAGAATCTCCGGGTGGTCTCTGGTCCTGGTCGGCGGCACATTGCTGGGAGGCTGCTTCCCGCCCGACGCCGGGAGCGAGCGCGACTCCCAAGAGGATCTGGTGACGACCAACGGGCTGTCGATGATCAACGGGCTCAGCATGACCAACGGGCTCAGCATGCTGAACGGCCTGGCGGGCAACGGGCTCTCGGGCAGCAACTTGCAGATGTATCCGTTGAGCTCGAAAGGCCTGCCGGCCACGAGCTCGTTCATGAACTCGACGGCGGGCCGTTCGACGGTCACCTACCTGGTTCGTTGCGCGCTGCCGTCGGGACATACGATCACCGCCAAGGACACCAAGGGCACGTCGTACAGCTTTCCCGGGCAGATCGGCGTCGCGCCCGAGTGGGAGTCGGGGAACTGCAACGCGACCTGCCAGGAGCGCGTCTCGGCTTGCATGCTCGCGCACGTCAACACGTCGGGGCAGCACATCTCGATCTGGCTCGACAGCGAAGGCGCGATCGGCTGGGGCAGCAACAGCAACTACCCCTATCAAGAGGGCTCGTTCTTCGGAAACATCTTCCTGAACCCGCCCGTCGCTGATTTCTGCAACGGCAAGGACTTCGACCTCGGCACGGTCCCCGGGCGCCTCGGTGTCGGTCAGAACAACGCGCCTTACAAGAACGCGTTCTGGTCCGGCGCGCTCTGCCAGTCGAATTGCAGCAACGCCGATTCGCCGAACAGCAACGATGGCTTCAAGCAGTGCCTGAGCTACAAGCACGTCGTCACCGTGTGGCGCAACTTCGACCCCAACACGCAGTACAAGATCTGCAACAAGACGACCTCGCGTTGCCTGGAGGTCGCGGGCAGCAGCACGTCCGACGGCGCGGCGATCCAGCAGCGCACGTTCAGCGGCGGCAGCAACCAGAAGTGGACCATCACGCAGGTCTCGCCGCTCAAGTACAAGGTCGTCAACGTCAACAGCGGCAAGTCGCTCGACAGCAAGTCGGGTAGCACCAGCAGCGGCACCGCGGTGATTCAGGACGGCTACAAGGGCTCGTCGACACAGCTGTGGGCGTTCACGTCACTCGGCGACCAGCCCGGCTTCTACGAGATCACGCCGACGGCCAACTCCTGGGCTTCGATCACTCCGTGGGGCTCGCTCTACTCCGACGGAACGCCGATCCAGGAGTGGACGTACCTGACCGCCGATTTCCAGAAGTGGACGATCACTCCGGCCAACTGAGCCGTCGAGGACACGCTTCTGAACGCTCGAACGCGCGCGCAGCCATCGATATGGCCGCGCGCGTTCGCATGTCGACGGCTGTCGACGCAGCGCCCCCGATGTCGGTGGTGTTGTTCCGGCCGCAACGGTATCGCTTCTCCACGCACAACAAAATTGGCGTCGTGTGCCACACGGACCCACCGTTTAACGGTGTTTTGGCATACAAAATTTGGCCAGCTTTATGCTCCTTCAGCCTACGCAGGGGGACTCACACGATGTTTGGCGCGAAAATCACGGGTTGGCCGACACTCTGGGCGGGACTGCTATTGGCGGGATGCATGCCGGCCGCGGGATCGCAGTCTGGCGCGTCTGAATCGGATCTGGCGACGACCAACGGGCTGTCGATGATCAACGGGCTGTCGATGACCAATGGGCTGTCGATGCTCAATGGGCTGTCGATGCTCAACGGGCTCGCAGGCGACGGTGTGGTTTCGGGCAGCGACGCCATGAACACCGACGCGGCCCGCATGACGATGGCCTACCTGGTGCGTTGTGCGCTGCCGACCGGCGTCTCGATCACCAAGCAGGACGCTGACGGCGTCTCCTACACCTTCGGCGGCGAGATCGGCGTCGCGCCGCAGTGGCAGTGGGGCGCTTGCGACAGCGAGTGCCAGCTGCAGGTCACGCCGTGCATGCTCGCGCACGTCAACACGTCGGGCGTGCACATCCCCTTGTGGGTCGTCGGCGACAACCCGGTGCTCGGCTGGGGTTTGAGCTCGGCCTATCCCTACGAGGAGGGCTCGTTCTTCGGCAACATCTTCGTGAGCCCACCGAATGCGTTCTACTGCAACGGCAAGGACTTCGACGTCGGCGTCGTGCCGGGGCGCCTCGGTGCCGGTCTCGGCGACGCTCCGTATACCGATCCGTTCAACGGCTCGGGCTACTGCCGCGACAATTGCACGCCCGCCGACGTCCCCAACCAGAACGCCGGCTACAAGGCGTGCATGGGGTACAACCACGTGTTCACGGTGTGGCGTAACCCCGACCCATCGACGATCACGACGACGACGACGACGACCTCGACCTCGACGACGACCTCGACGAGCGGCACGCACCACCATCGATCTTGAGCTGGTCGCGCGAGCCTCGACGCGGCCTGGTTGACTCGACCGCCGCGCCAGGGCAGCGTTCGGGGCATTGAAGGCCGCCGATCTGTTTCGCCGCAAAGCCTGGGACGAGCCCGCGCCCAGCGACGGCACAGCGAGTGGTGCGCCGGCGCTGCGGCGCACCCTGGGCGCCCTCGATCTGACGCTGCTGGGCGTCGGCGCCATCGTCGGCGCCGGCATCTTCTCCAGCGTCGGGCAGATGGCGGCCGGCGGGCCGGATCACCCGGCGGCCGGTCCGGCGCTGATACTGTCGTTCGTCATCACCGCGGTCGCGTGCGGATTCTCCGCCCTCTGCTACGCCGAGATTGCCGCGCTGGTGCCGGCGTCGGGTAGTGCGTATACCTACGCGTTCGTTGCGCTGGGCGAGCTGCCGGCCTGGATCATCGGCTGGGATCTGATCATCGAGTACGCCGTCGGCAACATCTACGTCGCGCAGAGCTGGGCCGACTACTTTCGCTCGCTTCTGCGCGGCAGCCTGGGCCTGGATTTCCCCGCCTGGATGGCGTCGGATCTACAGTCGGCGGTGAAAGATCCGGCGATCGCCGCGATCGCGCCCAAGCTGGCGACGCCGTTCGGCACGCTCGCGGTCGCGTTCAATCTGCCCGCTGCCTTGATTGTGGCGTTGTTGACGGTGTTGCTGGTGATCGGCGTGCGCGAGAGCGCGCGCTTCAACGCGGGTATGGTGACGTTGAAGCTGGTGCTGGTGGCGGCGTTCGTGGGCGTCGGCGCCAAGTTCGTGCAGCCCGCCAACTGGCATCCGTTCGCCCCCACCGGATTTCGCGGGATCTGGGCCGGTGCGTCGCTGGCGTTCTTCTCGTACATCGGGTTCGACGCCGTCTCCACCGTCGCGGAAGAGACGCGCAACCCGCAGCGCGATCTGCCGCGCGGCATGATCGCATCCTTGCTGATTTGCAGCGTCCTTTACATCGCGGTCGCCGCGGTGATGACCGGGCTCGTGCCGTACCGCCAGCTCGACACCGGGGATCCGCTCTCTCGCGCGCTGCTGGCCGTGGGCATGCCCCGAGCGGCGACGCTGATGTCGCTGGGCGCGGTGATCGCCGTGACCGCGGTGCTGCTGGTGTTCCAGCTGGGGCAGCCGCGCATCCTGTTCGCGATGGCGCGCGACGGACTGTTGCCGTCCGCGTTCGCGCGCGTGCACCCGCGCTTCCGCACGCCGTACCGCGGGACGATCCTGACCGGTGTCTTCGTCGGGCTGGCGCCGACGTTCGTGACGCAGGACCAGGCGTTGGAGCTGACCAGCATCGGCACGTTGTTGGCGTTCATCGTCGTCGCGCTCGGCGTGATGGCGCTGCGCATTCGCGAGCCGGAGCGCCCACGCCCGTTTCGCTGCCCGGGCTATCCGGTGACCCCCGTCCTCGCGATCTTGTTCTGCGGCGGGCTGATGTGGGGTCTGCCCGCCGCCAACTGGTGGCGCCTGGGGATCTGGTTACTGATCGGGCTGGCAATTTACGCCAGCTACGGACACCGCCGCCGGCGGCGACTCACTCCTTAGCTTCTTTCTGCTGCTGCTTCTTTTCCGCCTCGGCCGATTTCTGCTTTTGTTTCTTGTCGGCCTCGGCGGCCTTCTTGGTTTCGGCGGCGACTTCCTTTTCCATCTGCTTGGCGCGCTTCTCCTCGCAGCCTTTGGGCTCGCACTCGCCGGGGCAGTCGCATTTGCCTTTGCGGCCGCAGAAACAGTTGTTTTGCGCGTCGGCGTAGCAGCCGCAGGCATTCACCTTCTTGCCTGCGGGCGGCGCCGCGGCCTGCTTTTTCGCCTTCGCGGCGGCGTTCGCCGTGGAAATACCGGCGGCGCCGAACGATCCAGCGAGACACCAAACCAACAACCCACAACCAAAACGGATCAATGCCGATCGCGGAAGAAGTCGCCTCATGTCGTCCTCCTTCGCTTTCCAGCATACACACTTATGCGGCGCGGAATAGATCCGTGCGTCTTACGGCGAAACCAGCTGGATTTGCCGTGTCGTCCACGACGCTCCGCCCCGTTCGTCACGGACGACGAACCAGACGGTGAGGTTGGGGTTGTCGGGCATCGTGGTGGGCGCGGTGTATTGCGACTCGATGTGAATGCGGTCCGGCGAGGTGAAGATCGGCGGCGTCGCCGTGCTGGTCTCGACGGGCGTGAACGTACCGGCCGTCGAGAAGAACGCGTAGCGCAGCGTCTCCGCCGGCACGTCGGTGGTCACGACCTGCGGCGGGTTGTCTCGTGTCAGCGAGCGCGTCGAGTACGCCTCGGCGATGGCGCCGCCCGGCTCGAACCACATCTGGCTGCCCAGCCGGATGGGCACCGGCGTACCCGGATCGAGCGGCACCGGCGAGATGGGATCGGCGTTGGCATCGCGCGCCGGATAGATGGTCATGGTCATGATCGTGGGATTCTGGTTGGGCGCCTGCGCCGGCCGATCGGGCAGTTGCTGCGAGAAGATCATGCGCTTGGTGGTGACGATGCTCTCGCTGCCGGCGGCGAGCTCCATCTGCACGACGACGGGCAGCTGAAAGCCCATCGCGGCGTAAGGATCGACGCCGAACGCCACCTCGAGCAGCGACGGTGGAACCGAGAAGTCGAACGAGATGTCGTGCTCCGGACCGGGGTCGGTGGTCAGGCTCGGCGTGTCGGGCGAGATCACTTCGTAGGAGCTCGGTGTCTGCCCGGGGACGTTGTGCGCGCAGATGACGCCGTTGTGGCCGGTGGCCGCGGTGACCGTGTCGATGTCGCGCGGGCAGGCGAGCACGTCGTAGGAGATCGCGCGGCCGTTCCCCTTCGGGTCGACGACCAGCGCGGTGAACGTGCTCTCGAACGGCGCGGTCTGCGTCGCCAGCGTCGACGGATCGACGTAGATCTCGGCCGGATCGGCCTTGATGGCGAGGATGCGCAGGTCGATGAGCGTGCTTTCGTCCTGAAAGCTCGAACAACCGCCGCCGAGCGCGGCACACGCGGCGAGCACCGCGGCGGTCATCAGCTGTCTTGCGTTCGTCGTCGAGGATTTGTGCATCTCAGGACGTCCTCTCAGAATTTGCCTCGGAAGCCGACCACGGGCAGGAAGGGGATGCCGCGCACCGGGGCCGACTGCTGAAAACGATAGTCGTAGACGGTGCTCTCGGGGTTCTGTGCGTTGTAGACGTTCTGAATGTCGAGATAGGCGCTGAAGCGGAAGTTGTCGAAGTACCAGGTGTGCTCCGCGCGCAGGTCGAGCTGGTGGAACGTCTGCCGCCGCGACGAGTTCAGGGGCCCTTCGACCGGCCGGTAGGTGTTGTAGTCCGAATCGTAGACCGAGCCCTGGATCGGCGTCGTGGGAACGCCGCTGACCACGCGGAATCGGGTGCCGAACTCCCAGTTGGCGTTGAGCTTGTAGCTCGCGATCAAGATCAGGTTGTGGGTCTGGTCGAACGGTGTGGGGTAGTAGGCGCCGTTGGCCGGCGGCGCGATTCCGCCCAGCATGCTGTTGGTGTCGATGTTGCCGACCGTCGCGGCCGTCTGCTCGGCGCGCGAGAGCGTGTACGAGATCCAGCCGAAGAAGTGGCGCGTGATCTCGTGCCGCAACAAGAGCTCCATGCCGTAGCCGCGCCCCTTTCCCGTGTCGACGAAGTTCGCCGCGCGGTCGGCCACCGGCAGGTTGTGGCGCCGCTGGTAGTAGAAGGTCGTGTCGAGCGTGATCGCGTCGCTGAAGCGCTTTTCGAAGCCGAGATGGTACTGGTCGGCCCAGATCGGTTTCAGGTTCGGATTGCCGTACACCGAATCCAACACTTGGGGCTCCTGCGGCTGGTGAAAGATCCCCACGCCGGCCTTGAGCGCGAACGTCGGCGTCACCTGCCAGTGCGCGACGATGCGCGGGTCGTAGGTGAAGCGGTCGGTCCCGTTGTAGTGGAACCAGTCGCCGCGAATGCCCGGAACGATGCGCAGGTTCTTGGTCGGATCCCAGAGCGCCTCCACGTAGAGAGCGTTGCCGGCGTCGGGAAAACCACGATCGATGTCCACCAGGTTCGGCTGCGTGCGCCCGAACGTGCGCGTCAGGTTCGGCACCGGGATGTGGAAGTGCAGATCCTCGAGCCGCAGCTGCCCGTCGTAGCCGGTCATCAGCGTGAGCTTGCTGTTGATGGGCCTGGTGAGATCTTCGCGCAAGCCGAACACCTGCGCGCCGGCGTCGACGGCGATCTCGCCGGCGTTGAACTGGTTGGTCTCGAACCCGTACGACGGCGAGAGCTTCGAGACCCAGCCATCCTTGGTGACGGTCCAGGTTCCGACCACGCGGTGGAACCCGATGTGCGTGCCGAGATCCAGGTCGCCGCGCGACGGGTCCGAGTCGAGCACGTGCAAGGTGTCGTTGCTTCCGAACACGAAGAGGCCGAGCTTGCCGGCGTTGCCCAGATCCTTCGACAAGCGCGCCTGGTAGTCCCAGTAGACCGGCGTCGCGATCACCGTCGTCGAGCCCTGCTTTTGCGGGATGACCAGCGGCAGCCACTCGTCGATGTACGACCGCCGCGCGGCCAGGCCGCCGGTGATGCCGCCGCCCAGCGGCCCCTCGACCGATCCCGACGCGTCGAGCAGGTTGATGTCGGCGTTGCCGTGCAGCTGCGTCGCCTGGTCGGTCTTGGTGGTGACGTCGAGGACGCCCGCGGTCGCGCGCCCGTAGTGCACGCCAAAGCCGCCGGGATAGAAGTCGATCTTGTCGATCAGGCTGGGCGTGAGCACCGATGGCCCGCCGAGGAAGTGATAGAGGATCGGAACGCGTTGCCCGTCGACGAACACGCTGGAGTCCTGCGGCGCCGACCCGCGCACGACCAGCTGGCCGATGCCGTAGGGGATGCGCGCCACGCCTGGCAGGTTCTGGATCACGCGCAGCGGATCGCCGAACGTGCCGGGCACCGTCGTGAGCTCGGCCTGCGACAGCGTGTGCTTGGTGACCTCCTCGTTCTGGCGCTGCGCGCGCACGTGCGTCTCGAAGCGGCTCCCGCGCGGCTTCGCGTAGCAGTTCATCTGCGGCACCACCGCGCCGCCGAGCTGCGACGGCATGAAGTCTTGAATGCACGGCTCGTGCTCGGTGTCGGCGACGATGACGCGCAGACCGCCCGGCGCGGCGCCGCGCACCTCGAAGCGGCCTTGCTCGTCGGTGCTGGTGACCACCTCGGCGCGCGCGTTGGCGGCGGCCGGCGCGCCGATCTGGTTGCGAATGACGGCGACGTCGGCGGCGGCGATCGGATCGCGCGAGCCTTTCTCGCGCAGTCGCCCGCGCAAGATCACCGGCTCGGGCGGCGGTGGCGGTTCCGGGGCGGGCGGCGGCGGCGGCGCTTCGGGCACCGGCGGCGGCGCGGGCGGCGCCTCGACGACCTTGGGGACGAAGTGCATCACGTACTCGATGCGGATCTTGCCGGGCTTGCCGTCGATCTCCGCCGGCGAGAACTCCATCTCGTTCGCGGCGGCGACGGCGGCTTCGTCGAAGCCGTGGCCCGCCGGCTTGGTCACCTGGACGCCGCTCACGTGCCCGTCGACGTCGATATCGATCATCATGGTCACGTCGGCCGACAGCTTGTCGGCCAGCGCTTCGGGCGGATAGACGGGGTCGACCGATTTGGTGATCGCCGGCGGCTTGGTCAGCTTGGGAGCGGGCGGCGGCGCAGGCGCCTCCGCCGGCTGATCGCCGTTCGGCTGGGCGAAGTCCTGCGCGTGCGCGGGCGCTGGCCAGGCTGCCAGCACGGCCGCGCACAGGGCCGCCAGCGCCGCCGGCGCCACCAGGGCGAGCGTTCTGGGACCGGATCGCAAGGACCCATTGAATGACATAGTTTTTGCGGTCGCGTTAGCGAATGCGTCGCGTTCTCGACGGTGCGCCACGGCCGCGTCGGCATTGCTATAGTGCGCGGATGAATCTCGCCGGATATCCACTTGCGGCGCTGGCCGACAAGGTCGGAACGCCGTTCTATCTCTACGATGCCCAGATCCTGCGCGAACGCCTGTCCAGGGTGGCGGCGCTGACGGAGGGACCGGCGTTGAAGGCGCGCTACGCGATGAAGGCGAACTCGTCATGGCGCGTCCTCGATGCGGTGCGCGGCGCCGGGCTGTGGATCGACGCCGTCAGCGGCAACGAAGTCTTGCGCGCGCGCCGCGCCGGCTTCGCGATGGGCAGTGACCCCCCGGTGGTGATGCTCACCGTCGACGTCTTTCGCGACAATGCCCTCACCACCGTGCTCGAGCACAGCATCCTGGCCAACGTGGGCTCGCCGGGAATGATCGACGAGCTGCGCGGCTCGGGCTACCGCGGCGGCATCGCGTTCCGCGTGAACCCGGGCTTCGGCCACGGTCACGTGCAGTCGTGCGACACCGGCGGTCCGTCGTCCAAGCACGGCCTGTGGCTGGACGATCTCGCTCGCATCCGCGCGGTGGCCAGCGACGCCAAGCTGCCGATCGTCGCTCTGCACGCGCACATCGGCACCGGGCCGCAGATCCGCGAGTTCGACGAGAACATGCGCAAGCTCGTGTCGCTGTTCGTCGAGCTCGTGCCGAGCTTCCCCGACCTGCAGGCGGTGAACCTGGGTGGCGGTATCCCGCACCCGTATCGCCCCGGCGCGCCGGAGTACGATCTGTCGTGGTACCGGCCGATTCTCGTCGAGGCGGCGGAGCGGCTGGCCAAGGCCGCGCGCCGCCCCATCCGCGTCGAGATCGAGCCCGGACGCTATCCGGTGGCGGCGATGGGCCTGCTCGTGGCGCGGGTCAAAGACATCAAGGAGACGGCGGCCAACGCCAAGGGCCCGGGCCATCGCTTCGTGATGGTCGACGCCGGCTTCGTCGATCTGATCCGGCCGGCCATGTACGGCGCCTATCATCAGATCTCGATCGTGGGCGCGGGCGCGAACCGGCCGCCCGAGCCGCTGGTCGTCGCGGGACCTCTGTGCGAGAGCGGGGACGTCTTCACGCGCGACGATCACGAGCTGCTCGTGCCTCGTCAGCTCGGCCGTCCCGATGTCGGCGATCTCCTGGTGCTTCATGATGCGGGGGCTTACGGAGCTGCGATGAGCTCGAACTACGTCTCGATCGGCCGGGTGCCGCAAATATGGTGGGACGACGGCAGAGCCTCGCTGATTGCTCGGCGAGAGACGTTGGAAGACATTCAACGCACAGACTGTGACGAGCCGCTCTAAGTTGCCCGCATCCCTTCAATTGCGGCAAATGCGGCAATCAGGCCGTGCAGGCTCTGCCGTCATTTCTGGCAATTGGGGCAGAAGTACGTCGCGCGTTGCGCCTGCACGATCCGCGTGATCACGCCTTTTTTGCAGCGCGGGCAATGCTCGCCCTTCCGGCCGTAGATCAGGAACGGATTGGGGCTGCGCCGTTCCTCGACATAGGTGATGTCGTTGGCGCCGCCGTCCGCGCCATCGGCAGCGAATGACGACAACGTGAATTCGATCGAATCGAGCAATCCCTTGCGCAAATGGTTGACCTCGGCTTGCGACAGCGACCGCGCCGGCCGGCGCGGATCGATCGCCGCGCGGTGCAATCCTTCGATCGCCTGGATGTTGCCGATGCCGGGCAACAGCGCCTGGTCCATGATCGCGACCTTGATCGGCTTGCCGACCTTGGTGAGCTTGGCGTGCAGGGCGCGCGCGTCGATGCCGTCGGTGAGCGGGTCGGGGCCGAGCGCGGAGATCTCGGGGATCTCTTCGAACGCGGCGCCGGGGACGACCCGCAGGCGGCCGAAGATTCGCGTGTCGACGTAGTACAGCCGCGATCGATCGTCGAGGTCGATGACGACGCGCGCGAACGGTGGCTCGGGCGCGCCGGACGCGCGGTGCACCCACTTGCCGGTCAGGCCGAGGTGCGACCAGAGCCCAGCCGTGCCGCTGCGGGTGTCGAACGTCATCAAGATGTTCTTGCCGACGCGGCGCAGGTCGCGAAAGCGCGCGCCGGCCAGCGCGTCCATCGACGACGCCGTCGCGGGGCGAAAGATTCGCTTCGACCCCTCGAGCGGCTCGATGCCGCGGATCTTGCGCTCGCTCATCCAGCGGCGCAGGTTGCGCGACGCGACCTCGACTTCGGGGAGCTCAGGCATCGGATCCGCTAAACTTTGCCCATGGACTCGGCCGACCTCAAGCGCTACCGACAAAAGCTGCTCGATCTGAAGAGCGAGATCGTTTCGGGCGGCGACATCGAGATCGAGCCGGGGCGCAAGGACCCCGCGGCCGTGGGCAGCGACGAGGACGAGCAGCCGTTGACCGAGATGTCACAGGCCATCGCCTCGAGCCGCAACCGTAGCCGCTCCGACGTGCTCGGGCGCGTCGTGGCCGCGCTGGCGCGTATCGACGGCGCTCCCGAGTCCTTTGGACTGTGCACCGAGTGCGATGAGCCGATCTCGGAGAAACGCCTCCAGCTGATGCCCTACGTGGAGCTCTGTGTCGAGTGCCAGCGGGCGAGCGACGGCCCGCGCAAGATCGGCCGCCGCCATCTGCGGGATTTTCGCTGAGCCGAGAGGCGGCGAAGGGGAGGTTCGCCCCTTGGCGTGCCGCCCGCGTGGGACATTCTAACAATGGCAAACTGACCGTCGCGCTGGCGAGGTGTGCCATCGATCACGCCGCTGCGCCTGCCGAACGTGCGGGCGTTGCCTGCCTTGTCGCGGGTAGGGATTCTGCCCTATTGTTTGCCAGCCGGAGCCGGAGGCCGGACCAATGGGGGCGATCCGTCAGGTAGCCACGGGGAGTATTTGGTCGCTAGAGGGGCACCATTTGATCGGGCGCTCGCACCGGTGCTCGTTGCGCCTGACGGAGTCGTCGGTCTCCCGCGAGCATGCGTCGTTGCGCTGGACCGGCGGTGCGTGGATGGTCAAGGATCTGGGCAGCCGGTACGGCACGTTCGTGAACGGCCAACCATTGCAGCCGGGGATTCCCGTCACGGTTCAGCCCGGCGTGCGCCTCACTTTCGGGCGTGAAAAGGGTGTCTGGGAGGTCACCGACGCGGCGCCGCCGGAGGTCATGGTGGTGCCGGCCGAGGGAGGTGCCGCGTTGTTGCGCCACGGCGGGCTGATCGCGATCCCTTCGCCGGATCATCCGACCGCGGTGGTCTTCCAGGGCGGCGACGGGAGTTGGGTGCTCGAACACGCAGGGCGGGTGGAGGTCGTCCGGGAACAGGCGCCGTTCGTCGTCGAGAGCGTTCCGTGGCGGCTCTGCAACACGGCGCCGCCGGAGCAAACCTGGATGGCGGGGGACGGCCGCGAGGCGATGGCTCTCAACGAAGTGCAGCTGCGATTTCGCATCTCACGCAACGAAGAGCACGTCGATCTGTCGGTCGGCTGGCGCGACCGCTTGGTCGAGCTGGGCGTGCGGTCGCATCACTACCTGCTCCTCACCCTCGCACGTGTGCGACGGGAGAACGAAAAATCCGGTGAATCGGCTGCGACGGCGGGCTGGATTGATCAGGAGGCCCTCTTCAAGCTCTTGCACTTCGGCCCCGAGCGCCTGAATCTCGATATCTTTCGAGCGCGGCGTCAGTTCGGCGCCGCCGGATTCACGCCCGGCGCGGGGATCGTCGAGCGACGCCCGGCCACCAAGGAGATCCGCATCGGCGTGGGTGAAACGACGGTTGAAGTGGCGTGAGCGACGATCCGCTCGCGCTCGTGCTGCAAATCGCCCGGCATCTGGATCGGATCACCGGTCCGGGCGGCGAGCTCTTCTTGCTGGGCGACGAGCAACGGTTCGTGTTGCGCGAGCCCTTGCACATCCGTCTGCTGGGCGAGGTCGACGGCCATCGCACGGTGCTGGAGATCATCGATCGGCTCGCGGACGATTACGGCGACGTGGAGGTCCTGGCGGCCATCGAGCACATGAGCCGGCAGCGATTCCTCCTCCCCAGTCGCCAATCGCCGGACGTGGGTGCCGCGGTCTCCGTCGACCTCCGATTCGCCGCCGGCGCGGCTGACCCTGGGCTGTCCGAGACATTCCAGGGCGCGGGGCTGGTCATCGAGCCCTACGCCGCAACCGTGGTGGTGGTTTGCGACGACTATCTAGATGAAGCTGCCACCGAGCTCGTCGGCGAGATCGAGCGCACCGGAGCGCGCGTCGTGCCGATCAAGCTCGCCGGGCGCATGACGTGGATCGGGCCTGTGTTCTCGCCGGTGTCATCGAGGCGGGGGCCGTGCTGGCGCTGCTTGCGTGACCGTCTCGAGCGAAACCGGCCCGTCGAAACGTACCTGGCGCGCGCCGGTCGTGCGCGTGCCAGCTGCGATCGAGCGCCGCGGCGTGCGCCGCTGCCGTCGTCGCCGGCCGCGCGGAAGGCGTCGGCGTCCGTGGTGGCGTTCAAGCTCGTCGAGCTCCTGGTGGCTCCCGAGAGCTCGCCGCTGCTTGAAAACCTGGTGACGTTCGAGCTTCCAGCGCTCGAGACGAAGCTCCACCGCGTCGTGCGCCGGCCTCAGTGCCCGGCGTGCGGTGACGCAAGCTGGATGCGCCGGAGCATCGCCGAACCGGTTCGACTGCAGGCGCGGACCGGACTGCCGTCCCCGGATGGCGGCAACCGCGTGGTCACTCCCGAGGAGACCTTCTCTCACTGTTCTCACCTCGTCGGCGCCATCACGGGGACCATCGCGAGCCTGGCGCCGTTCGAAGGGCGAGACCATCCGCTGCGTCCGGTGTACGCCGCCGGCTATTTCCTGCGTCCCGCCGATGCCGAGCTCGCGCCGAACGAGACGTTTTTTCGTCTGACGCTCGGTAAGGGACGGACGCCGGCACAGGCGCGGGCCTCGGCGCTGGCCGAGACCATCGAGCGCTACGCCTCGATCTGGCAGGGGGACGAACCCAGCATCCGCGCGCGCCGATACGACCTCGGCGACGAGGCGATTCCGGCGACGCCGTTGCTGCACTTCAGCGCCGCGCAATATGCAGCTCGCGCAAGCGGCGGCAGTGGCGGTGACTGGCGGCATACGGCGCCGCTTCCGTTCTCTGATGGCGACGTGCTCGATTGGGTCCCGTGCTGGTCACTCACGTCCGACGTGCGCCGCTATTTGCCGATGAGCTACTGTTTCAACCAGGTGCCGCAACCACCGGAAGAAAGGGTGTGTCCCTTCGATCCCAACGGTCATGCCGCGGGAAACTGCCGCGAGGAAGCGATCCTGCAGGGATTCCTGGAGCTGGTAGAGCGAGATGCCGTCGGCATCTGGTGGTACAACCGCTTGCGCCGTCCTGCCATCGACGCCGGCAGTGGCGGCGCGGACTACTTCGCGCAAGTGCGAGACAGCTATCGTCGCGTGGGCTGGGAGCTGTGGGCGCTCGATCTGACGACCGACCTCGAGATTCCGGTGATCGCGGCCATCGGTCAGCACGGGGCGAGCGGCCACTTCGTCGCCGGGTTCGGGTGCCATCTCGATCGCGTCACGGCGCTCGACCGCGCGGTCACCGAGGCGAACCAGATCTTCGACCCGAGCGCCACCAAGACGCCCGTCTGGACGATGCCGTCGCTGGTCGATCCGGGGTTCGTCTTCCCCGCCGACACCGACACCGCCAGGTCACGCGCGGGTTCCTCGAACGAGGCCCCGGCCGACATCAAGCAGTGCGTGCAACGCTGCGTGGACCGCGCGCGCGCCGCAGGCTTGGAGACGATCGTTCTCGATTACACGCGTCCGGATCTCGTCCTCTCGACGGTCAAAGTCGTCGTGCCCGGGCTGAGGCACATCTGGCGGCGCCTCGGTCCTGGGCGGCTCTACGATGTGCCGGTGACGCTCGGGGACGTTCGCGCGCCGCTGGCCGAAGAGCAGCTGAACCCTTTGACGCTGATGGTATGAGGTCGTCCGCATGACTGCATCTCATCTGATCATCGATTCGGATCGGCACGTCATCGAACCGACCGACATGTGGCGAGAGTACTTGCCCGCCGCGCTGCGGGCCCGCGCACCCGTTCAGCGCGGCGACGAGCTGCTCTTCGACGGCAGCTCGCCGTTCGGGAACATCAGCGCGCTCGCTCGCCGGATCGTGGGGGCGCAGGCCGCGACGCGCCTCGACGATCTGGTGTCGGCGTCGCATCCCGGCGGCCAGCTGCGGGCGATGGATCGGCAAGGCATCGACGTCGCCTATCTCTATCCCACTTACGCTCTCTACTTCGCCTACGTCGACGGCGCGGATCCCGTGCTTTCAGCCGCGATGGCCACCGCGTACAACGCCTGGCTGTTCGACTACTGTCGTACCGATCCGCGGCGGCTCCGGGGCGCGGGCCTCATCTGCCGGCACGATCCGGGCGCGATGCTGGCCGAGCTCGATCGGATCGCGGGCTTCGGCTGGCGGGCCGTCGTGTTGCGTCCCAACCCGATCGCCGGCCGCACGCTGGGCGACCCTGCCTACGAACCGTTCTGGAGCGCCTGCGAGCAGCGCTCCATCGCCGTGACATTTCACGAGGGGACCCAGGGGCGGTTGCCCACCGCGGGCGCCGAGCGCTTCTCGACCCGTTTCGCGCAGCACGCCTGCTCGCATCCCATGGAGCAGATGATGGCGTTCCTGGCGTTGCTGGACGCCGGTGTCTTCCAGCGCCATCCTGCGATGCGCGTGGCGTTCCTGGAGGCAGGCGCCGGTTGGTTACCGTCGTGGCTCTGGCGGCTCGACGAGCTCTCGTACCCTCACATGCGGGAAGAGGTCGCCGATAACATTGCGATGCGACCCTCGGCGTATTTCCGCCGCCAGTGCTGGATCTCGTTCGAGCCGAGCGAGCCCGGCCTGGACGTCGTCATCCAGAGCATCGGCCTCTGTCGCCTGGTCTACGGCAGCGACTACCCGCACCCGGATCACGGTGTCCAGGCGATCGTCGATCAGTTCACCGACAACCCGACCGCCTCGGCGGAGGAGCTCCGCCGGGCGGTCTTGCTGGACAATCCTTCGCGGTTGTTCAGCACATCGTGAACGGATAGACGCGGCCGGCGGCGTCGTAGTCGGCCAGCGCCAACGCACGCGCCGCTGGAGGCGGCGGCGGCGGTAACTTCAAGGTCAGCGTCGCGCGCAAGGACGAGCCTGCGTCGACCCAACCGTTGACGTGCCGTGCGGCCGTCCCTTGGGCGGACGTCTCTTCACGATTTTCGTAGCGGGGCTCGCCGCTCGCTTCTGACGCTTCCGCCTCTTCCACGACGATCTTGAGTTGCTCTTGAAAGAAGTCCGGCGTGCCGAACCCGACCTGTCGCAATGCTTCCTCAGGATTCGCGAGAAGACGTTTCTTGTAAGAGTCGTCCTGCCAGGCCTTGGCAATCGCCCGCAACCAGACGGAACGCCATTTGGTATTCACGTTCCAGGCTTCGATGAGCGGCTCGTCACCCGATAGATCACCCGTTTCCTTCGACATTGCAGCCTCCTATCCAACCACACGTCTACGAAGAACGGCCCGGGCACGCACGACCGCTACTATAGCGGTCACGCCCCCCAAGTTCGTGCTCGAACCGACGCGATGTTCCGTGACCGCGTGGCTCGATGTCAAGAAACGTTTGAGTCAGAAGTGGCGTCCCTTGTTCGCCGAGTGGCCTTTCGGAGAATCTGCGGGAGGATTTAGCACAGAGTGAACGGATAGACACGCCCGCCGGCGTCGTAGTCAGCCAGAGCTATTGCGTAGTCCGGTGCATTGGTTGGGGCGGGTGGAAGAACGAGTGTCAGGGTTGCCTTGAGGGCACCCTTGGGGTCATTCCATCCGTTCATGAAGGGTCCGTTGCCGCCAACCTTAGCCGATCCATCGTAGGTGACTCCTTTGCTGTCGCCATCCACCACAACGACTTGCAAGAGTTTGCCGAAGAAGTCAGGGACAACGAACCCGGCGGCCTCAAGTGCGGACTGAGCTCCTCCGGGAGTGAGCAACGCTGCGCGAAAAGACTTGTCCTGCCAGGAGCGCGCAATTGCCTTCAACCATACCGTCCGCCAAGACGCGTTGATTTCCCAAGCGGTCAATAGCGGCTCATCCTTTAAGGCTATCTTGTTGTTTTCGATCGTCGCGTAGTCTCGAGTGCCGCCAGCCATGGGATCCCCCTTTTTGTGAGTTCGCCTGCTACGAGTTCTCGACCAACATGTTCTGTAATTCTGTGGCGCTGGCCGGATTGCCGACCTTGGTGAACCATGAGACAAGCTCGGCCATTTCGTCGCGTCGCATGTCTCGGTCACGACCGCCTCGACTCAACTTTGCAGCGACAGTCAGCGCTCGCAGTTCGGGTAGCTTGGCCTCTTGCCGCCGCGCCAACTGCACCGCCATCTCGAGAAATACATGGGCTTCCTGGAGCCGCTCTTGGTGATTCAGGTCTTTGATCGCCTTCGCCGCCAAACACTCACCTTTGAGGCGCAAGAGCTCGGGCGCGTAGAAATACACGCCGATCTCTTCGGATTGGTTCAATGCTCTCTCGATCCGCACCAGTGCATCGTCGAATCGCCCGGCCGCCAACTCGCTTTGGGCGACCGTGAAGCTCCAGTACGGACCACCGTAGCGGTTGCCAAGAGCGAGAATGCGATCAATTTCGGCTGCCGGACCATCGATGACGCCGCCCGCCCAACCCCCCAGGATGCGAGCGATCGGCGGCCAGTCCGCGAAGCCGAACGCATCGGAGTCCTCGAGCAACGAAGCGCAGAGCTCGCTGGTCTTGGCGCGCTCGCCTTGATAGTGCCAGGTGCCCGCCAAAAATGCCTTGGCCATGCAGATGTTGTATGGGCTCTCGAGCTCCTGAGCGCGCTCGAGCGCTCGATGTGCTGCCGCGCGCGCTTGCTCGCAATAGCCCATTAGACTGAGAAGCAGGCCCTGGCTCGCCAGGATGAAGACTTCAACGTCCTGTCCAAAGTGCTTCCGGTGGGCTGCATGCGCGTCCGAGTTGTAGAGATCGAGAGCGCGATCGAGTTGCATACGCGACTCGGGGAGGCGGCCGCGGGTGAACAGCGCCTGTCCGACAATTGCGCGCACCACACACTCGAGGACTCGATTGCCGGTCTGCTGGCAGATCGAGAGCGCTCTGGCTTGGACTTCGTCGAAGCGAGCCCAGTTGGCGCGGATGTTGTGATACATGAGCAATAGCCAGAGGACGGCATATTGGGTACTAGCGTGGGGTGACACCTGCTGGCTGAGCTCCTCGGCACGGTCGATGCTTTTGCGGACGTTCTCCGAGCCCCAGCCCGAGATCGACATCAACGCCGGCGCGAGTAAGCTGATCAACTCCAGCTCGACTTCAGGGCGCCGCTGCCTGTCTTGCACGGTATCGACCCAGCCCAGCGCCCTGGTCGCGTGCGCGGCTGCCTCGTGGTACAGCGAGCCTGCGAGCGCGGCTCCGGTCGCGCGCTTGGCGTACTCGATGGCGCGTTCTTTGTCCCCGCCCTCAGCCAGGTGGTGCGCCAGCAGCTCGGGCCGGCGATCGACGACGTCGACAAAGGTCGTTTCGAGCGCGCCAGCGATGCGCCCGTGAATCCGCTGCCGTGAGCCCGACAGCAAGCTCTCGTAGGCCGCGTCGCGCATGAGCGCGTGGCGAAACATGTAGAGGGGGTTGTCGACACGCCGCCGTCGGATCAGAAGGTCGGCGGACACCATCTGGTCGAGATCCGCCAGCAGCAGAGCCTCATCGCCCGAGACGACCTGGGCGAGCAGGCGATAGTCGAACTCCCGCCCGATCGCCGCGGCGATCTGCGCCGTCTCCTTGGCCCGCCCCAGGCGATCCAGGCGGCTGGTCAGGAGATCGCGCAGCCGCGCGGGAACCGGCTGCTCCGACGCCGCCGCGATCGGCGTGGCGCCGCCGTTGTGCGTGATCGATTCCTGCACGAAGCGGACGATCTCCTCGATGAACAGCGGGATTCCGTCGGCGCGCCGGGCGACATCCTCGAGCAGCTTGGGCGCGAGGCTATCCACGCCCATCAGCGCCTTGACGATGGTGGCGACGTTCTCGGTGTCCAGGCTCTTGAGCTCGATCGTCTCGACCGACTCTCTCGGCCAGCTGGCGCTGCCGACATCGGGGCGCGTCGTCAGCAGCAGGAGACCGTGGCTGGACGGCAGCCTGCGGATCAAGAGGTCGAGAAACTCGAGCGTCGTGGGGTCCGCCCAGTGGAGATCCTCGATCAGGATCGGCGCGCTTTGCCGGTCGGCGACGGTGAGCACGATCGTCGCCAACAGCTCCAGTGACAGCGCCTTCTGCTTCTGCGGCGAGTACGGGAGCGGGCGATAGGGGTCGACGAGCGGCAGCCCCAGCCACGGACAGAGCAGCGGCATGGGCTCGGCGGGGTCGAGGCCCAGGTCCCGCAGCGCGGCCTCGAGCCGGCGCGCACCCTCTTCGCCGGAGGCCGCCGACAGATCGAGGTGCTGGGCTAGGAGATCGACGATGGGTCTCAACGCGCTCTGGCTCATCTCCGGCAAACAACGCGTCTCCAGCCACCTCGAGCCGGCGCCTTCGATCGAGCGGCGCAGCTCGCGCGCGAGACGCGACTTGCCGATGCCCGGCTCCCCCATCAGGACGACGCATGTCCCCGCCTGTTCCCGCGCGCGGCGCCACGCCGCCTCCAGCGCCATGAGCTCGTGTTCGCGCCCGACCAGCGGAACGCGGCTCGATGCGCCCGACGAAACCGCCGCCGATTCCGCGCGGCTCTCGGCCACCAGGCGGTAGGCAGCGGCACCGCCCGACGCCGGCGTCTCGGCGTGCAGCTCGAACGATGCCGCCAGGTAGCGATGGCTGTCGGCGCTGGCGAGAATGGCGTTCGCCGGCGCGCGGAGCGCCAGTTGAATGGCGACATTCGGCGTGATTCCGAACACGGGTGATGCCGGTCGCCCCTCACTCCCGAGGACGGTGACGATGCCGGTGTGGATTCCGATCCGGATCTCGATGGGGATCTCGCCGCTGTCCGCGTTGCGCCGCCGGAGCTCTTGCGCGATCTCCAGCGCGACGATGCCGGACCGGCGCGCGTCCGTGTCGTTGGCCCTCGGAAAACCGAAGTACAGCAGCACCTGGCCCCCGAGCGTCCCGGCCGGCGTCCCGCCGAACCGCGCCGCCACGCCGATGCAAAGGGCCTGCGCGTCCCGCAGCGCCTGGTCGAGCAACTCCGGCGAGCGGTCGGCCGCCGCTTCGCCGATGCTGATCGCGCAGCAGAGCGCGGTGATCTGACGGCGCTCGCCGGCCGGCAGGCTGCCAGCGCTGCGTCCGGTGATCTCGGCCGGGTCTCTCTCGCCGGTCGCGATTCGGCCCGCGCCTGCCGGTCCGTCCTGTTCGCCACCGACGAAGAAACCGTTGGCGTCGACGAGGTCGCCCAGCGGCCGCTTCTCGAGCAAACGCTCCAGGATCTCGTTGGCGGCACCGGCGCGCCGGCTGACGTCCTTCTCCAGCGCCCAGCGCAGCAAAACGCCCAGCCAGTGCTTTTGCAACTTGTCGGGCAATCGCACCGGATCGGCGGACAGCTGGCGATACGCGACCTCGACCGCGGACGGTCCGTCGAAGACGCGGCGGCCCAGGATGCATTCGGTGAAGACCAGCGCCCAGGCGTACAGGTCCGACTTCACCGCCGGCGCTTCTCCGCGCAGCTGCTCGGGCGCGGCGTAAGACGGCGTGCCCAGGATCTCGCGCGTGATCGTCAGGCTCTCGAACTCGTCGAGCAACATCCCCTCGAGGAATGCGCTGATGCCGAAATCGAGCACCGTGATCTGGGGCCGCGATCCGGTCGTGCTGACCATGATGTTGTTGGGTTTGAGGTCGCGGTGAATGACACCCCGGGCGTGCGCGCAAACCAGAGCGTCGAGCACCTGCAACATCAAGTCGATCGCCGTGCGGACCGGAAGGGCGCCCTTGTCGTGCAGCAGCTCGGCGAGCGTCGTGCCAGGGACATACTCGAAAACCGAAAACAGGAACGATGCCTCGGTCTCCCCGGAATCGATGAGGCGCACGATGTGCGGGTGGTGGAGCTCGGCGCATACGCGCATCTCGCGCCGGAAGCGGGCGATCTGGCGGTCGATGCCGGGCGCGTTCTTTCCGTAACGCGGCCTGAGGACCTTCACGGCGACCGTCTGCCCGGTCTTCTCTTGCACCGCACGGAAAACGTCGCCAAAGCCCCCAGCGCCCAGGTGGCTCTGGATCCGATATTGGCCGCCGACGAGGCCGCCGATGAGACGGTCAGCCATTTCTTGCGACCTCAGCCCTCCTGGCATGTCGTCGTCATCACTTCCGCTTTGGTCCTTCGGAAGGATTCGTTCGGGTTCAGGTGTCCTGTGGTCGCCGTTTCCTGGAGCCATGATAGAGCCGCAGTATAGGCAGGCGCTCCAGGTCCTCCAAGACGTAGGAATTCTGCGGAAAAAGTCGCGAAACCGTAACGATTTTCGTGGCTCCGGACCATCGGGCTCCGGGCATTCGACGAAAAACGCCGGCGCCGGTCAATTTCAGTGCGTTTCAACGCTGCAATTGCCCGCAATCGACCAATGCGTCGGTCGGCGATACATGTGGGTTGGGAGAGCCGCGCGTTTCGCTTCGGCTCGGCGAAAGGGGTGAACGTGGGAACGTCCGTCAACCGCGTCGGTCGACTCATCGACGCTGATCAGAATCGCGAGCCGGCAAGCCAGATCGGCTCGCTGGTGTCCGAGCACGGAACGGATCTGATGCGGCGAGCGCTCTTTCTCACGCGCACCACCGACGATGCTTGGGACCTGTACCACGATACGCTCGAACGAGCGTTGCGCCGTCATTCGAGCCGGATTCCCGGCGACAAGATCCGCAACTGGTTGCACATCATCATGCACAACCTCTTCGTTGACCGCTGGCGCGCGCCGGCGTCGCGTGCGCGTCGTTCGCTGACCGACGCCTTGATAGAACGCCTCGCCGCCGAGGAGCCCGCGGTCGAAGCCTGGTGGTGGAGCTTGGGCCAGAAGGACGTCGAGCTGGCGATCGCGCGGCTGCCCCGCCGGCTACACGAGGTGTTCTCGTTGCACCTTCAGGGACGCTCGTACACGAAGATCGCCACGGCTCTTGCGATTCCGCTCAACACCGTCGCGAGCCGCCTCCGACGGGCGCGTCAGCGAGTCCGTGACTTGCTGGTGCGATCCGCCGGCCAGGATCAGCGCAAGTCGGTCGCCTCGGACAGCGCGTAGCGGATAGCGGGCTCGATGCGGTCGATCGGCAGGCCGCGCCAGAAGACGTGCCAGTCGGGGAAGCGGGCCATGCCGTCGGATTGGCGGATGTACCAGGGGTTGATCGGGTTCGCGGGCCGCGCGCGCCAGAAGAACGACGGGTAGTCGCGCACCATCACCGACCAGAGCTCGCCGCCGATGCCTTCGCCTTGCGCCGCGCGCTCGACTGCGAACTTGGTCAGGTAGACCGCGACCGGCGTCGGGCGGATGATCGCGGCGCCGAGGTAGTTCTCCTCGACGTAGGTCCGCTCGACGGGCGTCTCGAAGAAGTCGGCGCGCAGCTGCTTGCCGAATGCCGAATGAAACAGCCCGCGGATTCGCACCTGGTCGACGTCGGCGTATCCGGCTCGCGTCGCGATGTGCGAGCCGCGGCGGATCAGCGTGCCGGCGCCGCTGACCGTGAACAGCTCGCGCAACATCTGCAGCGGGTTGACGACCGCGACGCTCATGCGATGCGGGACCTGATCCAGGAGCTGCTTGACCTGGCGGACCAGCGTCGTCTGCCGGCGGGACAGCGTGTTCCCGTTCACGATCGAGTCGTAGTCGACGCCCAGGTTGACGACAGAGAGCGGCGGGTGATTGCGCGGGCCGAGGCCGGCGCCGCGGCTGAGGAAGATCATCTTGCGCGTCTCCAGGCCCGACGCCAGCGCGCCGAGCATGCGCACGCGCCCGTCGCCGTTGGCCTCCTTGGCCGCCTCGAGCGAGAGAAGCGGGATCGCGCCGTCGGCGATCGTGGCGCGCACGGAGGCGAGCGCTTCTTCGGTGATGGTGGTTCCGCTGCTGAGGATGCGCGCGGGCACCGCGTCCTCGACCAGCCACTCCTGTACGCGTTGCGCCTGTCGGTCGGCTTCGCGCGCGCCGTCGAGGCCGAGCAGCACGACCGGGATCAAACCCAGGCCGGTGAGGATGCGCAGGTCGAAGTGAAATGGATCCAGCGCGCTCCTCACGATCTGCGCGTCGGCCGAGATGATCGCGAAGCTCTCCTTCTTCTGCGCGCGGAAGAGCTTGAGGTAGAGGTCGACGTCGGCCTTCTGGCCGACGCTCTCGAGGAAGCGCTGGATGATCTCGACTTCCATCATGGCTTGGCCGCCAGGACTTGCTCGAACGCCGCTTGCGCTGCCTCCAGGTCAGCCATGGTCACGAACTCGTCGGCGGCGTGCGCCTGCGCGATGTCGCCCGGGCCGAAGACCACGGCGTCGATGCCCGCGTCGGACAGCAGCGCCGCCTCGGTCCAGAACGCGAGGTCGACGGGCTGCCGCGTGCGCGCGCCCAGCAGCGGCTCGAACGCGGCGATGTCGCGCGTCGCGAACGGCGGGTTCTCCTTGCGCACGTCCCACTCGATCGTGTGCGGCGCCACCGCGGCGCGCGCGCGCCGGCCGGCTTCGGCCAGCAGCTCGCCGACGACCGTGCCCGGCGCCGGCCGCAGCGACATCGACAGCGTCGCGCGCGTCGGCACCACGTTGAACGCGATGCCGCCGTCGAGCGCGGCGACGTTGAGGCAGATGCCGCGGAAGCCGTCCGGCCCCCGGTCGCGCTGCTCGCGCCCGAAGTCGTCGAGCGCGACGGCGGCGCGCGCGAGGATCGCGATCGGGTTGTCGATGTTGTCGACACGCGACGAGTGGCCGCCGGGGCCGGTGGCGCTGGCGAGCGCGGCGCCGATGCCGCGGTGGCGCGAGCCGACGCGGCAGCTGGTCGGCTCGCAAACGATCGCGCGTTCGATGCCGCGCGCGTTCGTGCTGTCGAGAAAGGCGCGCATGCACGATCCGCTGCGCTCCTCGTCGCCGGAGAAGAGAACGCCGAGGTTGCCCGCGGGCCGGCGCCGCGCCAGGGCTTCCAGGATCGCCGCGATCGCGCCCTTGGTGTCGGCGCTGCCGAGGCCGACGAGGCGTCCGTCGCGCGCGGTCAGCGTGTGCGGCGGTGTGGCGTAGCCGCTGTTGGCGGGCACGGTGTCGACGTGGGCGTTCAGCAGCAGGCGCGGTGTACCGGCGCCGAAGCGCGCGTACACGTAAGCGTGCGGCCCGGCATGGGTGCCGACCTCGGCGACCTCGACCGTGGCCGCGCCCAGCGCGCGCAGCTCGGCGGCGAGCTTGTCGCAGAGCGGGCGCTCGCGTCCACTCGGGTTCTGGGTGTCGTAAGACACCAGCTCGGCCAATCGATCGCGCAGGCTCATCGGCAAGACCATCGTCGCCGCGCGGGCCCAGTGCAACATCTTTCTCACCCGTGTGCGGCGCGCCATGCGCGTCGTACCTCGATGTGCGCATGCGCGGTGCGCTAGAGGTCGGTAGAGGGCGCTAGAGGCTTTGCGCCGAGTCGCGGTTTGGCGGGCGCGCACAGCGCAAACGCCCCACGGCGGTGTGCGGCAGCCGCGCCATCGTCGCGCGCGCCGCGGATCGGCGGCCTTTTCCGACGGGGAAACAGCCCCGGCGACCTGGCATCGCGGGTGCAATCTCTCTGTTCGTCCGCGAAACAAAAAAACCACCCCACACAGGAGCCCGCAAATGATTCGCAATCTGATGTTCGGTCTTTCGCTCGTGACTCTCTCGTCGGTCTCGGCCTTCGCCGCGCCGGCCCCCACCACTCACCACGCCAAGGCGAAGGTCGTCGCGCAGGCTCCGGCCGGCGACTCGACGGCGCCCGCCGCCGACAAGCCGGTGAAGAAGAGCCCGGCGAAAAAGTCGCCGAAGAAGGCGACCAAGAGCGAGATCAAGAGCGACTCGAAAATGAACGGCGAAGCGGCCCCCGCGGGCGGCAACGTCGAGACCCCGAAGGCGAAGTAATACTCGCCCGCGTGAATGACCCGGAGACCGAAGAGGCGGCCACGCCTCTGCGGTCTCCGGCTGTCATGTCGGGGCGCCCTGCGCCTGCGCGGGTGGCGCCGCGGCGCGCGCGCGCCAGACGCGCCAAGCCTTGAGCGCGATCACCAGCAGCGCCAGCCCCCACGCCACCCAGATCACCGCGTGCCAGTACAGAAAGACGATCCGCCGCCCCGACCAGGGCGCCAGCAGCACCGGCAGGCCGCCACGCGCGTCGAGCGACAGGATGTCCATCAGGATCGCGACCGTGCCGTGCACGAGGAAGCCCGAATAAATGCTGCGGGTCTTCATCGACAGCGACCCGAGGATCACGCCGGCCACGCACGCGGCGCACGCCTCCAGGTAGGGCTTGCCGTAGTGGATCATGCAGTAGGGCACGACCATCGACCAGATCGCGCCGATGCCGAAGACGCGCGTCGCGCGGATCCACCAGCCGCGGAAGAACATCTCCAGGCCAAAGAACTGCGCGATGTACATCGTCTCCCACAGGACGAAGTCGAACCACGACCGTCCCGCGAGCTTGTACATCGGGTAATACGAGCCGAAGTCTGGCTGGCGCTTGATGATCAGCATCAGCGGGAGCATCACCGCCACGCACAGCGCGTAGATCCAGGCGTGTTCGAGGAACCCCGTCGGGCGCAACCCGAAGTCGAGCAGCGAGTCGCGGCGAAACATCACCTTCCAGACCGCGAACGGCAACAGATAGCCGCCGATGCGCGTGGACGCCCACCAGAGGCGCAGGTAGGTCTCGTTGTACGCCTCGACGTTGATGAAGCCGCCCGGGTGTTGCTTGGCGTGCGCGGTGAGCCAGGGCTCGATCGACTCGTGATAGAACGACCACGTCCCGTAGTACTCGTGCAGCGTCAGGATCAGCGCCGCGAGCGTCAGCGCCGCCAGCGGCCGGTAGTCGATCTCACCGCGCTCGTGCAGCGCGCGCCGGTAGGCGAACGCTTCGTCATCCAGCTCGCGCCAGGTCTTGCGAAAGAAGAGCCAGATGACCGGCGCGATCGCG
>CAZNCQ010000059.1:0-28819 GCA_964571275.1 uncultured Myxococcales bacterium
GACGTAGACGTAGACGTAGACGTAGACGTAGACGTAGACGTAGTCGTAGTCGTAGTCGTAATCGTAGACGCAGACGTGGTCAGGTCGTGGTACGACGCACGCTTCGGCCACGACTACGACTACGTCTACGTTTACGTCTACGTCCACGTTTGTGGGCCGCGGTTCTAACCGCTCATAGGTACCCGCGATCGCCATCCGTGGGGTATGATCGCCCCCATGCTCCAGCGAGTGGCGCTCGGGCAGGTGCGCTTCAATCTGCCCGGGCTCGCGGTCGACGGGCGCGGCGTGGTCGCGGGCCGCCAGATGGCTGTGCGCTTCGGCGCGATCGATCGCCTGGTGTCGTTCTTTCGCTTGCTGTCCGCCGAGCAGAGCCTGGACGACCTTCAACCGGGGCTGCGCATCTTGCAGGCGCGCGCGTCGGCGGGCACGCGCGAGGCGATCGTGGTGTTGCCCGCGGGCTCGTCGCACCTGGGCGAGACCGCGGCGCGCGTGGCGCGCATGGCGGGCGGCCAGACCTTCACCGGCAACGGCAAGCACTTCGTGCAGTACCGCGACGCGCGCGCGCCGCTCGGCTACGACGCCGCCGCGATCTCGCAGGAGCCGGGCGACGTGATCTTCTATGGGCTCGAGCACACGGTCGCTTACAGCGTCGAGAGCGAGCTGCCGCTGCAAAAGCTCCTGTTGCGATTGTCGCTGCAGCGCCAGCACGGGCGCGCGCGGGAGATCGACACCGGCGCCGTGCTTTACCTGACCGCGCGCCGCGGCCTCGGTCCGACGCTCGCCGAGTATTTCTACCGCGCGCAGGCGGCCCCACCGCCCGTCGCGCCCAGCACGGGCGCGAACGGCGCGGCGTCGAGCGTGTCGCCACCGCAACCGCTGCGCGCGTCGGCCGTGCTGTGCGACGGCAGCCCGGAGAGCGCATTCCATGCCGGAACCGCGTTCTGGCTGTTCCGGCTCGAGTCGGTCCCGCCGCGCATGATGGGCCTGCTGTCGGCGACGCCGGGGCTCGAGCTGTTCACGCCGGTCGGCGCCAACGTCGCCGTCGCCCATGGTTACCGGCACCCGATTCACCTCGACGCGTGCAAGGCGACGTTCCCCGGCGATCGCTTCTTTCTCTTCTCGCCGCACGAGGCCGGCGCCACCGTGCTGTCGCCGGTGCCGACGTTCGCCGCCGTCGAGGATCTGGTGCGCATCCGCGCGCCGGCCGCACGCGAGCCCGAGGGCCGCGTCGCGCGCACGATGCCGCGGCCCGAGTTCGCGGTGCCGCTGCGTCTCGAGCCGTTCCCCGACTACCAGCGCCACGCCGTCGCCACGCTCGTGCCCTGGCGCCAGGCGGACTGGCTGCGGCGCCTGTGCTACACGCTACCCGCGACGGCGCTGCGCGGCTATCGCCTGGCGGTGCTCGACCGCGGCATCCTGGTGATCTCCGGCAGCGTGCTCGACGGGATCCCATTCGGAACGCTGCTCGACCTCGCGGCGCCGGATTTGCTGGTACCGCTGGGCGCGCGGCTCCGGCCGGCGGTGTCGCCGCTGATCCTCGCCGAGCGCACCGGCGCGACCGGCGGCGCGATCGTGGTGTTCCCGCAGCTGGGCGAGGCGCCGTTCCGCGTGCCCGCCGACGCGATCGAGCCGTTCGAACGCCGCACGCTCGCTGACGCCGACCTCGGCACCGACGCGGGCGTCGCCGGGGTTCGCAAGCGCGCCGTCGATTCCGTCGAGACCGCGGGCACCCAGGGGGCAACCGCGAGCGAGCCGGTCGAGATCGAGAACGACTACCTCGGCCCGATGCCGCTCTGGGGTCTGTCGTAAGGGAATGATGAACACGCGCGCCGGCCGACCTCGAGACCGGCGGAGCCGCTGAGATGGCGCGGCGGTTCGTCAGCGAATTTCTGCTGCCGCTCGTGAAGGGGGGCGCGCTGCACATCGGCCGGCCGCTCGGGGCACGCGCCGTCGAGCGCCTGGGCGTTGCGCTGCTGGGAACCGCGGAGGCCATCGACGCCGGGGTCGAGCGCGCGCCCGCCGAGCTGCCGGCGGTGGAGCGTCAGGCGCTGGGCGATCTCGCGCGCTATCGACGCCAGCGTATCGCGGATCTCATGCCGGCCGCCGAGGCGCCGCCGCTGGACGAGGTCACGTTGCGTCTGGGCGCCGCCATCCACAACCTGCTGGCGCTGGGGCATCCAGAGATTGCCGGCCGCGGCGTCGAGTGGCGCCAGGAGCGCATCGCGGTCGCCGCGGCCGCCCTGGCCGCCGCGGGCGCGCCGCGCAGCGTGCGCGAGGCGGTGAACCGACATTCGCTGCTCGCGCGGCTGCCGGAGATCGTCCGGTCCGACCGCACCGTGCATTTCTGGGTCGGCCGCCGTACCTTCGTGGGGCGCGTGCCCCCGCGCCGGATCACCGCATTGCCCAAATTGCGCAATGTGCACGTCGATCTCGTGCGCCGCAGCTGGCTGCGCGAGGTCGGCATCCCCGCCGTCGGTCGTCCGGCGTTCCTGGCGCTCAACCTCGCGAGCCCGCTCGGCGAGGCGCTCGATCCGTTGCGGCTCGAGCCACCGCTGGCCTGGAGTCGCGTGCTGGCCGTGCTGCGCTTTCCCGCGCTCTGCCGCGCGGTGGCCGGCCAGGCGCTGGATCTCGGCGTGCGCAAGGCGGGCGAGGCGTTCGCCGACGCTCTCTTCCGATTCGCCTCGCTGCAGGAGCCGACGGGAGGCGTGCTCGCCACCGGCGAGGCGCTGCGCTTCGCGATCCGGTTCCTCGCGCATCTGGTCTGGCTCGACCTGCTGTTCGGTGATCGCGCGGCCGGCGCCGATGCCGGCGCCGATCCATCGACCGACTTCGGCATCGAGCTGCCGGTGATCCTGACCGCCGCGCGCCGCACGTCGTACGATCTGGTGTGGCCGCGCGATCTGCCACGCGACGGCGACCTCGGCCGGGCGTTCGCGGCGCGCCTCGACGCGCTGGCGGCCAAGGTCGCCGCGCAGAATCCGCCGCGCTTCGAATCTGCGCTTGGTATCGCGGCGCTTGCGACCGAGAGCACCGCCGCGGCGGAACCGGACCGCTGACGTTTCGCCGCGGTTACGCGCACGAAACGCAGTTGTTACTCGTCGGCGGGAAGCTCGATCACGAAGGTCGCGCCCTCGCCGGGTGCGCTGATGAGGCGGATGGTTCCCTTCAGGCGATCGACCGCGCGCCGCACGATCCACAGGCCCAGGCCGAACCCGTCGTGCTCGCCGGGCCGCGGCTCCTGCTGGAAGCGCTCGAACGCGCGCTGCTGTTCTTCCTGCGAGAAGCCGGGGCCATGGTCGGCGACGGCCAGCACCACCGTGCGGGCGGTGCGTGTCGAGATGATGTCGATCGGCTTGCCGGGGGCGTACTTGGTGGCGTTGACGATCAGGTTCGACAGGACTTGATGAATCGAGGCCGGCGACCAGCGACCTCGGATCGAGGCGTCGCAGCTGACCGTCACCGAGCAGCCTGACCGCTGCAGCGCCACGCTGTGCAGGGCGACGCAGTCGTGGATCGCCTCGCGCAGTTGCACGATCGCGATCTCGTCGGCCCCGACGCGCCGGCGCTCGATCTCGGGTGTTTCGCGCTCTCGCGCCTCGCGCAGCAAACCTTCGATGAGTCCGACCGTCTGCTTCACTATCTCGCGCGCCCGCTGCAGCGACGCGCGGATCTCGTTGCCGCTGGCCGCGCCGGGCGGCAAGCGGCGAAGAGCCGCCTCGATGTTGAGGTGAACCGCGCTCAGCGGCGAGCGCAGATCGTGCCCCAGGGTCGAGAGCAGCTCTTCGAATTGGCGCAGCCCTCCCTCGCGATCCAATGGTCGCTCGGGGATCAGACCCTCCACTGTGCTCACGCTCCCCACGCTAAAACTCTATCGAAATGCATCACCGCTTGACACTCCATTCGAATATGTATTCAAGCAAGGAAATGAATCGGTTCATCGTCGGTGAGAACGATCGTCACGCTCGCGCGGCCGATTCGCTGCTCGGATTTGTTGCTCGGGTCGTTGCCCAGGTTGTTGCCCAGGTCGTCGCCCAGGTCATTGGCGGCGAGCGCCCGGCTCACCCTGATGGATCGATCCGACGGGTGCCGGTCACGGCGGTGCGCGCTCGAACAGAAACCGCGCATTCGTCGGGGCCAGCGGGCGACGCTGGATGCGGCCCGCCTTGACACCCCACGCGAAACGAGGGAGGAAGCCATTGTCTGACAACTGAATAGAAATGCTTTCGGTGCCCGTCAGGGCATAAAAGGGAAGACCGGTGAAAAGCCGGCGCGGTCCCGCCACTGTCAGTGGGGAAGCAATCTCCCGTACCACTCGAAGCTGAAACGTCGACGACGCCAGCGTCGGGGAAGGGGGAGGGCGCGCACGATCGACCCACGAGCCAGGAGACCTACCGAAGGCAGGAGCCTTTTACCTCTGCGTGGAAACAGGGGCCGGCTGCGCGAGCCTTCGACATTCCTTCTTCCGTCGCTCCCCGTCGCTCTCGTCCTGTCGACCTCGTCGCAATCGACTCTGTTTCCCGCGGAGCCGAGCTTGCGAGATGCCGACCAAACGACTGACGACCAACCCGACGACAATTGCGCCCGCCGCGGCAACGAAAGCGCGCGTACACCCGAGGCCCGTGGTGTTGGCGCTCGTGCTCGTGGTTCCAGCGCTTGCGTCGCTGACGGCCGCGGTCGCGTTCGGGCCGGCGCACATCGGCCTGCACGACGTCGGGCGCGCGCTATTGCATCGTCTGGGCCGCGGCGCGAGCCCGGCGGTGGCGACCTGGCAGGACACGGTGATTTGGAGCATCCGGCTGCCGCGGGCCCTGCTTGCGTTCGTGGTCGGCGGCGCGCTGGCACTCACGGGCGCGGCATTGCAGGGACTGTTCCGTAACCCATTGGCCGAGCCGAGCATCCTGGGAGTGTCGGCCGGCGCCTCGCTGGGGGCGGTGGTCACGATCTTTTGCGGCGTGGCGGCGCGCGCGGTCTGGCTGCTGCCGGCGGGCGCGTTCGCGGGCGCCGCGATCACGGCGCTGGTCGTGCTGGGCCTGGCGGCGCGCCGCGGGCGCGGGCGGATCTTCACCACGACCATGCTGCTGGTGGGGGTCGCGGTCGGCGGACTGAATATTTCCTTCACCACGTTCATCCTCTCGGTGTCGCTGAGCAGCTACGACGTCGGCCGGCAGGTGATCCACTGGATCTTGGGCGGGCTCGACGGGCGCACCTGGGATCACGTGCTGCTGGCGGCACCCGCGATCCTGGTGGGCGGAGCCGCGATCCTGGTGCATGCGCGCGAGTTGGACGCGCTGTTGCTGGGCGAGGTGACCGCGCAGTCGATCGGCGTGGACGTTCCGCGCGTGCGCCTCGTGCTGGTGCTGAGCACGTCGCTGCTGATCGGCGCCGCCGTCGCCGCCGCCGGGCCGATCGGATTCGTCGGGCTGCTGGTGCCGCACATCTTGCGGCTGGTGGTCGGGTCCACCCACCGTGCGCTGCTACCGGCCGCGTTCCTGGGAGGCGGCATCTTCGTGGTGCTCGCCGATCTGGCGGCGCGCACCTTGCTGATGCCAATGGAGATCCCGGTCGGCGTGATCACGGCCGCGGTCGGCGCGCCGTTCTTTCTCGTGTTGCTCGTTCGTCGCGGGGCGGAGGTCTCCGACGGATGAGCGACGTGGTCCGCATGGAACGGGTCGACTTCGGATATCCCGGGCGCGAGGTCTTGCGCGGGATCGATTTCTCCGCGCGCGCCGCCGAGGTCATTGGCCTGTGCGGGCCGAACGGCGCGGGCAAGTCGACGTTGTTGCGGTTGGTGCTGGGACTGCTGCGGCCGCGCGCGGGGCGCGTCTGGCTGGGCGGTGACCTGGTCGCGGGGCTCGAGCGGCGCGAGATCGCGCGGCGTGCGGCACTGTTGATGCAAGACAGCCCGCTGGACCTGCCGCTGACGGCGCGGGAGGTGGTGGCGCTGGGGCGCTTGCCATATCTGCGGCGTTTCGAAACCGAACGCGGCATCGATCGCGCGGCGATCGACGACGCGATGGACGCCACCGATACGCGCGTGCTGGCCGATCGCCCGGTCACCGAGCTGTCGGGCGGTGAGCGCCACCGCGTGCAGCTGGCGCGCGTGCTGGCGCAGGAGACGCCGCTCATGTTGCTCGACGAGCCGACGGCGAGCTTCGACGTCGCCCACCAGTTGCAGGCGCTGCGGCTGGTGCGCGCGGCGGCGGCGCGCGGGCGCGCGGTGCTGGTGGCGATGCACGACCTATCGCTGGCGGCACGGAGCTGTGATCGGATCCTGCTGCTCGGCGACGGGCGCTTGCAAGCCGACGGCCCGCCGGCGAAGGCGTTGACCGAAGAAAACCTGGCCCGGCTCTTTCGCGTGCGCGCGCGTGTCGGCATGGACGAGGACGGCGTGCTGCAGGTGGTTCCGATCGAGGCGCTCGACGGCGAGACGCGACGATGACGGCGATCCCGGCATGGGGTGCGCTTTCGGGATTGCTCTGGTTCGTGCGGGCGACCGCAGGCCTGGCGAGCGAAGCGCCGAATCCTGCGCAACCGCCCGCTCCCGCCTACCAGACCATCGTCACCGCGCCGCCGCCTCCTCCCTCCGCGCCGCGCGCCGATTCGATCGCGGCCGCCAGCGTGGTGTTCCCCGCGGACAGCCCGCGCGCCTTCGACGATCTCGGCGACCTGCTCGCCGAGGTGCCGGGGGTGATCGTCACGCGATCGGGTGGCGTCGGCGACTTCGCCACGGTGTCGCTGCGTGGCTCCAACCCCGACGAGGTGCGCTTCTACGTCGACGGCGTCCCGCTCGCGGTCGCCGCGGGCGGATCGATCGATCTGTCGACGCTGCCGCTCGGCGACGTCGAACGCATCGAGATCTACCGCGGCACCACGCCGATCGGGTTCGCCGAGTCGGCGCTGGGCGGCATCGTCTCGATCACGACCCGCGCGCCGTCGGGACCGCCGCGCTTCACCCTGCGCGCCGGCGCCGGATCCTTCGGCACGCGATTCGGCGACGCCACCGCGTCGGGCTCGACCGGACGCCTGCACGTCTATGGCGGCGCGCACGCGATCGTCGCCGACGGGTTCGACTACCTGAACGACAACGGCACGGCGGCGAATCCGTCCGACGACAGCAACGTCCTTCGCTCGAACAACCACCTCACGCAGGTCGATGGCGCGCTTCGCGCCGCGATCGATCTGCCTGGCCGCCGGCAGCTGAGCCTGGGCGCGATCGCGTTCGGGCGCGATCACGGCCTGCCGGGCAGAGGGCTCTTTCCAACCCAGCACGCCGAGTTCGACACCACGCGCGGTATCGGCTACGCCAGCTACGATTCGCGCGACGACCTGGGCGCGAGCAGCCGCTTGCACGCGCAGCTCTTCGCGTCGGGCCAGCGCGATCGCTTCATCGATCCCGATGGCGAGGTCGGCGCGATCCCGGCGCGCACCGACGACACCACGCTGTCCGCCGGCGCGACCGTGAATGCCGCGCGCCCGTTCACCGAGTGGGCGCGCGGCGCCGCGATGGCCGAGGCGCGCCGCGAGACGTTCCAACCGGTCAACCAGCTCGAGGCGACGCCGGTCGGCGTGCCGGCCGAACGCCTGGCCGGCGTGGCGGGCGTCGAAGCCGGCTTCTGGTGGCGGCGCATCGATCTCGACATCGTGCCGAGCGTGCGGGTCGAGGTCGTCCGCGACGTCGTCACCGGGCGCGACGCGCTCTTCCAGCGGCAGCGGCCGGCGTCGGCGCCCATCGTTCACACCCTTCCGGTCGCGCGCCTCGGTCTGGCGCGGCCTCTCTCCTCGCAGATCACGCTCAAGGCCAACGCCGGCCGATACGGCCGCGCGCCCTCGTTCCTCGAGCTGTACGGCGACACCGGTCCGCTGCTCGGCAATCCGCTGCTGCGCCCGGAGGTTGGCTGGAACGGCGACGTCGCCGCCGAATATCACGCGGGCGGTGGGCGCGCGGCGATCACCGGGCGCACCGGCGTCTACGCAGCGCGCGTCGACGATCTGATCGAGTGGGTGCCGGTCTCATACAGCCAGGCGCGCGTCGACAACATCGGCCGCGCGCGCATCTGGGGCGCGGAGCAGGATCTCGACGTCGATCTCGGTCGCCGCGTGCGCGTCACCGGGCAGGCGACCTACCTGGACGCGCGCGACGCCAGCGACGTGGCGGCGCACAACGGCAAGCAGCTGCCGCTGCGCCCGCGCGTGCACGCTTACCTGCGCCCGCAGTTGCGCCGCCTCGCGCTCGGGCGCGCGCTGGTCGCCGGCGCGTACGTCGAGGGCGACTTCCAGACCGGCGCGTACTTCGACAGCGCCGACATCGTCCCGATCGCGACGCGCCTCTTGCTCGGGGCCGGTGTCCAGGTGGCGTCGCCGCGCACCGGCCTGCTGCTGGCGCTCAGCGCGAAGAACCTGACCGACGCGCGCGCTCTCGACGTCGTGCAGTACCCGCTGCCCGGCCGTTCGATCTTTCTTTCGCTCATGTGGTCCAACGAATCGAAAAAGGAGTGACATCATGATCTGCTCGAAAGTTCTCCGGCGTTCACGCCGGCTCGTGCTCTCGCTGGCGCCCGCGGCGGCGCTGGCCCTCGTCGGCATCGGCGTCGGCATCGGCTGCGACAGCTCGACGGGCTCGAACACCAACGCGACGATCCCCAGCACCGGGCTCGCCGTGCTCAACAGTGACTACAGCTCGACCAGCTTGTCGCTGATCGACCCGGCGACACGCCTCGTGGTCCACGATGACTGCGTCGACTCGAATACCGTGCCGCCGACGCTGTCGCTGGTGCTGTCCGGCGACGTCGCGCTGCCGTCGCGGCCACAGTCCGGCGGCGACGTCGTGCTGATCGACGACGTGAATGGCGCGCTCACCTGGGTCGATCCCCAGACCTGCAAGATCCGCCACCAGCTGTCGGTCGGCGACTTCAAGGCGTTCCCGCACGACGTGATCTCGGCCAGCTCGATCAAGGCTTACGTCACCCGTTTCGGCACCAACCCGACGCCCACCGCAGACCCGATGTCGCGCGGTGAAGATCTCCTCATCATCAATCCCTCGTCGTCGCCGCAGCCGACGATCGTCGGCCGCATCGACCTGGCGCCGTTCGCCGCCACGGTCACCGGCGCCACCGTCCAGGCGCGCCCCGACAAGGGCATGCTGGTCGGCGACAAGCTCTACGTGACGCTCGCGAGCCAGAGCGCCGACTACACGGCGACCGGCACCGGGCGCGTGGTCGTCGTCGACACCGCGAGCGATCAGGTGAGCGGGATGCTCGACCTGACGGGACTGGCCGGTTGCGCGCGCATGGAGTACGTGGCGGCGACCCAGATGCTTTACGTCAGCTGCGGGGGCGACTCGTCCGCCGCCGATCAATCGCAAACGTCGGGCATCGCGATCGTCGATGTCAGCGGCGCGACGCCGAGCCTGATGTCGGTCGTGCCGGCGACCTGGACGGGGACGCAGCCGCTCAATTTTTCATGGGTCGCGCCGGTGTCCAATGACCAGATCTGGACCGCGACCTTCGGCGCGATCGATTTCACCAGCAACGCGCAGACCGCGCCCGACACGCTCTGGTCGATCAATCTGGTCACCGACACGCCGACCATGTCGATCCAGGGCGGTGCGTTCAATCTGGGGCGGACCGCGTTCGCGACCACGCCGCCGTCGCTGTTCGTGCCCGACGCCGACACGACCAATCCACGGGTGCACGTGCTGGATCTCGGCGGCGCCGCGACCGTCGACATCGACGCCAACCCGTCGCAGCACCTGCCGCCGCGCGAGGTCGCCTGGTACTGATCGGCGCGCGCTCGAGGTCATGGCTCGTCTGATGGGAAGCGCCCGCTATCGATGGCTGTCGCTGGGCGCGGCGCTCGCCGCCGCGCTCGGCGTGGGTCCGCTGTTGTCGCGGATCTGGCACCCCATCTCGGGCGCGATGGTCGGCGCGCGCGATTTCCATCCCTGCCGCATCGAGGGGGCGTCGTTCCCCAAGCGCCTGGTCGATCCGTCGGGACACGCGAGGACCATCGCGGCGCCGCCCGGACGGATTGTCTCCGGCTACCTGGCCAGCGACGAGATCCTGGCGGCGCTGGTCGATCCGTCTCGCCTGGCCGCGGTCTCGATCTACGCCGACGATCCCTCGAGCTCGAACTGCCTCCACGCGTTCCCGCCGCCGATCGCGCGCGTGCGCGGCGAGCCCGAGGAGATCATTTCGTTGCGCCCCGACCTGGTGTTCGTCACCAACTTCACCGACGAGGGGACCGTGCGCCTGCTCGACGGCGCCGGCATTCCGCTGGTGCGCTTCGCGGGCTGGGATTCGTTCGCGGGCGTCATCGCCGACATTCGCCTCACGGGCGCGGCGGTCGGCGCCGAGACGCGCGCCGAGGAGCTGGCCCACTCGATCGAACAGCGCCTGGCCGCCGTCGACGCCCGGGTGCGCGGCCGGCCGCGGCCACGCGTGCTCTACTACGAACCGCCCGGCTACACGCGCGGCACCGGCGCGCTGATCGACGAGATGATCGACCGCGCCGGGGGCTTCAACGTCGCGCGCGAAATGGGACTGCGGGGCGTCGCCGAGATCGGCTTCGAGAGCGTGCTGGCCCTGCGCCCCGAGGTCGTGGTGATTCCGGGTTTCGGTCCCACACCGGTCTTGCCAGACGCGCTGGCGCGCAGCGCCGGCTGGTCGCAGCTAGCGGCGGTGCGCACGGGGCGGGTCCAGGTGCTGCCGGCGTCGGCGATCACGGCCATCTCACAGCACGCCGTGGCCGGTCTGGAGCAGCTGGCCCGCCTGATTCATCCCGAGGCGTTCGACCGGATGGGCCGCAGCGGGGGCTGACGCGAGGCGGCGGCAGGTGTCCGGGCGGTCGGATCGTGCCAATGGGCAAATCCGAACGGCAGCCGCAAAAAGGCGGCGGACGTGTTAGCGTTCGTCTGGCGACGGAGCCCGGGTGGGGTGTTGTCGCTGTCTGTCATGAGCGACCAACCTCCTTCGGCGCACGGCTCCCGAACGTGGCAGCAGGTCTGGTCGCTGCTCGTGGGGCCGTTGCTCGCGGCGGGCACGGTCTTTGCGATCGAGCTGGCGCAGACCTTCAAGGTCAAGATCCCCAATCCGCCGTCGCTGCTGGTGATGATCGTGGTGTTTTCCGCCTTTTCCGGCGGGATCAAGAGCGGTTTGCTCAGCCATGCGATCGCCTGTCTTTATTTCGGGTCGTACTACTCGATCCCGGGGCGGTTGTTTCACTACGATGCGGACAGCCTGTTGCGTGTCATCGGTTACGCGATCACGACACCGACGATGGTCGTGATGGCCGGCATTTCCAAGCGGCGCGCCGATCGCATGAACGAGCAGTCGCTGCAAAACGAGCGCGAGCACTCGGCGTCACTGCGCGCCCTGGTGACGCAACAACGCAAGGCCGAGGCTGAGCTTCAGCTGGCCAAGGAGGCTGCCGAGTCGGCCAACCGCGCCAAGAGCCAGTTCCTCGCCAACGTCAGCCACGAGATCCGCACGCCGATGAACGGGATCATCGGCCTGACCCAGCTCACGCTGCGCACCGACCTGACGCGCGAGCAGCGCGAGTATCTGGAGATGGTCAAGGTGTCGGCCGACTCGCTGCTGATGGTCATCAACGACATCCTCAACTTCTCGAAGATCGAGGCCGGCCGGCTGGAGCTGGACAACGCGGAGTTCGATCTGCCCGAGGTGATCGGCGACGCCACCAAGACGCTGGCGCTGCGGGCGCACGAAAAGGGGCTCGAGCTCGGCTACCGCATCTCGCCGACGATCCCGCGCAACCTGATCGGCGACTCGCTGCGGCTGCGGCAGATCCTGATCAATCTCGTCGGCAACGCCATCAAGTTCACCGACAAGGGCGAGGTGTTCGTGATCGCCGACGCGATCGAGGTCGGCGATCCAGAGGTGCGGCTGCATTTTCAGGTGCGCGACACGGGCATGGGGATCCCGGCCGAGAAGCAGCGCATGATCTTCGAGGCGTTCGCGCAGGCCGACGGATCGAGCACGCGCAAGTACGAGGGGACCGGCCTGGGTCTCACGATCTCTTCGCGCCTGGCCGAGATGATGGGCGGCGAGCTCTGGGTGCAGAGTGAGGCCGGCAAGGGCAGCGTGTTTCACTTCACGACGCGGTTCGAGCGCTGCGCCGTGCAGCAGCCCGAGCGCGCCGTGCCGGCCAAGGTGCGCGGCGCGGGCGTCCTCATCGTCGACGACAACCGCACCATGCGCGGCATCCTGGGCGAGATGCTGCTCGGCTGGGGCCTGGTGCCGACGCTGGCGGGGACGGCGACGATCGGCAACGAGGCGTTGGCGCGCGCCGAGACCGACGGCGCGCCATTCGACCTCATCTTGATCGACGCCGGCATGGCGGACGTCGACGGCTTCGCATTCGCCGAGCAGCTGCAGCTGCGCGGGGTGCGCGCGCCCATCGTCATGATGCTGACCACGGCCACTCGGCGCGACGAGCGCACGTCGGGGCGCGAGCTGCGTATCGCCGCGCACGTCACCAAGCCGATCAAGAAGAGCGATCTCTACGAGGCGGTCCTGCAGGCGCTGCGCCCTGGCGACGCCCATCCGGCGTTGGCCAACGACGACGCGCGCACGCCGGCGCCGATGCAGCCGCTGCGCCTGCTGCTGGCCGAGGACAACATCATCAATCAAAGGCTCATGCGCCGGTTGCTCGAGAAGGCCGGGCACGAGGTCACGCTGGCGCGCACCGGGCGCGCCGCGCTGGATGCGCTCGGCCAGTCGTCGTTCGACATGGTGCTGATGGACGTGCAGATGCCGGAGATGGACGGCTTCGAGGCGACGGCGGCGATCCGCGCCAACGAGCAGAGCACGGGCGCGCACATCCCGCTGATCGCGATCACCGCGCACGCCATGCGCGGCGACCGCGAGCGCTGTCTCAGCGCCGGATTCGACGGCTATGTGTCGAAGCCGGTGCAGTTCAAGGAGCTGTTCGACACCATCGATCGGCTGACGCCGGCGGATCTCGGCACCAAGCGCCGCACGCCGATTCCCGGCGGCGCTGCGCCGGACGCGGCCGCCGAGACCAGCACCGCTTTCGACGAGCGCGTGGCGCTGGAGCGGACCGGCGGCGATCGCGATCTCCTCAAGGAGCTGATTACCGTCTTTTTGCACGAGATTCCGAGCTGGATGCAGACGCTGCGCGGCGCGCTCGATCGGCGGGACGCGCCGGCGCTGCGCGCGACCGCGCACGCGGTGAAGGGCGCGGTCGACAGCTGCGGCGCCTCGAGCGCGTTCGACGCCGCGATGCTGCTGGAGCGCATCGGCGCCGACGGCAACCTGGCGGGCGCGCCGGCCGCGCTGGCGGTGCTCGAACGGCGCATCGAACGCGCGCGCGCCGACCTGACCGCCTATGTGGCGCGCGACGCCGGCGGCGCCGCGGCGCCGTCCGCAACCGCCACTGGCTCCGCGTCGGCGCTGCTGGGCGGTGAGTCGGCGGGGAGCGGGCGGGGCTGATGGCGGTCGTACTGGTCGTCGACGATTCGCCGGTCGATCGCGCGCGCGCGGGTGGCCTGCTCAAGAAGCGCGCCGACCTGACGCCGGCGTTCGCGTCCAACGGGCGCGAGGCGCTGGCGGCGATCGCCGAGCGCCCGCCGGATCTGGTCCTGACCGATCTGCAGATGCCGGAGATGGACGGCCTGGCGCTGGTGGAGACGGTGCGGCGGACGTTGCCCGGCTTGCCGGTGATCTTGATGACCGCGCACGGCAGCGAGGAGATCGCCGTGCAGGCGCTGCGCAAGGGCGCGGCCAGCTACGTCGCCAAGCGCAACCTGGCCGCCGAGCTGGTCGACACCGTGGTCAGCGTGCTGGAGATCGCGCGCGCCGATCTGAGCCAGAGGCACATCCTCGCCTGCCTGACGCGCACCGAGTCGCACTACGAGCTCGGCAACGACATCGGCGCGATCGCGCCGCTCATCGGGCAGCTGGAGGCGAACCTCAATCGCATGCAGCTGTGCGACGAGACCGGCCTGATCCGCGTCGCGGTCGCGCTGCGCGAAGCGCTGGTCAACGCCATCTATCACGGCAACCTGGATCTGACCTCGGCGCTGCTCGAGGACGACGAGGCGCAGTTCACCCAGCTGGCGGGCCGCCGGCCGCACGAGGAGCCGTTTGCGCGCCGCCGTGTGCACCTGGTCGCGCGCGAGACACGCAACGAGGTGACCTACGTGATCCGCGACGAAGGGCAAGGCTTCGACCTCGCGTCACTGCCGGATCCGACGCTGCCGCAGAACCTGGAGCGCCGCACGGGGCGCGGACTCTTTCTGATCCGCACGTTCATGGACGAGGTGCGCCACAACGACGTCGGTAACGAGATCACCATGGTCAAGCGGCGCGACGCGGCGGCGCCGGGCGCGACGCCCGGGCCCGCGCTGGGGCCGATCACCGGGACGTTCCCGGCCGCCGTTCAGCCGACGAAGTAGAGCCCGTAGATCAGGTAGCCGATTCCAAGGCCGCCGAGCAGCGCCGACGCCGCCCACAGCGGTTTGCGCTTCGTGATCAGGCAGACCGACGCGAGCGCGATCGCGATCTGCAAAGACGCGATCGCGAACCCCAGCGGCTTGCCGTGCCTCGCGGCGGCGTCGCGCTCCGCTTCCAGCGCGCGCGCGTGTGCCTGGACGTCGGCTTCCTCTTTCTGGTAGCGGGCGGCTTCCTCGGCGGCGTGCGTCGCGTTCTCGGGCGCCGCCGCGGTGCGGGTCGCGAGCTCGGCGATGTGCCGCTTGATGCTCTTGGCCTGATAGAACGCCCAGGTGTCGGACGCCTGCGCCTGGGTCAGCATCACCCGGCTCCCGAAGCCGCCCGACTTCAGCGAGCCGATCGCGGTCGCTACCGCCAGGAGCACGATCATCAGCGAGACGTAGCGCGTCCAGCTCTCGCGCTTTTCCTTGAGCTTGGCGGCCTGGCGATCTTCGTGAATCGATCGGATGAGCTCCCGCACATCGTGCTGAGCTTCGTCGGCGGTGGGCATGTCGCGGGTCTCCTCGGCGGGTTGGCGGGGCAGGCGCGGCGGATGGGCGCGCGCCGTCAGTTGGTGTGGCCGTCGTCGGAGGAGTCGTCCTGGTCGGCGAGCCCTCCGTCGAGATCTTCCTCGCTGACGGGCGTGCTGATGCGGTAAGCGCCGTCGAGCCAGCTGCCGAGGTCGATGGAGCGGCACCGCTCCGAGCAAAACGGCCGGTGCGGCCAGGCGTCGGCCGGCGCACCCGGTGGGGCGGTCAGGGCGCGCTTGCACGTGGGACACTTCGGCGTCCATTCCACGAGCCAAAAGATAGAACGCACCCCTCTGTCTTGGGAAAAAAATTTTCTGGTGGGGAACGCCGTCCCCGGTAGAAAATCGGGCGTGGCAGACGGCAGCGTTCCCGGAGACGAGAACCGGGGTGGCGCACGCCTCGTGACCGCGGCCGAGGCGCCGTCCGTCGTCATGCCGGGGCCGCCGGCGCCGCGGCGCAAGAGCGGGCTGTTCCCGCGCGTGGGACACCTGCCGCGCGTCGTCTGGCTGCTCGGATTCGCGAGCCTGTTCAATGACGTCTCCAGCGAGGCGATCTTCCCGCTGCTGCCCGTGTTCCTGGCGTCGCTCGGCGCGCCGATGAGCTTTCTCGGCCTGATCGAAGGGAGCGCCGACGCGCTCGCCAGCGTGGTCAAGATGCTCGCCGGTCGGCTGTCGGACCGCGGGCCGCGGCGCCTGATGGTCACGGGCGGCTACCTGTTGCCAGCGATCGCGCGCGCGGGGATCGCGCTGGCGGGGGGCCCCGGGCAGGTGCTCGCGGCGCGCCTGCTCGATCGCACGGGCAAGGGAATCCGCTCTGGCCCGCGCGACGCGTTGCTCGCCGACTCGGTCAAGCCGACCGAGCGCGGCCGTGCGTTCGGCCTCAATCGATCGATGGACCATCTGGGCGCGGCGATCGGGCCGTTGCTCGCCAGCGGGCTGGTGGCGCTGGGTTTGTCGTTGCGCTGGACGTTCGCCATCGCGGCGTTCTTCGGGCTCTTGGCGCCGGTCCTGTTGTTCGTGCGGCTCAAGGACCCGCGCGCGACCGATCCGGCGCCGGCGCCCGCGCAGGCGGCGGCGGCGGCGCGCACGCGCGGCGGCCTGCAAAAAGGCTTCGCGTTCTACCTGTCCGTGTGCGTGCTCTTCGCGCTCGGCAACTCGTCGGATGCGTTCCTGCTCGTGCGCGCGCGCGAGCTCGGCTGGAGCCCGGCTGCGATCCCGCTGCTCTGGTTCTTTCACCACCTGGTGAAGTCGGCGGTCGCCATCCCCGGCGGCGCGCTGTCCGATCGCCACTCGCGCGCCGTCGTCGTCTCGGCCGGCTGGTTCGCCTATGCGCTGACCTACCTCGGCTTTGGTTTCGCCACCGCGGGCTGGCAGATCCTGGCGCTGTTCGTCGCCTACGCGCTTTATCACGGCCTGGCCGAGGGCGCCGAGCGCGCGATCATCGCCGACCTGGCCGAGCCGGGCGCGCGGGGCCGGGCCTTTGGCCTCTACCACGGCTTCGTCGGCGTGGCCGCGTTGCCCGCCGGCTTCGGCACCGGTTGGATCTGGGACCACTGGGGCGCTCGTTGGGCCCTCTCGATCAACGCCGCGTCTGCGGCGATCGCATCGTTGCTGCTGTTCTGGCTGGCGTTTGCGGGGACGTTGCGGCGCGCGAAATGAAGCGCGCCGCGCGGGCGGACGCCGGCGCGGAACGCGGGATCGCCCGCGGCCTGGCCTCCCAATTTGCGATGTGCCTGATGTTGTGCGCGCCGGCGAAGGGTGGCAGCATGGTCGATGCAGAGGGGTCGGCCGCTCATGTCGATTGATGGCAAGCGTGGGGAGGTCGGGGCCGACGCGGCGATCGAGAGCGAGCGCCGCGCTTCGGAGGCGCGGCTGCGCTCCATCCTCGAGACAGCGCCCGACGCGATCATGATGGTCGACCGCGCCGGGAAGATCCTGTTCATCAACCGAGCGCGGGCGCCGCTGGTGACGTCGGAGGTGGTGGGCAGCAGCTGCTACGATTACGTCCCGCCCGAATCGCATCACCGCGTGGCTGCCGCGCTGGATCGCGTGTTCACGCAGCGCATGTTCGACGAGTACGAGGTGCGCAGCGCGCCGACCTCCGACGGCGAACGGCGCTGGTACTCGGTGCGCGCCGGTCCGATGATCGAAGGTGACCGCGTCGTCGCGGCGACGTTGTGCGCGACCGACGTCACCGCACGCCGCCGCAACGAGGAGCGCAGCCACGAGCTGGCGTCGCGGCTGCAAAAAATTGCCAGCCAGGTGCCGGGCCTGGTCTTTCAGTTCAAGCTGCGGCCCGACGGCACGTCGTGCCTGCCCTACGCCAGCGACCGCATCCGCGAGCTGTTCCGCGTGTCGCCGGAGGAGGTGCGCGAGGACGCGAGCAAGATGTTCGCGATCTTGCACCCCGACGACCACGACGACGTCGTCGAGTCGATCCGCTACTCGGCGAGCACGCTGCACCCCTGGCAGGCGGAGTTCCGCGTGAAGTTCCCCGACGGCGAGTTGCGCTGGTTCTACGGCAACGCCGTGCCCGAGACCCAGCCCGACGGCTCGACGTTGTGGCACGGCTTCGCCAACGACATCAGCCAGCGGCGCGAGGCGGACCGCGCCAAGGCTCAGCTCGAGGAGCAGCTGCGCCAATCGCAGAAGGTGGAGAGCATCGGCAAGCTGGCGGGCGGCGTCGCGCACGACTTCAACAATCTGCTCACGTCGATGATGGGCTTCATCGAGCTCGGCCTGATGGAAGCCGGACCGAATTCGCCGGCGGCCGAGTACCTGGCGGGCGCGATGGAGGCGGCGAAGCGGGGCGCGGCGTTGACGCAGCAGCTGCTGGCGTTCGCGCGCAAGAAGATGGTTCGGCCCGAGGTGGTCGATCTCAACGAGGTCCTGCAGCGCATGGGCGTGATGATCCGCCGCCTGGTCGGCGAGAACCTGACGCTGACGCTTTCGCTCTCGCCGTCGCTGGGCAAGGTCAAGGTCGACGTCGGCAGCCTGGAGCAGGTGATCATGAACCTGGTCGTCAACGCGCGCGACGCCGTCGGGGAGTCGGGGCGCATCGTGCTGGAGACGCGCAACGCGCTCCTCGATGACGACTACTGCCGCACGCACGCGGAGACCTCGCCGGGCGAGTACGTGTTGCTGACGGTGACCGACAACGGCGTCGGCATGACGCCCGAGGTGCAGTCGCGCGTGTTCGAGCCGTTCTTCACGACCAAGCCGACGGGCGAGGGGACGGGCTTGGGCCTGGCGATGTGCCACGGCATCGTCAAGCAGGCGGGCGGCAACATCGCGTTCACCAGCGCGCCCGGCCAGGGCAGCACGTTTCGCGTCCATTTTCCGCGCATGATCGGAGCGACGCCGCCGCAGCCGATCTCGATCTGGACGCCGGCCGCGACGACGACAGCCTCGGCCGGCAACGAGACGGTGCTGCTGGTCGAGGACGAGGAGACGATCCTGCGCGTCGCGCGCGAGGCGCTGAGCGCGCTCGGCTATCGCGTGATCACCGCGCCGGACGGGCTGCGCGCGCTGGAGCTGGTCGAGCGCACGATGGAGCGTATCGACCTGGTGATCACCGACGTGGTGATGCCGCGGATGGGCGGCCGCGAGCTGGCGACGCGCCTGGCAACGCTGCAGCCGGGGATCCACATCCTGTTCAGCTCCGGCCACTCGGAGAACGCGATCAGCGCCGACGGCGTGCTCGACGAGGGGATCAACTTCTTGCAGAAGCCGTACACGCCGACGATGTTGGCGCGCCGCGTGCGCGAGGCGCTGGACCGCTGAGCGGCCAGGAGCGGCCCGGCGCTGTGCGGGCGCCAAGGCGCGACGTCAGCCGCTGCTGCGCGCCGCCTTCTTCGAGGTACGCCCCTTGTGCAGTGGCTTCGCCGCGGGCTTCTGAGCGGCCTTTTCCGCTGGTTTTTCGGCAGGCTTGTCACCGGCCGTCTCGGCCTTGTCGGTGCCCGCGGTGGCCGTGTCGTCGTCGTCGCCTTCCTCGGCCTTTTCGCGCGCGGCCTGGGCTTCGGCGGCCTTTCGCTCGCTCTCGGCTTCGGCGGCCTGCCGCTTCTTCTCGTCTTCCTCGGCGCGCTTGACCTCGGCAGCGACCTCGCGGTCCATCTCTTTCTGCCGCTTCTCCTCGCAGCCCACCGGCTCGCAATCGCCTGCGCACTCGCACTTGGCGTTCTTGTTGGTGCACATGCACGACTCGCCCTGGCGATAGCAACCGCAGGCGTTCAGCGTCACGCCCGGCGGGGCGTTGCCTCGGCTCGCCGCTGTCGTGTCCGCTTTGTCTTTCTTCGTGCTGGAAGTGCTGGTGGTCTTGGCGACCGCGCCGCCGAGGTTCCAAAAAAGGAAACCGACGATTCCGACCGCCCCGATCACGACCGCGCGCTTTACGAGCTGGTGTGATGTCCGCATGTTCGCCTCCTGTACGCCCAAGTCAGTTAGGGCTCAGGTTTACCGGATTTCGGCGCGGGACGCACCACCGGTTCTTGCGTATCGTCGAGCTCGACGTGGAAGCGGTGCAAGAAACGATGCGCCACGGGCCCCACCGCGACACCCGCGCTGGCGATGAAGATCACACCGCTGAAGAGCGCGTAGGCGCTGGCGAACAGCTTGGCGCCCGTGGTCGATAGCGGCGACACCGGCCCCATGCCGGTCAGGATCATCGACGCGTTGAGGAGCGCGTCGACCCAGTCGAGCCCGGCGGTCAGGTGATAGCCGACCACGCCCACGCCCAGTGAGACCGCGATGAGCGCGCTCGACACAAAGAGGCTGCGGCTCATGTGCCGCGCGAACTCCTGGCGCGTCGGCAGCGGAAGCGGCCGGCGATGCCGGTTCTCAGACATCGGTGGTGTCAGCCGGCGTCGCGATCAGGTGGCGCGCGCTGCGCTGCAGATCCAGTTGCTGGCGCCGCTCCTGCAGGATCTCGCGCGCGATGATCTGCAGCGCCGCGACGACCGGCACCGCGACGATCGCGCCGATGATGCCGGCGATTTCACCCAGGAACAGCACCGACACCGTGACCACCAGCGGGTTCACGTGCACGGTGCGCCGGAAGATCAGCGGGCTCAGCACGTTGCCCTCGAGCTGGCCGTACAGGATGAAGTAGATCGCGCTCGCGAGCCCGTGCCAGGAGCCGCCGGTGACGAGCGCGATGAGGGAGATCAGCGTTCCGGTCACGAAGGGCCCGGCGTAGGGAATCGTGCTGGAGGCGCCGCTCAGGATGCCGAGCGGCAGAAAGAACGGCACGCGGTTGATGGCCAGGAACGTCGTGGTGAGCGTCGCGTTGATCGTGCAGATCAGCGTGAGCCCGCTCAGGTACCCGCCGATGGAGCGATAGATCTTGTGCACCACGTTCTCGTAGATCTCTCGCCGCTCGGGCCGTGCTTCGGCGAGCGCGGCGCGGACCACGCGGCCGCCGAAGATCAGCATGAAGACGGTCAGAAAGAAGATCGTGACCAGCGCGCCCGCGAGCGTGAGCAGGCCGCCGAGCGCGGTGAGGATCGGCGTCGCCGCGCCCTCGAGCATCTCCGGCACGCCCTTCTCCGACTGCTCGATGCGGTCGGCGATGTGAAACTGATGATCGAGCCGCAGGAAGATCCGGCTCCGGCGTGCGGTGTGGATGAAGGCCGGTGCCTGCTGCATCAGCGCCTTGCCCTGATCGACGGCGGGTGGGATCAGCGTGAACCCAAACCCGGTGATGAGGCCCAGCATGGCGATCGTGACCGTGCCGATCGCCAGGATGCGCGGAAAGCGGCGGCGCACCAGCCATTGCACCGCATGATCGAGCGCGACCGCCAGCAGCACGGCGGTGCTGGTCAAGGTGATCGCCACCAGCGAGTGGATGGCCGCCATCACCAGCGCCAATACCAGCAAGACCCCGAACGACACGGTGAAGATGGTCTTCAGTGTCACCTGCGAGGGGGCAACTTCGCGATTCGGCGCTGGGGCCTCGGGCGTCACGGGTCTCCGTTTGTGTTGGACCGTCGGGAGCGGTGCCTATCGTGGGGCCGGGACTCCCGTTCCGCAACGGGAAATCGCCGGCGCGTCCGGCGCGGTCGAGTGGCGTCGCTTCCGTTCTCGTCGCGGGGCCTTAGCTTCCAGACAGGAGGCCGGCATGGCGGCGGTGCGGGGAGCGTTGGATGCGCAGGCACAGCGGACGCAGCTCGAGGCGCGGCGGCCGGTCGCGCGGCCCTCGCTGCGCGAGCTGCTGCAGGGGATCCGCGGCGAGGGGGTGCACCTCGTGCGCAAGGAGATCGAGCTCGTCCGCCTGGAGCTGCGCGAGGACCTGCGCACCGAGGCGATCGCGGTCGGCTGTCTCAGCGCGGCGTGTGCCGGCGCAGTCATCGGCGCCATCTTGCTGTTGGTGACGACGATCCTGGCGCTGGCGCGCGTGATGCCGGGGTGGGGCGCGGGGTTGATCGTCAGCGGCGCGGTGCTGGTCATCAGCGCGGTTGCGGCCGGGGTCGGCTGGAGGCACCGCGTGCGAGGGCCGCTCGCGCGGACCCGCCAGGTCCTGAAGGCCGATCTGCACTGGTCACCGGAGCGCGACACATGAGCACGGCACCCTGGCGCGGGCGCGGCAACGACGCGACCACCGGCGAGGCGAGCGACGGCGATCGCCTGCGCGCCGACATCGACGCGACCCACCGCCGGCTCGAGGGCTTGCTCGGAGAGCTGGACCGCCGCCGGCGCGAAGCGTTCGACGTGAGGTTGCAGGCGCGACGCCACCCGCTTTTCTTCGCGGCGGGTGCGGCGCTGGCACTCGGCGCTGTGGGCGGCGGCACGGCGCTCGCGATCGCGCGCATCCACCGCCGTCGTCGCGGGCGTTCGCCCGCGGCGCGGCTCTTCCGGCTGTGGCAGATCTCCGGACGTTCCGACGCCTCGGCGAACGGGTCGCGGGGTACGCTCCGCCGGCTGGCCGGCCGCGCGGCAAAAGTGGCGGTGGCGATGCTCGTGCGCCGGCTCGCGATCCGAACCTTCATGCGCCGCCGCGCACGCGAGTGACCCGCCCGGCGCGACGCCACGGCGGCTGCGACCTTCGGCCACCGGCACCGACACGGTCGGGCCGCGACGCGCGGCGACGGCTCGCCGCAGGCTAGCGACATTAAAGGAGGCCGCGGTTAGTGTCGAACCTGTCGGCGTGGATTCACCAACACCGACATCGACGGCGGCACGGATCCCGGCCTTGCGCCCGGTGCTGCTGCTGCTCGCGTGCGTGTGCCTACCCGTCTCGGTCGCACACGCCGCCGGCGATGGTGGCTCGCAGAGCGAGGCGCGCGCCTATTTCGACAAGGCGTCGGCGTCGTTCGCGCTCGGTCACTATCCGGTGGCCGCCGAGAACTTCGAAAAGGCGTTCGAGCTGAAGCCGGATCCGGCGCTGCTCTACAACGCGGCGCAGGCCCACCGGCTGGGCGGCAACAAGGAACGGGCGGTCGCGCTCTATCAGAACTACCTGCGTCTTTATCCCAAGGCGGTCAGGCGCAGCGAGGTCGAGACGCGCGTCCAGGAGCTGAAAAAGGCGATCGAACGCGATCGGCAGCTCGCGACCTCGCCACCGATCACGACGATGCCGAGCACGTTGCCGCCCGGATCGCCGGCGCCGGAGCCGACGGCGCCGCCTGCGGCTTCGCCCGCGGTCGTGATTGCCAGCGCTCCTGCGGCGGTGTCCGATCCGACGGCCGCGAAGCCGGCGTTGCCGGCGGTGGTCGACAGCAAACCGGCGGCGCCGGTGCTGGTCGCGCAGGCCGCGCCCGCGGACACGGAGAAGCGATCGCTGCTGCAGAAGCCACTCTTCTGGGGTGCGGTTGGCGGCGCCGTCGTCGCCGCCGTCGTCGTCGTGCTCGTCGTCGCGCTCGGCGGACCCAAGGATCCGTCGCCGTCGCTGGGGACCGTGAAATGACGTGCGCGCGGGCGCGGCGGGTTCTTCTCGTGCTCGGCGCGGCCAGCGTTGCGCTCGGTTTCGCCGGGTGCGGCAGCACGCGCACCTGCCGCGACGGCACGCTCTTCGTCACCGTCGACTTCGTCGCCAGCGGCGCCAGCGCCGAGAAGGTGACGATCGACGTCAAGCCAGAGGGCGCGCCTCTTCGCACCGAGACCTTTGATCACACGCCCGGGGCCGCCGAGGGCACAGTCGAGGTCGACTTTCCCGACGGATACCAGGCTGGCAACCGCGTCACCATCGTGCTCACCGCGCGCAAGAACGGTTTGCCGTTCTCCACGATCACCAGCACCGTCACGCTGGCGTCGGGGTGCAGCTCGCTTTCGATGCAGCTCGGCGCCACGCCGTTCGACGCGGGCAACGACGGCGAAAGCGGCGACGCGGCGACCGGCACGGGCGGCGCGGGCGCCGGCGGTTCGGGAGGCGCCGACGCCGGCAGTGGAGCGGGCGGCCAGGGCGGAGGCATCGACGGTGGCAGCGGGGGCGCCGGCGGGGCCGGCGTCGACAGCGGCGCGGGCGGCCTTCTCGACGCCGGCGTCGAGAAGGGCTGCGTCTTCCAGTCGGCGGAGGACTGCTTCAACGGCATCGACGACGACTGCAACGGCCACACCGACTGCGACGATCCGGCGTGCAACGCGTCGACGACCTGCGTGCCAGCGGCCGGATCCAGCGGCTTCGTCGCCGGCATGTGGACGGATCCGGTGACCGCGTGCCCGGTGCGTTTCGACGGCGGCGAGTCGACGATCAACGCCATGCTCACGCCTGGCGCCGGCTGCACCGGCTGCTCGTGCGACGCGCCGATCAGCTGCTCGACGAATCTCTACAAGTATGCGTCTGCGCTGGCCTGCAGCCTCGACGTGGGCGACACCGGCGGCGCGCTCGCCGGCGGCATCAGCGCAACGCTCGCCGGGGGCGCCACGACCGCGACGACGACCTGCCTGGCCAGCACGTTCACCACGACGACCGAGGCGCGGGCCGGCGCTTACGTCGCCACCAACGGCTCGTGCACGCCGCACGGCACGGCCAAGGTTTCGACGGCGACCTGGGGTTCGTCGCGCAAGTTCTGCAGCGCCGGCAGCATCGGCGGCGGCTGCTCGCCGGGCTACGTCTGCGTGCCCAAGGCGGTGCCCAACCACTGCGTAATGGCGCTGGGCGCGAAGGCGTGCCCGGCGGGGTACACGAAGGATGCCAGCGCCTGGTACACCGGCTTCACCGACACGCGCAGCTGCTCGGCATGCAGCTGCGGCACGCAGACGCCCGGCAGCTGCACGCCGATGCAGGTCGCGTTCTACTTCGGCAGCACCACCACGTGCACGGCCGGGATCCATCGCGCGCTGCAGTCGAACACCAACAATTGCAGCTTCGGCGGCGACTGCGGCAGCGCGGGTTTCACGGGAACGCCGACCGCGCCGGTTTGTCCCGCGGTCAGCACGCCGTCAGGCGCCGTGACCGCCACCGGCGAACAGACGCTCTGCTGCTTCTAGTCGCGGGTCCGCCTACAAGACCGCGCGCAACAAGTCCGGGACGCGGCGCTCGGCGAACAGCTCGAAGCCTCGGGTCGCCGTGCGGTCGCGGCTCCGGTCGTCGGCGAGATAGCCGAGGCACGCGTTGACCAGCTCGTGGTACTCGACGAACGCGATGCCCTCCTCGTAGGGCCGCTCCCCGGCGATGTCCAGCCCGCGCTCCGACACGACGAAGCAGCGGTTGGCCAGCAGGTACGACACGCGCACGACTTCGAAGACCTTGGCTTCGTACATATGCACGTTGAGCACGATCTTGGCGCGTGCGATGAGCTCGTCGCGCTCGGCGCCGTAGACGCCGAACGCCGGAATGACGTTGGCGCCGCGCTCGTGCAGCGCCTGCAGGACCGCGAGGCGCCGCTCGACGATCGACCCCACGAACAGCACGTCGATGTCGCGATAGGGCGCGGGCGGGATGCGCGTCAGCTCGGGCACGTAGCCGATCGGCACGTGGCGCGCGGCGATGCCGTAGCGGGCCAGCGCCTCGATGTTGGCCAGGCTGTAGTCCCAGACCGTGTGGCGGCGAAAGAGCGCGATCAGGTCCTTCGTCAGCCAGGGCGAATCGTCGTAGATCTGCTCGAGGTTGTAGAGGATCGACCCTTTCGGCAGCCGGCAATTCTTGGCCGAGATCAGGTTCGATCCGAAGACGATGTGGCGGCGGTCGGCAAGGCCGGCAAGGTCAGCAAGGTCAGCAAGGTCAGGACGATCGGTGCGATCAGACAGCACCGAGTCGTGCCCCAGCGCGCGCAGGCCGTGGTGCACCGACTCCGCGACCTCGCGAAAGGCTTCGCTGTGCACGAAACCGGGCTGCGTCGCGATGCTGACGGCGAATTGGCCCACGTGATGCGCTTGCCCCTGCAAACCCGCATCGACGTTTCGTGCCCGCGGCTTGAGTTCCCTGTCGCCACGCCGGCGCGCGCCACAAATCTGGCTGGTCTGCGGCTTGCTTCAGAAAGACGCGTGTCGAGATCCGTCGCCTTCACGCCGCCCACCGTGTCGATCGTCATCCCGGTTCACAACCAGTGGGCGTACACCGTGCGCTGCCTGGTCGCCGTGCTCGACCAGAGCCGCGACGTCGCCCACGAAGTGATCGTCGTCGACAACGGTTCCACCGACGAGACGGCGACCGCGCTGGCGCAGCTCGCGCAGCCGGGGCGGCTGGTCGAGGTGCGCGTGCACCACAACGCCGCGAATCTGGGCTTCGCGCGCGCCTGCAACCAGGGGGCGGCGCTGGCGCGCGGCGAATTCGTCCTCTTTCTGAACAACGACACCGAGCCGCGGCGCGGGTGGCTGTCGGCGTTGCTCGCGGCCGTGCGTGCCGACCCCCCGGTCGCCGCCGCCGCCGGCAGTCGCCTCCTGTTCGCCGACGACACGATCCAGAGCGCGGGCCTGATGCTCGCGTACGGGTTCCCCTATCCGCTGTCGGTGATCCCGCGCAGCTACCGCAAGCCGGCCGCCGAGGCGCCGCCGAGCGGTCCGGTGCGCGCGGTCACCGGCGCCTGCCTGCTGGTGCGCGCGGACGCCTTTCGCGCCGCCGGCGCCTTCGACGAGGGCTTCGAAAACGGCTACGAGGACATCGACCTCTGCCTGCGCCTCGGAGAGGCTGGCGGCAAGATCCTGTTCGTCGCCGAGAGCGTGGTCACCCACCACGAGGCGGTGAGCGGCGGCCGCTTCAAGAACGAGGCGGCGAACCTGGATCGCCTGCAGCAGCGCTGGATGGAGCGCCTGCCGCGCGCCTGGTTCGATCTCGACTACCGGCGCCAGGCGGCGCAGGCGCCGTCGCGCGCCGGGCGCACGCCGGCCAGCGTCGTCGTCGTGGTCGACGACGCGCTCGGCACGATCGCACCGTGCCTGGAGAACCTGCGTTGCACGCTGGGGCCCAGCGACGAGCTGATCCTGGTGGACGACGGATCGCGCGGCGCCACCGCCCAGTTCTTGCGCGCGTTCGCGCAGGCGCACGCGGCTCGGACGCGCCTCGTGTCGTCGGAGACCGCGGTGGGATTCGCCGCGGCCGCGCGGCTCGGCGTCGGCGCGGCGACGTGCGACTTCGTGGCCCTGCTCGCGCCCAACGTTCGGGTCGGCGCGGGATGGCTCGACAAGCTGGTCGGCCATCTCGAGCGCGACCCCGTGCTCGGGGTGCTCTCGGCGGCGCTGGCGGGCCGGGGCGACGGGTCGGCGCCGCTCTACGCGCCCCCGCCCGGTTATCCCCCACCGGGCGCGTCGGTGCTCGAGAAGCTGGTCACCGCGCGCCCGCGCCCGGTGCGCGTCCCCGCGAGCGGTTGTTTGGTCGCCGCGCGCGCCCTCATGGCGGAGCTTGCGGCCGTTCCCGACCTGTTGTTCGGCGATCCACCAACGGCGCTCGCCGACCACCTGGCGCGTGGCGGCCGGCAGCTGTCGGCCGCCAGCGACGCGTCGGTGCGCCGGCTCAATCCGCTTGGCGGCGACCACCACGGACCGGACCGCGCGCGCTATCTCGAATTGCAAGGCGCAGCGCCGCCGGCGGCGCTGGTCAGCATCGTGATCCTGGTGCGCGACAACCTGGCGCTGACGCGCGCGTGCATCGATTCGATCTACGCCTCGACGCCCGGCGCGCTGGAGCTGGTGCTGGTCGACAACGGATCGTCCGACGACGTCGCCGGCACGGCACGCGAGCTGTCGGCGGCGGGCCGGCGCGTCGTCTACGTGCGCAATGAGCGCAACGAAGGGTTCGCCTTCGGTTGCAATCAAGGTATCGCGGCGTCGAGCGGCGCGTACCTGGTGCTGCTCAACAACGACGTCGTGGTGACGCCGGGCTGGCTCTCGCGCCAGCTGGCGCTGCTGGAGATGGACCCGGCGATCGCGGTCGTTGGTCCGACCACCAATGCCACCAGCGGCGCGCAGCTGGTCGGCACCGCCACCTACCGCGGCCTCGCCGAGGTGAATCGCTTCGCGCGCCAGTGGGCGCTGGAGCACGCTGGCGAATTCGCGCTGGTGCCGCGCATCGTCGGGCTATGCATGGTGATGCGCCGCGCGCTCGTCGACGAGATCGGCGGCTTCGACACCGCGTTCGGCTTTGGCAACTGCGAGGACGACGACCTGTGCGTGCGCATCCTGCGCGCCGGCCATCAGATCGCCATCGCCTACGACGTCTTCATCCATCACCACGGCAGCGCCACGTTCCGTTCGCTGGATCTCGATGCGCGCGCGCTGGTCGACGAGAACTGGCGGATCTTCTGCCACAAGTGGCACCATCCGCCGCACCGGCACGGCCCGGATGCGCTGGCGGAGCTGGCGCGGGCGGCGCCGTTCGATCCGGCGACCGATCGAGTGCCGGTCGACTACCGCGAGATCTTCCACGCGCGCGCGACACCGCTGCCGCTGGCGACCGACAAGCCGGTGCGCGTGCTCTGCATCCCCGACTTTCGCGGCGCGCGCGCCGGCGTCGGGTTGGTGCCGCGCGTTTCGGGCGCGGCGGCGGCGGTGGCCGAGCCCTGGCGCGCGCCGCTCACGCGTTTCTTCCAGACCTTCACCGCGAGCGATCCGGTGGCGCTGGTGGTGCGCGTCGAGCCGCCCACGCCCGAGGGCGCGGCGCAGGCCGTCGATCTGGTGCGTGGGCTCCTGCGCGAGCTGGGGTTGCCCGAGGAACGCGCCGCCGACGTGCTCGTCGACGCGACGCCGCTCCCTCCGGCGCGGCGCGGATCGCTCTACACCTGCGCCGTTGCGTTCCTGTCGTGCGGCGGCGCGCGCGACGTCTTCCACCGCCGCGAGGCATTGGCGTGCGGCCTGGTGCTCGCCGAGCTCGAGCCGCCGGCGTCACGACGCTCGCCCGCGTCGACGGTCGCGGAGGTCGCGCCCGCCGCGCCCGCGGTCTCGGTGATTGTTCCCACCATCGATCGGCCTCAGATGTTGGAGGTCGCGTTGCGCAGCATCCTCGCGCAGACCTTTCAGGACTTCGAGATCGTCGTCGTCAACGACGGCGGGCGGCCGGTGGCCGAGCTGATCGCGCGGCTCGGCGGGACCCATCCGCCACGCCATCCGATCCGCTACGTCGAGAACGCGCAGCGCCGCGGGCACAGCGGCGCGCGCAACGCTGGCCTGCGCGCGGCTCGCGGCCGGTACATCGCCTACCTCGACGATGACGATACGTTCCATCCCGAACACCTGGCGACGTTGATGGACGCGCTCGCCGACGGCCGCCACGCCGTCGCCTACAGTGACGCCGAGCGCGCCAAGGTCGGCGCTGGCGGCGCCGTGCTCGCCTGCGACGTGCCGTATTCCAGCGACTTCGATCCCGACGCGCTGCTGCTCACCAACTACATCCCGATGCTCTGCGTGCTGCACGAGCGCGCCTGCGCCGAAGCGGTCGCGGGCGCGGGCGGCGATC
>CAZNCQ010000060.1:0-28654 GCA_964571275.1 uncultured Myxococcales bacterium
CAGGCCGAGGCGATCGCCAAGAACCTGGAGGTCATGGCCGGCTTGCCGGTGCCGATCGTCTGCGCCGTGATCGGGGAGGGCGGGTCGGGCGGCGCGCTGGGGATCGGCGTCGCCAACCGGATCCTCATGCTGGAGTACGCGACCTATTCGGTGATCTCGCCCGAGGGGTGTGCGTCGATCCTCTGGCGCGACGACGCCAAGAAGCCGGAAGCGGCCGAGGCGATGAAGATGACCGCCACGGATCTGCTGCGCCTCGGGATCATCGACGAGATTGTCCCCGAGGCTCCCGGCGGCGCGCACCGCGATCACGATCTCTCGGCGCGCCACCTCGGCGATGCGCTCCGGCGGCACCTCGCCGACCTGCTGCTGCAGTCGCCCGAGTGGCTGCGCGATGACCGCTACCGCAAGTTCCGCGGCATGGGCGCGTACATCGAGTCGGGCGGCAAGGACGGCCGCGCCGACGGTCCGGGCGAGCCGCGAATCGACGGCAAGCCCGGAGAGAAACCGGCGAGTCCTCCGGCCGCGGAATGAACGAAGCGCTGCGGCTGGAAGCGCTGCGGCTGGAAGCGCTGCGGCTGGAAGCGCTGCGGCTCGAATCGCTGCGGCTCGAAGCGCTGCGGCTCAACGACCGCTACCTGAGCGAGGTGGTGATCGAGTTCGGGCTTTGCCCGTGGGCGGAGCGGGCGATCAGCGGCGGCGAGCTGCGTCGCTCCGTCATCTGCGAAGAGACGCCGGCGCTGGCGGTGGCGCTGGCGTTCATCGACGAGCTCGCGGGTGCCGGAGCCGCCGCGTCGGTCGGCATGCTCATCTTCGCGCGCACGGACGTGGCGTCGCCGGCCTTCGATCGCTTCGCCGAGGAGGTGCGACGCGCCGATCGCGAACGCTGCCGCGCGCAGGGGCGCAAGGACTTCGTGATGGCGGCGTTTCATCCCGACGCGGCGACGTCGTTCGGGAACCCGTACCAGCTGATCTCCTTTCTGCGCCGCACGCCGGATCCGACGATCCAGCTCGTGCGCGCCGAGCTGATCGACGAGTTGCGCGCGGCGCGGCCCTCGCTGTCCGACGACATCACGCAGCAGAACTTCGCGCGCGTGACGGCGCGGGGCGCGGACCGTCTGGATGCGGTGCTGCGCGATATCCGCCGCGATCGCGACCAGACCTATGCGACGCTGACGCGCGCCACGGTCTCGATCTCGGTCTCGGGCGCGAGCTCGGCGTAAGAGAGCACGGCCAGGTCGGGGTGCGCGACCTCGACCAGGCGCCGCACGTGTCGGCGCAGATCGGCGGCGGTGACGATGACCGTGCCGCGCGCGCGGCCGCTGGCGCCGCGGGGCAAAGCGGTCACAGCAACGGCCAGCGCGCGCCCGATGCCCTCCAGGATGTCGTGTGAGGCTTGCGGCTCCAGCGCGAGGTGCCCACCGCCGTCGCCGGGGCGGATCGCTTCACGCAGCGTGTCTTCGACCAGCGGGTCGAGGGCGATCGCCGCCAGGCGCCCGGCGGCGCCGGCGTGCGCGTGGGTGATCGCGCCGCGCAGGGCGGCGCGCGCCCGCTCCGCCAGCGTCGCGGGCTCGCGCGCGGCGGCCGGTGCGTCGGCGATCGCGCCCAGGATCTCGGGGAGCTGGCGCAGCGAGATCCCCTCGGCGGCCAGGCGCCGGAGCACGTCGGCCAGCTCGGCGGGCGACACGACCTTGGGCACCACCTCGCGCACCAGCGCCGGATGGCTCGGCTCCAGGGCCGACAGCAGCGCCTGTGCCTCCTGGATTCCGAAGAGCTCGTGCCCGCGGCGCCGCATGAGCCGCACCAGATCGGCGGCGATCTCGGCGGCGGCGTCGCTCCGGTCGCGCGCGAGGTCGGCACGTGGCAGCGGAATCTCGTTGAAGCAGATGCGGTAGCTGCGGCCCGGCAGGGCCTCGCTGGTCTCGCGCGCGGACGCGCGCACGGACACCGGCGGCAAAGTCAGCCCGGATTCCTCGAAGAGGCGCGCGCGCGCGGCGTCGAGCGCCTCGGTGGGAAACCGGCCTTCGGGGTTCGCAACGGCGCGGAGCTCGGCCGCGAGGTCGGGCGACAGCTCGACGGCCAGCGGAGTCAGACGCGGTACCGGGGGCCGGGCGGCGGCGGTGGAGGCGCTGGCGGGCGCGGCGTGGGTCGCGGCGGTCGTCGCGGCTGCGGGCGGCCGCCCCGTCATCAGCCGCCAGGCGAGCGCGCCGAGCACTGCCGCCAGCACCAGGAACGGAGGCGCCGGCAAGCCTGGCACCAACCCCAGCAGCGCCAGCAACGTCGCGGCGACGGCGAGCGCCTTGGGCTGCGCCAGCACTTGCGCGCCGATCTCGCGACCGAGGTGCGTGCCCTCGTCCTCGGCGGCGACGCGGGTCACGACGATCCCGGCCGCGGTCGAGATCACCAGCGCCGGGATCTGCGCCACCAGGCCTTCGCCGATCGTCAGCAGCGTGTAGGTGCGCGCGGCCGCGGCCAGGTCCATGCCCCGCTGCGCGACGCCGATCACCAGCCCGCCGACGATGTTGACCGCGAGCACGACGACTCCAGCGACGGCGTCGCCTTTGACGAACCTCATCGCGCCGTCCATCGAGCCGAAGAACTGCGACTCGCGCGCCAGCGTCGCGCGACGCCGCTGCGCCCCGGCGGCGTCGAGCTGGCCGGCGCGCAGCTCGGCGTCGATCGACATCTGCTTGCCGGGCAGCGCGTCCAGCGTGAAGCGCGCCGCGACCTCGGCGACGCGCTCGGCTCCCTTCGAGATCACGATGAACTGCACCAGCGTGAGGATCACGAAGATCACTGCGCCCACGACCAGGTTCCCCGCGACGACGAAGCCGCCGAAAGCGTGAATGACCTCGCCAGCGTTCGCCTTCAACAGGATGAGCCGCGTCGCCGACACCTCGAGCGCGACGCGGAACAGCGTGGTCAGCAGCAGCAGCGTCGGAAAGGTCGCGATCTTCAGCGCGTCGGCGACGTAGATCGAGATCAGCAGCAGCGTGACCGCGACCGCGATGTTGACCGAGATCAGCAGGTCGAGGAGAAAACCGGGCAGCGGGACGATCATCATGGCGACGCTCGCCACCACGATCGCGGCGAGGCCGAGATCGGCGTGGCGCGTGAGCCGCGCGACGAGATCGCCCGCCCTTGCGTCACCGCCTGCCTGCAGCCTCGCCATGCGCAGTGGATAAGACGCGGCGCGGGGCGGCGTCAAGGGCGGGGGGGAAACGCCAGGAGTCGTAAAAGGACTACGACCACGACCACGTCCACGTCCACGTTCACTGGGGTCCGAGCTAAGATGCGCGGAAATGCTTTGCCGCGCGCTGCTTGGGCGTTGGCTCACCGTTAGCTTCGTCGTTACTCTTCTGTTCGTGGCGGCGCGGTCCGCGCAGGCCAACGGGCGCTATCCGCTCGCGAACCAGCTGGTCGCGCGGCCGGGCGATTCCACGCACCTGGTCGCGCGTACGACGTTCGGGCTTTTGCGCAGCGACGACGATGGCGCGAGCTGGACCTGGGTGTGCGAGGACGCGCTGGGCATGCTCGACGTCGCCGAGGACCCATCGCTGGCGCTGACCGGCGACGGGTCCACGGTGATCGCGTACTCGCAGGGGATCAGCGTCAGCCACGACGGTTGCTCCTGGACGCCGGCGGTCGGAATCCCGGCCGGACGCTTCGCGGTCGACGTCACGGTGAGCCCGACGCGCCCGCACGACGTGCTGGCGATCGAGCTGTCGATTGACAGCGGCGACGCGGGCGCGGCTGCCTACACCTTGCACCTGGTCGCCAGCTCCGACGACGGATCGACCTGGACCGACGTCGGGGATGCGCTGCCGGACTTTCTCGGCGCCACCGTCGAGGTCGCGGCCAGCACCGCGGACCGGATCTACGTCAGCGGCAAGGTGCTGGCGACGAATCAACCGACGCTGGCGCGCTCCGACGACGCCGGACGCACATTCACGTTGGTGGCGATCCCCGGCGTGGCGTCCGATGCGGATGCCTTCATTGGCGGCGTCGACCCGGTCGATCCCGACGTCGTCTACCTGCGAATCTCGCCGACGGCCGCGGCGCCCGGGCGCGCGATCGTCAGCCGCGACGGCGGCGCGACCTTTGCCGATCTGGTCACCATTCCGGGCGACGTCTCGGGGTTCGCGCTGTCCGCCGACGGCACGACGCTGGCCGTGGGCGGCGTCGACAGCGGGCTCTTCGTCGGTGGGACCGCGGCAGCCGACGGCTCATCGGCGGCTGCGTTCGCGATGGTCGGCACGGTGAAGCCGTCGTGCCTGACCTTTGTCGGCGCGCGCCTCTACGCTTGCGCCAAGGAGGCGGCCGACATGTTCTCGATCGCCGCCTCGGACGACGACGGCGGACATTTCACGCCGCTGTTGCATCTCGCCGACGTCACGCCCGCCGAGTGTCCGGCCGCCAGCTCCGCCGCCATCTGCTCGTCGAGTTGGCCGCCGATCGCCGCGACGATCGGCGCCGATGCTGGCTCGCCCTCGCCGTCTGACGCCGGTGTCACGGCGCCGAAGGCGAGCAGCGGTTGTGGTTGCGATCTCGGATCGGTTCGCGATCTCCGCCCCAGCGCGGTTGGCCTCGTCGCCGCGCTGCCGTTTTTCCGTCGGAGGCGCCGCGCGAAGCCCGCTCAGGGCGCGGTGCAGAGGTAGTCCATTCCGTTGCTGTTGCCGTAGCCGACGCAGGTGTTGTCGGCGCGGCCCTCGTGGCAGTCGGAGCAGTTCGGCAGCACGCCCTGCGCGTTGACCGTCGCCATCGCGCTGACGTCCTGCCAGAACCAGTCGCCGTGCGCGGGATCGAAGCCGGCGACCTTCTTCATCGCCACCCAGCGATCGACCGCCGTGCAGGTGCGATCCTGGTAGAGCTCTTTCACGACGATCGCGCCGTCCGGCATCGTGTGCACGCCGCCGTCGCCCCCGCCGAGCAAGATCTGGTCATAGCTCGCCGCGGCGTCGTCGTTGACCCAGACGGTGAACCCGTTCAGCGCCGAGTGCTCGCCGGGCGCTCGGCAGGCGCGCACCATCTGGAAGCCGGACTGACGGAACGTCGGCGGGAACACCAGCGTGCCTGCGTCGGTCGCGGCCGGGTTCGACTTCGAGGAGCATCCGAGCGCCAGGCACGCCGCAGCGAAAGGGATGATCCATCCGATGATGATCCCGGACACGAAATGTCTCGATGATTTCATGGCACCCCCCTGGCCGACTGGCGGCGAGGCTGCCAACCTTGTACCGCAGAGAGCGCCGGTGCTAAAAGCGACGATCGGTTGTCGAGGAGCTTGAGCATGCAGACATCCGCTGGGAGACGAGCCCTCTCGCTGGCCATCGGTGTGGCGCTGCCGCTGGCGTTGGGCGCGGGTGCGTCGTCTTGCGGCGGCGGCGGCAACGGCGACGGCAACCCGCCGCCCGCCGGCCCCGGCGACATCACCACGATCGCCGGCACCGGCGTGCGCGCATCGCCGCTGGAGGACGCCAACCGGGACGGCGTGGCCGACGCGCCGATCGCGGCAAACAAGGCGACGTTCGATACACCGCTCGACACCGCGTTCGACGCGCACGGCGCGTTGCTGATCCTCGATTGGAACGGCCACAAGATCCGGCGTCTCAACAGCGCCGGAATGGTCGAGTTCGTGGTCGGCACCGGCATCGAGGGCGACGCCTGTGAAGCGCCGCGCGTCGACGGCGGCTGCCCGCTGATCGCCGCCGAGCTCAATCACATGAGTGATGTGACCCTGGATGCGATGGGCCGGCTGGTGATCGCCGGCTGGCACACCGCGAAGATCAAGACCGCCGACCCCGTCGGCGATCTGGCCGGCGACATCTGCGGCGACGGCACGCGCCAGTTCGCCGGCGACGGTGGCCCATGCCAGGATTCGACCGGCGCGCAGCTGGTCTCGTTCGACCTGCCATCGGGCGTGGCTTACGACCAAGCGGGCAACCTGTTCATCGCGGACCAATCGAACCAGGTCATCCGCCGCATCGGCACCGACGGCGTCGTCAAGACCGTCGTCGGCAACTGCCCGGCGACGCCGGGCCTCGGCTGTCCGCTGGGCCAGGGCTACGCCGGCGACGGCGGCCCGGCGACGATGGCCAAGCTGTCGAACAACTACGGCCAGACGGCCGACCCGCAGGGCAAGATCGCGTTCGACGCCGCAGGCAACCTTTACATCGCCGACACGCAGAACCACGTGGTGCGCAAGGTCGTGCCGGGTTCCGACGGCGTTCTCGGCGACGGCGATCCCGGTGAGGAGATCATCTCCACCTTCGCCGGCACCGGCACCGCCGGCTTCTCGGGTGACGGTGGTCCCGCGGCGCTGGCGATGCTCGGCGGCCCGCGCGATGTCGCGTTCGGCCCCGACGACAGCCTCTACATCGTCGACACCGACAACAACTGCATCCGGCGCGTCGGCACCGACGGGACCATCTCGACGGCGGTCGGCCAGTGCGGGTCGACGAGCGCCTTCTCCGGCGACGGCGGCCCGGCGACCGCGGCGCGGCTCGCGACGCCGTTCGGGATCGCGGTCGATCCGCAGGGCGATCTGATCGTCGCCGACTCGGGCAACAACCGCATCCGCAAGGTCGTCGCCAAGTAGACCGCTACTTCCGTGCCTCAGGGGCGCGCGGGCCCGAGGCCGAAGCGAAAGCGCGCGGACAACAACCCCTGCAGATAGAGATCGAACGCGCCCGAGGCGACGCCGTTCGGGTAGGGGCCGCCGTCGACGATGTGAAAGTCGAGCGAGTCGTACTCGAGGTAGGCCCCGAGCAGGATGTCGATCCAGTCGTTGACCGCCAGCCCCAGTTGCGCGCGCCCGGTGATCGTGAAGGCGCTGACGCCGGGGAACCAGTCGCTGTCCTGCAGCGTGCCGACGGAGAGCGGCCGGCGCCCGCCGACGCCGAGCTCGAATGACCACAGCCGCAGGCGATAGCTCGCGTCGAGCTGCGCGCCGACCGAGCGGTAGTCCGCCGTGGGAACGACGCCGCTCTCGACGCTGTAGTGCCGCACGAAGTAGCCGACGGCCGGTTGCCACGTGATCCGGCCGCGCACGATGCGCAGCACCACTTCGGCTTGATACGCCGAGGCGCTGGTCGACAGGCTGCGATTGGCCAGCGTCGCCTTGGCCGGCCCTTGCTGCTCGTAGGCGAGCCGTACACCCAGCCCCGCGAGCAGACTGCAAGGGCCGCCGAACGGATAGAGCGTCCCTTCGATCCGGCCGACCGGCGCACGGTAGAGCGTGTAACCGCGCAGGGGGCCGCGCTGCTCGTCGCGATAGTTGAACCGGCGGAACATCACGCCGCCCGCTGGTTCGAGATCGGCGAGTGAACAACGCGGGAGATTCGTCGCCGGCGCTTCGCCTTCGCCGGGGGGTGGCGCGGCCGCCGACGGCGCGACCGCTTTGTGCGCGCGTCGCTCGGGCGTGACCTCCACGGTGCCGGGCTCGGCCTTCTCCGGCTCGGTTTCGGGCTCCTCGCCTTCGGGCTTGGCTTCGGGCTTGCCCTCGGCCTTCGGCGCGGTCTCGCGCCGCGCCGGTCCGGTGGCGCCGGTGCGCGGTGGCTTGGTCGGCGTCTCGGGTGGCGTCGGCGTCTCGGTTTCGGGCGGCGTCTCCGCCTGCGCGCCTGCCGGCCTGGCGCTCTCCGGCGGCAGCCCTTCGACGTTCTCCTCGGGCGCCTCGGTCCGCCCCGGCGAGGCCGCCTGATCGATGAACGGCGATAGCTTCGCCCACAGCTGCGTCCGGATCTTCGCTCGCACGGCGCCGATGGTCCGACCCTCGAATGGAATCTCGCCCACGACGCGCGCGTCCTCGCCGTTGGCGAGCGTCAGCGTCACCGTCGTCGTGCGGCGCTCGCGCGTGACCTCGCCGTAGAGCACCGCGGTGAGGTTCAGCCTCTTGGCCAGCCCCACGGTCTTCTGCGGGCTGTAGTTGGTGCCGATGCGCAGCGCCTCGCTCGGGCGCAGCGGCACGACCGTCAGCGACGGCTTCTTGCGCAGCGCTGCCAGTGTGGCGGTGCGTGCCGCCTGCGCGCCGGTGCCGCCGAAGCCCAGCACCAGCAGCCGCCGGGGGATGACGTCGGGCGGGGTAGGGGCAGGAGTGGAAGTCGGCGCCGAGGTGACCGCCGTCGCCTGACTCGGCACGTGTCTGCGGGCCTTCTTGCGCTTGGCGCGCGCCTGGGCCGCGTCACCTCCCAGCGCCAGGATCAACGAAGCCAGCGCGACGAGCAAAAGAAGGGCCGGAAGCCGTCGCATCGTCAACTCCGTCGCCGGCCGCGAGCGTGTCTGGGCGCGCCGGAATCCGGCGACGAGGGGATCGGAGCCAGTCGAAGGGTCATGGTATCGTGAATGGGTTGGGATGGTCTACCGGATCGTGAGAACAGCCGCTCCGTCGGAGACATCGACAGAAGGTATGGGGGAACCTGAGCGTGCGGGGCGGTGTCGCGATCCGGGCCGCGAGGTCGGGCGACGCGCGCGCGGCCCGGGGCGCGTCCTGGCGATCGCCGCTCTCGTCGGGCTTGCCGCGCTGGCGTTGCCCGGGCGCGCGGCGTTCGCCTTCTGCCGCACCACCACGTGCGCGGTTCTGAATCCCCCGGCATCGTGCATGCGCGATCCCCAGACCAACTGCTGGCTGGAGGGGATCCCGCTCTTCTGGCAATTGCAGTGCATCTCGTACGCGGTCAACACCGCGGGATCGCCGCGCCTCGGGCTCGACTACAACGCCGCGGCCGCGATCGTCGACGGCGCGTTCGCGCACTGGCCGACCGCGAGCTGCTCCGACGGCGCCTCTCCCTCGGTCGCCTTCATGGGCCGCACCGGCCTGACGTGCGATCGTGTCGAATACAACCCGACCGGGCCCAACGCCAACGCGATCCTGTTTCGCGACGACGGCTGGACCCACGATCCGGCGGCGATCGCTCTCACCACCGTGGCGTTCAGCGTGAAGACCGGCCAGATCTTCGACGCCGACATGGAGATCAACACACCGCTCTTGACCGCCGCGGATCTCAACTTCGTGGTGACGCACGAGTCGGGGCACTTCCTCGGGCTCGACCACTCGCCCGATCCGACGGCGGTCATGTACTTTCAGTACGGCGGCGGCGGGGTCGTCCCGCAGCTCTCCGACGACGACCTGCAAGCGATCTGTACGGCTTATCCGACGTCGCGCCCGGCGCCGGCGTGCAGCTTCGAACCACCCAAAGGCTACGCCACCGACTGCGGAGGCGACGTGATCGCGGCGTGCGCGATCGCGCCCGATCCGCCGTCGCCGGAGGTCGCGTCGTCGCGGAGCGGGCCGTCCTTCGGCTGGGGCGAAGGGCTGGCGATCGGCGCGGTGGTCGTGAGCGCCGGCGTGCGCCGTCGCCGTCGCCGCGGCTAGGACCCTACGAGAGCCAGCCCGGCACCTTCGTGCGCAGCGCCTGGTCCAGGCCCAGCACGCGTCCGGGCGGCGCGAACAGGAACGTGAAGAAGATCGCGCCCACCAGCATCGCCGGTCCCGGCGGCGCGAGGCGCTCTCCGGAGGCGAATGCGAACGTGAAGAAGATCAGCGTTCCCAGCAGCGCGACGAGGCGCGTGAACAGGCCCAGCACCATGGCTGCGCCGAGCACCATCTCGCCCATCGTCACCAGCGCGCCGAAGATCTTCGGGTGAGCGTGCGCGGCGTCGACCACGGGCACGATGAAGTGATAGCTCTTGTGGTCGCGCATCCACCCGTCGAGGATCGTGAGCAGCGCCGTCCCGTGAAACCATCCGCCCAGGAACTTCTGGTAGCCGGATAGCACCAACATCACGCCCACCAGCACGCGCAAGGGAAACAGGCACAGGAGCGGGAACCGCTCTCGCATCGATTCACCTTGAACGACCGGGGCACCGCTGGCAAGTTTTGCCGCACGGCGGTCACCGTCGCGATCGTGTTAAGGTCGCGGCGTGCCCTCCGAGACCAAGCGCCCCGTGAGCCCGGAGGCCGAGGAGATCCTTGGCCTCTACTTCCCCGTGCTCGATCACGGGTTCGTCTGCCTGGTCGACTACATGGGCACGGACGAGTGCATCGAGCGCGCGGCCCGGGTCAGCTACGGATACGGCACGCGCAAGCGGTCGCAGACGCGCGGCCTTCTACGCTATCTGCGGCGCCACAAGCACACGACGCCCAGCGAGATGGTGGAGCTGAAATTTCACTGTTGCATGCCGATGTTCATCGCGCGCCAGTGGATCCGGCACCGCACGGCCAACGTCAACGAGTACTCGGGGCGTTACAGCCTGATGCCGATGCTGTTCTACACGCCCGACGAGGCGCAGCTGCAGACCCAGAGCCGCCGCAACAACCAGGGGCGCAGCGGCGAGGCGGTCGGGCCGGCGCTGCACGCGGAGGCGGTGCGGCGCTGGAACGCGATCCGCCACGAGAGCACCGAGGCGTACGAGTGGATGACCGGCAACGAGATCGCGCGCGAGCTGGCGCGGATCGACCTGCCGTTGTCGACGTATACGCAGTGGTACTGGAAGATCGACCTGCACAATCTGTTGCACTTCCTCACGCTGCGGGTCGACGCCCACGCGCAGTGGGAGATCCAGGAGTACGGCCGCGTGATGGCGGGGATGCTCAAGCGCGTCGCGCCGCTGTCGTACGAGGCGTGGATCGACTACGACGTGTGCGGCGCGCCCCTCGGGCGCGGCGAGCTCGAGGCCCTGCGCGCGCTGGTGAGCGCCGGCCCCGAGGGATTGAGCGCAGCGGGTGGTTCCATCGACCGCGCGGCGCTGGCGGCGCGCGGCCTGTCCAACCGCGAGATCGACGAGCTGCTCGCCAAGCTGCGGCCGGCGGCGGTGCCGGACTTCGAGCTCGATCTGGCGCAGGCCAAGAGCGGCGACGAGTTCGCGCGCCGTTTCGAAGCCGCGGTCCCGAGCCAGGATCGTAACGACGCTCGCAACGACGCTCGTAACGACGATCGCAAGGCCGCGGGCGCGCAGGCGGGGAGCGACTGAGCGTCGTCGCCAGCGCCGCGCTGGGCGCGTGGCTCGGGGCTCTCGCCCTTGGCGGCGGTGCCGCCGGCGATGCCGGAGCGCCGGACGGCGCCGCCCGTGCGCCGGCACCGCGCGACGAACCGCCGTCCTCGCCGGCATCCGTACCGGCAGCGCCTGCCACGCCGCCTTCCGATTCGCCGCGCTCGCCGCCGGGAGCGCCGCCGCCGGATCTCGACGAGGCTGGCCCCGATCGCTTCTGCCTGGACAGCTTGCGCGGACGCCAGATTGCCTTCGTCGAATGGCCCACCAAAGGCATTCGCACGCCCGTGCGGATCCTGGGTCCCATCGGCACGGTGCGCTTGCGCTCGCACGATCCACGGCTGGCGGGCAAGCCCGCGCTGATGGACTGCGAGCTGGCGCGCGCTCTGTTCGAGGTTGCGCCCGCGTTTCGCGCGATGGGCATACGCGAGTTGCTCTATTCGGGTGCCTATCAGTACCGCACGCGCCGCGGCTCCTCCCGGCTCAGCGAGCATGCGCACGGGATGGCGATCGACGTGCACGCGTTCGTGCTCGATACCGCCGGGGCCGAGGGCGCCGGCGGCACCGTCGTCGAGGTCTCGCGCGATTTCGAGCCGCGAGTCGGCAAGTGGGCTGCGCTCCCCGACGCCGCCGAGTGCGTCGGGCACCCGCGCACCGACGTCGGGCGGTTGCTGCGGACGCTCGCGTGCCGGCTGCGCGCGAGCAGCATCCTGCGCGAGGTCATCACGCCCGACGACAACGCCGACCACCACGACCACTTCCACCTCGAGGCCTACCCCGACGGTTTCACCCGCGCGAGAGCCATGCTCGCGCGCAAGGCAACCGTCACCGACGACTGATCAGATCGTCACGAACTCCCGCACGATCGCCTTTCCGTCCTTGTCGAGCCCGAGCCGCCCGCCGTGGTGCTCGAGGTCGTGCCCCCAGAGCACGATCCAGTCGTCCTCGATGGCGCGGTTGAACAGCGCGCGCTTGGTCTCGACGGTGCGCGCCGGCTCCAGATCGTAGGCCATCACGAACGGCAGCCGCGTGTGCACCGCGGTCGGCGCCACGTCGCCGAGAAACACCGCGCGTGGTCCGCCGGGATCGCCGAGCAGCACCGACTGGTGACCGGCGGTGTGGCCGGGCGTCGGCACCACCCACACGCCGGGTGCGACTTTGGTCTCACCCTCGACGAGCTCGAGCGCGTCGCTCTCTCGCAGCGGGAAGATGTTCTCCGCGAGGTAGCTCGCGCGGTTGCGCTCGTGCGGGTGGGTCGCATCCTCCCACTCACGCGCCTGAACGATGTGGCGCGCGCGCCGGAACACCGGCTCGACCGCGCCGCCCGGGCCGCGGCGCGTGGTTCCGCCGCTGTGGTCGAAGTGCAAGTGGCTCATCACCACGACGTCGATCGCGTCCGGTTCGAGCCCGACCTCGCGGAGCGCGTCATCGATCGCGCGGTCGTGGTCGATGCCGTAGATGTCCTTGAGCTTCGGCGAAAACTTGTCGCCGTTCCCGGTCTCGATCAGCACGCGCTGCCCCGCGGTCTCGACCAGCAGGCACTGCGTCGTGTACTCGACACGGTTGAGCTCGTCGCACGACACCATCTTCGACCAGATCGTCTTCGGCACCACGCCGTGCATGGCGCCACCGTCGAGGCGGAAGTTTCCGCCGTTGAGCATGGTCAGCTTGAGATCACCGAGCGCCAGCATTGTCTGTCCGCGTTGGACGCGGCGGCAGAGCCGCCTTCGCCCCACGCGATCCGATTCTAGCGTATGGATGTCTCCGGCGGTGGGGGCGCCACCACGCCGATCGGCAGCGCGCTCGCGCCCTGATCGGTCGAGGTGGGCGGTGGCGCGGTCGGCGCCGGCGTGGGCGGTGCCTCGGGTGCGGGCGGCGAAGCGGATGCTGGCCGCGGCTCGGACGCGGGCGGCGACTCGGCTGCCGGCGGTGACCCGGCCGGTGCTGCGGGCGAAGATTCGCCCGGCGCCGCGGCCCCCGCGTGTGTCCGCGCGGGCGCCTGGGTCGAGACCAGCGTCGTCGTCGACCGCGCCGGCGTCGGGATCCCCGGCGTGGTCTTCCGGCGCGACACCACCCAGTCGGCGACGCGCGCGACGTCGCCGAAGCGCGTGAGCTTCCCCTCGTTGGAGAGGAACGACATGTAGTAATTGTGTCCGTCGATCTTCGTCGCGATCACCAGGCAGTAGCGCGCGTCGTCGTTGTAGCCGGTCTTGCCGCCGAGCACCTGAATGTTCGGCCGGACCGCCGGGCGATACGTGTTGTTGTAGGTGATCGGCGGCTTGCCGACAGGGTGCGCGTCGTACTCCAGGCGGTGGGTGATCGGCCCTAGCACCGGGTGATTCATCACCGCCTTGAGCATCGCGATCGTCTCGCGCGGCGTGGAGACGTTCTCCGTCGACAGCCCGGTCGGATCGTGGAAGCGCGTGTTCTTCAGCCCCAGCGCCCTGGCCTTGGCGGTCATGGCCGCCGCCAGCTGCGTGGGTGTCAATTTCACCGCGCGCCCCAGCGCCGGGATCGCGCGGTTGTCCGAACCCATGAGCGCCGCGTGCAGCAGATCGCGGTTCGACAACGTCATGCCTTCGAGCAGCCGCGACTTCGCGCCACCGCGGGCGACATCGATGTCGTTCTTGGTGATGGTGGTCAGCCCTTCGAGCTCGAGCCCCTTGTCCATCACGACCAGCGTCGCCGCCAGCTTGGAGATCGACGCGATCGGGCGCTCTTTGTCGGGGTTGCGCGTATAGAGCTCGTGGCCGGTGTCGTCGATGACCAGCGCGCCCAGCGCCTGGATGTTGGGCATCCCGCCCTTGATGGCGACGACGTGGCGCTCGAGGAACACATGCTTCTTCGCGGCGGCGCGGCCGTGGGTCTTGGGGCGCGCGTGGGACTTGGCCGCGCTGGACTTTTTCTTGTTCGGGGTCGCGTGCGCCGTCGAGATCAGTGCCGGCGCCGTCGCGATCCAAACAGCAGCCACCGCGACGGGGGCCCAACCGGGAAGAGGCTTTCGCACCGCCCAAACGTTATGGAATCCCACGGCGTAGAGCAAGTAAAGCCTGCGGGGGATTCACGGCAAATACAGTAAATGCAGGTCGAGCAGGTTCGAGGTCCCGGGCCCACGCAGCGTGTCGCCGAGCGCGGCCAGCACGGGCACGCTATCGAAGGCGAGCAGGGCCGCGGCCGGATCGATGCCGCGCGCGCGCGCGCGGTCCCAGGTCGTGCCGTCGACGATCGCTCCGGAAACGTCGGTGTTGCCGTCGCGATCGTCTGTGCCGGCGGCCAGGAACGCGACGCCCGATCGCAGCGGCGCCGGAAGCTCAGCCAGCTCGCGCGCGACCAGCAGCGCGAGGTGCGTCGCCCGTCCGCCGCGGCCGCCCGCGGGAGGCAGCACCACGCGCGGCTCGCCGTTTCCGACGAGGATGCGCGGCGCTGCGCCGGGCGAACCCCTCGCGCCGTCGAGCTCGCTCCGCACCCGCACGCCGATCGCTGCGGCGTGAACCTCGACCGTGTCCTCGACCTCGAGCGCGAGAACGGCGCTGGCCCATCCCGCGCGCGCGACGGCAGCGCGCGCCTCTTCGACGACCCGTGACGGGCCGGCGAGGATCCGGTAGTCGACGTGGGCGAGGGCCGCGGTCCCCGGCTTGGGCGTGTCCGCGATCTCACCGCGCGCGCCGCGGTCGAGGTGCGCGCGCGCCGCGGCCGGCAGCTGCGCGCCCAGGCGCGCCGCGATGGCGATCGCGTCGGCGAACCGGCTCGGGTCGGGCGAGAACAGCCCGGAACCGATCGTCGCCGGGTCGTCGCCGATGACGTCGGAGAGCGCGCGCACCGCGATCGGTGCCGGCGTCTCCAGCGCGAGGCGGCCGCCCTTGATCGCCGACAGGTGCTTGCGCACGACGTTGAGCTCGCGAATCGACGCGCCGGCGCGCGCGACCGCGGCCACGGCGTCGCGCTTGTCTTCCCAGGCGAGGCCGTCCGCGGGCGCGCAGAGCAGCGACGACGCTCCGCCCGACAGCAGCACCAGCAGCGCGCCGCCGTCGCCAACGGCGCGCACGAACGCCTGCGCCGCCTGCGCGGCGGCGACGCTCCTCGCGCTCGGGTGGGGATGGTCGGCGGCGACGATCTGGGCCGAGGAGGGCAGGGCCGCAGCGGCCTCGTCGAGCCCGGCGCGGGCTGCCGGTCCCGGGACGACCGCGAGGATCCGCAACGCCCGGTGGCGCACGGAATCGTGCTCGAGGACTCCGCGCAGCATCGGCAGCGCGACCTTGCCGGCCGCGAGCACGTCGGTCGCGTCGCCGAACGCCGGATCCGCGCCCGCCACGGCCGCGACCAGGCGCCCGCCGTCGATGCGCGCGGCGACCTCGTCGAAGATCCGCACCAGGCGCCCGCGTGGAATGTCCGCGGACATGCGCCACCGTCCTCAGGCGCTGGTCGACGCCGTCGGGGAGGTCGGCGTGGTCGGGCGCGTCGGCCGGATCGCGGCCAGGCGACGCTTCCAGACCCCGATGTGCTTTGTCTTGTAGATCGAGACCGCGAGCATGAGCCCGGTCATCGCCACGAAGCCCACCGTCGCCCAGGCCATGCTGAGCCGCCCGTGCAGCCGACCCGAAACCAGGCCGTAGCAGAGGTCGACGTGGATCCAGTACACCAGCAGCGAGGTGCGTCCGAGCTGCCGCATCACCGAGAATCGATCGCCGAGCAGGCGGCAGACCAGCCACCCCAGCGTCGCCATCGGCCCGATCATCCCCAGGCGATAGAGAAACGCCCCCGGTCCCATCTGCTGCACCAGGTCCGAAGGGTAGTGGATGATGTACGGGTTGATCTTTCGCACGAGGGTCACGCCGTAAATCAGCGCCACCCCGACGATTCCGCTGAGGATGAACGCCATCGCCTCGCGCCGCTTCGAGATGCGCGCCTGCCGCACCCAGATGTGGCCGATGGCGACGCCGCAGAGCGGCCACGCCGCCCACGGGAACAGCGGGAACCAGGCCATCGGCCGCTCGCCTCCGAAGTACGACGAGATCGGCCGCGGGATGAAATCGGGGAAGTGCCAGGGGCCGATGATCGGCCCGAGCCCGACGACGACCGCCGTCGCGATCAGCGCCACCGCGATCTGCGGCCGCCCCTTGCGCGGGGCGACGACGAAGGCGATGGCCATCATCGACGCGCCGATGCAGTTGAGGATGTCGATGCGGAACAGGTTCATCGGGTCGCCGCCAAAGCCCGACAGCGTGAATTCTTGCAACCGGAACAGGTAGGCGAGCAGGAAGATCTCGAAGCCGCGCTTCACCATGCCGCGCACCATGGTGGCGCGGTCGACCTTCTTGGCGATCTGCCCCTCGAAGCGGATGGCCATCGAGACGCCGACCAGCAGCAGGAACAGTCGCGCCGGCACGCCACCCCAGAACCGCGTCCACCCGTAAGCGACCGAGACCCGCTTGACCCCGTCGCTGACCCACGCGTCGTAGAGGTGGGTCTGGATCATCAGCACGACGGCGAGACCACGTAGCCAGTCGATGGCATCGAGCCGTCCGGATGCGTTCGCCCGCGTGCGCGCCGGGGCGGCGGTGGCGGTGGTGGCAGAGGTCGAGGCAGCGATCGCGGGAGTGGCGGCGGTGGTCACGCGCTCACGATCGTCGGGATTGGGCCGCGGTTGTCAATCAGGATGTGGGCCGAGCCGCGGCGTCGCGCCGAAATGTCATTGTTGGGCCAGGTGCCGCCGCAGGTCTTCGCTGGCGCCGCGCACCGCGTTCTCCAGCGCCTCGACCTCCATGCTGGGACGGCTCTGCGTGCGGAAGTGCCGGCGGGGCTTCTGAACCACGGCCTCGCCCGAGGTCAGCAGGAAGACGCCGCCGTTCGGTTGCCGGCTGATCACCAGCTGCACGGTGCACGTGACCTCGACGCGGTCGGCGTGCATCGCGAACGACAGGTCCTTGATGACGCCGTCGATCACGAAGCCCATGGCCGCGGGGTCCGGGCCACGCGCGACGTCGCCGACCGGCGCCAGCTCGGCGGTCAGGATCTCGCGCATGTGCTGGCGCAGCGCCGGGCCAGCGTGGTGGCTGCGGTCGCCCATCGGCTTGACCTCGAAGGCCGGGCGGGCGCGCCGGCCCTCGGTGGCGGGTGGCGGCGCGCGCCGGTTTGGCTCGGGCAGCTCGTGGAACGCCCTGGCAGCCATGCGTCGCACCATCGGGTTCGGGTCCTGCTGCGCGCGCAGCAGCGGATCACGTGCCGTCGGGTCGCCGATGTGCCCCAGCGAGGTCGCCGCGCTGGCCCGGACGGTGGGGTTCACATCGCCGAGCGCGCGCACCAGCACCGGCACCGAGCGCGGCTTGCCGAGACGGCCCAGCACCAGCGCTGCGCCGACCCGCACCCGATACGATGGGTCGTGAAGCAGCGACTGCTCCACGTCCTCGATGCGGGCCTGCCGCGCGCGCGCCGTGACGACGGGCGCGAGCAAGATCATGATGACCGCTAGCAGCAGAGCGGGAAAGCGCGCACGCAAGGGCGTGCCAAAGCTTCCCCCGAAGCGACGCCGCTGGTCAATGGCCGAGGCGGCCGATTTGCTGTCGATTCGCGGCGTTATACCGACATCCACCGATACCGCCGCGAGCGATTGACGAGCGCGCGGCCGAACCTCGATGATGCCGCCCCACGATGCAGCCCACCGCCTCGCCGTCACGTTCCGTCTCACCGCCGATCGCGCTTGCCTATTCCGCCGATGCCGACGACGCGTTCATGTTCCACGCCATCCGGGCCGGGCTCATCGACACCGGCGGCTTCTCGTTCACGCACTGGCGCGGCGACACCGCCGCGCTCAATCGATTGGCGCTGGGCGAGCCGGTGGCGGGCGGACCTGTCGTCGCTCCGGACGTCATCGCGATCTCGGCAGGCGTCTACCCGCGCGTGGCGGCTCGGTACCAGCTCTTGCCCCACGGCGCGTCGGTCGGTCGCGGGTTCGGGCCGGTGGTCGTGGCGCGGCAGTCGATGGATCCGGCGGCGCTCGCCGGTGCGCGCGTTGGCATCCCCGGACTGACGACGACCGCCTGGCTGGTGTTGCGATTGATCCAGCCGGCCGCGGTCCCGGTCGAGATCCCGATCGTCCCCTTCGCGCGCATCTTCGAAGCGCTCGAGGCGGGTGAGGTCGACGCCGCCCTGCTGATCCACGAGGGGCGATTGCTCTACCGCGACCGCGGCCTTCACAAGGTCGTCGACCTCGGCGAGTGGTGGCTCGGCGCCGCGGGACTGCCGTTGCCGCTGGGCGTGAACGTGATCCGGCGCGAGCTCGGCGCCGAACGGGTCCGCGCCGTCTCGGCGGTGCTTCGCGAGAGCATCCGCTTCGGGCTCGACCACCGCGCCGACTTGATCGCCGCGCTGGCACTCGAGGACCGGGGTGACAAAAAGCTGTCAGATCCGGCGCTTCTGGATCATTACCTCAACCTTTACGCGAACGCTGATACGCTGGCCTTCGCCCCCGACGCGCGCGAGGCGACCGCGGTCCTGTTCGAGCGCGCCCGCGCCGCCGGCCTGCTCGACGGCGATGTCCCGCTCGACTGGGCGCCGTAGCGTCGTGGTCTACGCGCGCCGCTTGCAGAGCACCGCGGCGGCGACGATCGCCAGCACCGCGAAGAGCGCGGTCACGGCGATCTCCAGCGCCGCGGACGACGAGCCGGGGATCAGGCCGGCCGGCAGCGCCGCGCCGTAGAGGCCGCGGCGGACGCCCGAGACCGCGTAGGTCATCGGGTTCACCGCCATCAGGACATGCACCACCCGGTGCGCGCCCGACGCGGGGAACATCGCGCCCGAGAGCATCCAGAGCGGGATCAGCGCCACGCTCATGATCGCGTGGTAGCCCTGGGTCGAGTCGATCCACCAGGCGACGGCGAAGCCGAGCGCGGTGAAGCCCAGCGCCGAGAAGAACAGCGACGCCGCCAGCACGAGCCAGCTCATCCCCGCAAGCGAGTAGCCGGCGAGCGGTGCCAGCGCCACCAGCGCCGCTGCCTGGACGAGCGCGATGGCGACGCCGCCCAGGGTCTTGCCCAGCACCAGCGCCGTGCGCGATGCCGGCGCGACCAGCACCGCCTGGAGGAAGCCGTGGTGGCGATCCTCGATCACGGAGATCGTCGAAAAGATCGCCGTGAACAGCACGGTGAGGACCACCGTGCCCGGATAGAAGTACGCCAGATAACTCACGCCGCCCGCGCCCGCCGCCTGGAAGCTGGCGCCGAGCCCGGCGCCGAGCACCGCCCACAGGATCAACGGCTGCGCGACCGAGCCGACGATGCGGCTGCGCTGGCGGAAAAAGCGGCGCAGGTCGCGGCCAACCAGCGCGCCGATCACCGACGCGGTGACGTCGGTCGCGCGCTGCGGCCGCCGCGCCGCGGGCGCGCCGGTGGTGGGGATGGCCGGGACGGCGTCGGCGCTCATGCGTCGAGCCCCCGTCCGGTCACCTTGGCGAAGACGTCGGCCAGCGTGGGGCGCGCGGTGGCGATGCTGCGCAGCCGGCCAGGCGCGAACAGCTCGGCGATGCGCGGCACCATCTCGGCGCCGCGCGGCGCCTCGATCGTCACCTCCTGGGCGACCTCGCCTCCCGCGATGCGCGCCACCAGGCCCAGGCGCTGCTGGATCGTGGCCGCGATCTCCTCGGGCGCGTCGCCGCGCACCGACACCACGTCACCGGCGACACGCGCGCGCAGCTCGTCGGGCGTGCCGGTGGCGCAGACGAGCCCGCCGTCGAGGATCACGATCCGATCGCAGCGTTCGGCTTCCTCGGGCTGGTGCGTGGTCACGATGATGCTGAGCAGGCGCTCGCGGCGCAGATGCCCGAGCTGGTCCCAGATCCGGCGCAGCGCCTCGGGGTCGACGCCCCGGCCGGGCTCGTCGAGAAGTAACAGGTCCGGGTCGTGCAGCAGCACGCGCGCGATCTCGATGCGGCGGCGCATGCCGCCCGAATAGGTCGCCGCGGTGTCGCCGGCGCGCGCGCCCAGCTCCATCAGCGCCAGCGCGTCGTCGATGCGGCGCGCGGCCGCGGCACGCGGGATGCCGTAGAGCGCCGCCCCCAGCGCCAGGTTCTCGCGCCCGCTGAGCTTGAGGTCGATGCTTGGCTCCTGGAACACGACCCCGATGCGCGCCCGATAGGCCGGGTCGGCCGGACGCGCAGGTGCGCCGTCGAGCTCGATCGCGCCGCCGTCGGCGGGGATCAGACCCGACAGCACTCGGAACGCCGTGGTCTTGCCGGCGCCGTTGGGGCCGAGCAGGCCGAGGATCTCGCCCGGGTAGACTTCGAAGCTGACGCCGTCGAGCGCGGCGCGCGTGCCGAAGCGCCGGCGCAGATCGCGCGCGCGCAAACGCGGTTCGGGCGCCCGCGCCACGGCGGCGGCGCTCATGCGCGCGACGCTCATACGAACGTCCGGTCGATGATCAGCGCCACGAACAGCAGCGTCAGATAGACCAGCGAGAAGAAGAACAGCGACCGCGCCCAGGGCCGCACGTTCGCGGCGCGCCGGAACCCGGCCAGCCCCCAGCCGATCAGCGTCGCGCCCAGCACCGCCGCGACCGTCATGTAGCGCATGCCGGCGACGCGCAGCGGCTCGAGCAGGATCGAGGCCGCCACCAGCACGATCGAGAATGCCAGGATGTAGATCCGCGTCGCGCGCTCGGACGCCTGCAACGGCAGCACGCGGAAGCCGGCACGCTCGTAGTCGTCGGAGCGGAAGATGGCGATCGCCAGGAAGTGGGGGATCTGCCAGAAGAACAGGATCGCGAACAGCACCATCCCCGGCGCGTCGAGGCGCCCGGTCGCCGCCGTCCAGCCCATGAGGGGCGGGATCGCGCCGGGGATCGCGCCCACGAACAACGCCGCGGGCGACTGCCGCTTCATCGGCGTGTAGACCGCGACGTACGAGAAGAACGCCACGCCGGCGAGGATCCCGGTCAGCGCGTTGCCGGCGAGAAAAAGCAGCGGCAGCGCCGCGCACGCCAGCGCGGTCCCGAACACCAGCGCCGCCTCGGGTGAGATCCGCCCCTCGGGCAACGGACGGGCGCGCGTGCGCTCCATCAGGCGGTCCTGGTCGCGTTCGAGGAACATGTTGATCGCGTTCGACGCCGACACCACCAGCGCCGTGCCGATCAGGGTCATCACCAGCCGCCAGCGGGCCATTCCGACCGGCGCCAGCCAGACGCCGCCGGCGAAGGTCGCGACCACCAGCGCGGTGATGCGCGGCTTGGTCAGCCGCAGCAGATCGACGACGAAGCGCGCCCGCACCGGCGGCTCCGCGGTGAGGTCCACGCGCCGGCCGAGCAGCACCACGCCGACCTGCGTCGCCAGCAACGCCGTCGCCACCGCCAGGTGCGACTCGACGGTCGCCAGGTCCAGGAAGGTCACGATCGCGAGCACGCCGAGGGTGATCTGCACGGCGACCAGCAGCGGCGCGATCACCGCGAGCGCGCGCAACCCGGCGCGGCCGCGCGCGTGGCGAAAGGTGACGATCGACGACGCGAGCACCAGGCCCGCGACGACCAGCGCGTTCATCCGGTGCAGCACGTGGATCAGGACCGTCGGATGCGCGTCGGGCCAGATCGCGCCCCGGCACAGCGGCAGGTCGGTGCACGCGAGCGCCGCGCCGGAGTGCCGCACGAGGCCGCCCAGCACCATCTGGAAGTAGATCGCCACCGCCGAGACCAGGGCCAGCCACACCGCCCTCGCCGGCAGCGCGCGCGGCAACGCCGCCGTATCGGCATCGACGTCGGCCTCGGCGCGCGGCGGCCGCGAGCGCACCGCGACATAGAGCGTCGTCAGGAAGAACAGCAGCGACACGCCGGTGTGCATCGTCGACACCGGCGTCGGCAGCCGCAGGAGCACCGTGATGCCGCCCAGCAGCGCCTGCACGACGACGAGGCTCATCGCCAGCGCCGCGAACGGGCGCAGCCGCCGGTGCAGCGGTTGCTTGCTGCGGAACATCGCGATCGTCAGCACCAGCGTCAGGATCATCACCGAGCCCGCCGCGAGGCGGTGGCTGTGCTCGACGAGCACGCCGCCCTCCATCTTCGGCATCATCGTGCCGTAGCAGGTCGGCCAGTCGGGACAGGCCAGGCTCGAGCCGGTGCCGTGCACCAGGCCACCGATCAGAATCAAGAGGTAGGTCGCCGCCGCCGCCGCGATCGCCAGGCCATGAATCAGGCGCAGCGTGCGCCGCGCGGTCAGGGATGGGTTCGTCGCGCGGGCGGCCGCCGCGCCGCCGTCGGCCGCGGCGATCTCGGTGGTGAAGCGCGGCGGACCCGGCTCGGCGGCGCGCGGGGGGACGACGACCGCTCCCAGGTTGGCATCTCGAATCGGCACGGACATTTTCGCAGGCCCTTATAGCGCGGAAATCAGGTCGACGCGGAAATCAGACACGTGGCGGATCGACCAGCGTCTTGTCGGCGCCTCCGGCAGCCGTTGACGCGCCCGCCAGGGCCACCAATTCTTCGGCGGCGGCGAGCGCGCTCGCGAGATCAGGCCGGATCAGTAGGCGCCAGGGCCGATGCTGGAACTGCGCCTTCTCCAGCAGCGCCTGCGGTTGAGCCTGCAGCCCGGCCAGGATCGCCACGCAGCCGCTCTTCGAGAGCTGCGCGATCGCGCTCTCGAGCGCCACCAGCCCGGTCGCATCCATGGTCGGCACGTGGTCGAGCCGCATGATCAGCACGGCGACGCGCCCCGAGACCGCGCCCAGGCTGCTCATGGCTCTTTGCGCCGCGCCGAAGAAGAGCGGGCCGGCGATCTCGTAGATCGCGACCTTGCCGCGCAGGCTGTCGGGGATGCGGTGCACGCCGCTCGCGCCCACGTCGGGGCTGCCCGGCTCATAGCTGGTCAGCCGCGTGTGGGTGATCTCCGCCATCCGGCGCATGAACATCAGAGCGGCGAGCCCGACGCCGACCGACACCGCGATCATCATGTCGAACGCCACGGTCAGCCCGTAGCAGACGACCAGCACCAGGACGTCGCTGCGCGGGGCGACGCGCAGGATGTGGCCGAAGTGCTTCACCTCCGACATGTTCCAGGCCACGAGCAACAGCAGCGCCGCCAGGCCCGCCATCGGCAGGTAGCCGATGAGGGGTGCCAGCACCAGCACCGCCAGCAGCACCGTGAATGCGTGGACGATCGCCGCGATCGGCGAGCGTGCGCCCGAGCGGATGTTGGTCGCGGTCCGCGCGATGGCGCCGGTCGCCGGTATGCCGCCCAGAAACGGCGTGACCACGTTGGCGATGCCCAGCGCCAGGAGCTCGGCGTCGGGATCATGGCGCGTGCCCGCCATGCCGTCGGCGATCACCGCCGACAGCAGGGACTCGATGCCGCCGAGCATGGCGACGGCGAACGCGCCCGACAGCAGCGCCTCGAGCGTCGCGAAGCTGAGCTGGAACGGCGCTCCGCCCGGCCCCGCCGCGTGCCAGGGCAACATCGGCAACGGCGGCAGCGGCGGCACGCCGTCGATGACGCGCCCCCCGACGGTGGCGTGGAAGCGCGAGGCGATCGTGGCGACGGCGTGCCCGGGAAACAGGTGGCCGATCGCCGCCGCGAGCAGCGCCGCGATCGGCAGCGCCAGCAGCGGCGCCGGGATGCGCTTCACGCGCCGCGGGATCAGCACCAGCATCGCCAGCGTCGCGGCCGCGACCGCCAGCTCGGCCAGCGAAGCGCTGCCCCGCGCTTCCCACATCGCCGCCAGCCGATCGAAGAAGTGGGTCGGGCTGCGCGCGAGCTGCAGGCCGAGCACGTCCTTGATCTGCAGCGTCGCGATCACCGTGGCGATGCCGGCGGTGAAGCCGGTCGTCACCGGGTGGGGGATGAACTCGATGAACTGGCCGAGCCGCGCGAGGCCCATGACGATCAAGATCAGGCCGCCCATCGCCCCGGAGATCAGCAGTCCCGCGAGGCCGAACTTCGTGTAGATCGGCGCGAGGATCACGATGAAGGCGGCGGTCGGCCCGGTGACCTGCGTGCGCGAGCCGCCGAGCGCGGCGACCAGCGCGCCGGCGACGATCGCTGTGTAGAGCCCTTGCTGCGGCGGGACGCCGACGCCGATCGCCAGCGCCATCGCCAGCGGCAGCGCGACGATGCCGACCACCAACCCGGCGAGCAGGTCGGCCTTGAAGTCCGCGCGGCTGTACCCCTCGCGCAGCACCGCGCGCAAAGCCGCGGCGGGCAGATCGCGGAGCCCGATCTCACTGGTCGCAGCGGTGTAGCGGGTACGGGCCATGGGCGCCCCACAGTAGACCCGGAGGCGCGCGGGAGCTAGCGCGCGGTCAGCGTCAGGTCGGCGGCGCCGGGTTTCTCGGTCGAGACCGTCACCTCGGCGGTCGCGCTGCCGAGGCGCTCGTGCCAGGCCTCGATCGTGTAGGTCCCGGCGGGGACGCTGGCGATCGTGAAGCTACCGTCGTCGCCGGTGACCGCGAAGAACGGGTGGTCGCTCACCGCCACGAAACCGGTCATCCAGGGATGCACGTCACACTTGAACTTCACGATCGAGGACGGGCCGTCGAACCTCTTCACCATCGGTGGCAGCCCGGGAATCTCGGCCTGGTTGAAGATCGTCGATGCGCCCTTGTAGGTGTGCACGTTGTGCAGGGTCTGGTCGCCGTTGCGGATCGAGAGCGGCTGCCCCGCCATGATCCCCTGCATCCGCGGGCGGAACATGCAGTCGGTCTGGTCGATGTTGGCCGGCGTCGTCGGCGCCGGATAGCTGCCGGTCACGCCCCTGGTCAGCCGCACCAGCACGTTCTTGATGCCGCCGGCCGGCGAAACGATCACCTCTTCGTCCTTCATCGCGACCTTGCCGCAAAAGGGGTCGGCCTCGCGCTTGAGCATCTTCATCTCGGGCGCCGTTCCGTTGAGCTTGACCGTCCCTTTGATGACGTTGACGCCGGGCGCGGGGGCCCCCGGGAGCGCCGGCGCCGTGGCGGCCGGCGCTGCCGGGAGCGTCGCCGGAGCGGACTCGTCTTTCTTCGTGCACGCGCTCCCGAAGACGACGTGGAGCCCCAGTCCGCAAACCAGCGCCGTGATCCAATCCTGTCGCGCCCGTGATCTCTTCATGGTGCCGCGGGAATACTAGCCAGACGCTTGATCGTCAAGGATTCGCGTGTATTCAGCGGTTGACGACCGAATCGATCGCTTGCATCAAGCGGTCGATTCCCTCGGTCGTCGCCGGGAAATAGCCGCGGATATGAAGTTGTCGGTCGACCAGCACCAGGTTCTCACCGTGGAAGATCTCCCAGAAGTCGCCGACCTTCTCCCGGCCCATGCCCACCTTGAACCCGGCGACGACGGCGTTCTGGATCGTGGCCATGTCGCCGGTGAGGAACGACCACTTGTGCGGGTTCGCGCCGTAGCGCGCGGCGTAGCCGGCCAGCACCGGCGGCGTGTCGCGCTCGGGGTCGACGGTCAGCGACACCAGGCGAAACTCGGGGCCGAGATTCCGCGCCCGTCTCGCGACCTCGGCCATCTTCTGACTCAGCAGCGGGCAGCTACCGGCGCAGCTGGTGAAGATGAAGTCGGCGACCCAGACCTTGCCGCGCAGGTCGCGCGTGCCGAACGGCTGGCCAGCCTGGTCGGTGAGCGCGAAGGGGGGCAGGGTGCCGAGGTCGGGCGGCGCCTGTGGAACGCCGCGCAGGACCGACCGCGCGAGCGGCGCGCCGAAGAGCAAAGCCAGCGCGATTGCCCAGAACACCGGACGCGAGACCAGGCGGCCGAACCACCCGCTGCGGTCGGGCGCGTCGGTGACAATCGGGGCCGTCGACATGCAATTGATTATTGCGCTGTGCCGCCTGCTTGTGCCACCTTCGTTGAATCGAAACATGGAGCGCGGCACGCCGGCAGCGCCGCGCCCGCTCCATGGCCCGCGCCCCGTTTCGCGACCTTAGTGAGGGGAGAAAGCCTATGGTCAGAGCCAATCGTGTCTTCGTTGCGATCGGGGCGATGTGGTTGGTGGGCAGCCTGGCCGGGTTTGGATGCGCGCGCGTTCAGACCACGGATGTGACCCAGGGTCAGGACGCCGGCAGCAACAACGACGGCCACCACCTGTCGGACGCGATCCTCACGACCTGCGGCAACGGACATCTGGATCCGACCGAGCAATGCGACGACGGCAACACCGCCAGTGGCGACGGTTGCAATCAGCTCTGCCAGCAAGAAGCCAACTGGAACTGTCAGACGCCCGGTCAGCCGTGCGTCTTCATCGCCGTGTGCGGCAACGGTTTGCTCACGTCGGACGAAGCCTGCGACGACGGCAACCAGGTCTCTGGCGACGGTTGCTCTGCCGATTGCAAGACCGTCGAGTCGGGCTGGCAGTGCCGCGTGCCCGGCAAGAAGTGCGTCCCGCTGTGCGGGGACGGCGTGCTCACCGGCACCGAGAAGTGCGACGACGGCAACGCGGTCAGCGGCGACGGTTGTTCGAGCACCTGCTTGCCGGAGCCGGGCGCGACCTGTCCCACGCCTGGCCAGCCGTGCATCAAGTCGGTGTGCGGCAACGGCAAGGTCGAGACCGGCGAGATCTGCGATTGTGGAACCGACCCGGCGAATCTGCCGGCCGGCTGTACGGGGCCGAATGGTCTCTTCAACGGTGACGGCACCGGTTGCTCGAAGACCTGCACGAAAGAGCCGGTCTGCCGGGGAACCAACGGCAGCGGGGCGACCCATGCCTGCGCCACCAGCTGCGGAAACGGCAACATCGAGACCGGCGAGGACTGCGACGACGGCAACCTGGTCGACGGCGACGGCTGCTCGTCGGCCTGCAAGGTCGAGGGTGGCTTCACGTGCGCCCAGGCCGTCAAACCGGATACGCAGGACTGCCTGCAATCGATCAACAGCGGCAAATGCCTGGAGCTGCCCGTCAAGTATCGCGACTTCAAGAACGAGACATTGGCCGGCGGTCACCCGGACTTCTTCTTCTATGGCGCGACGATCACACCGCCGATCACAGTCACCAACGTCACCGTGCCGGTCCCCGGCAGCACCACGGGCGCGGGCATGAACGCGGCGACGTTTGCGTTCAACAAGCGCTATTGCGTGCCCAACTCCAGCGGTCCTGCCAAGCAGAATGACTCGACGGCCCGTTGCTGGGACATGGCGCAGGCCAACCTGGATACCAACGGGCGCCCCGCGTTCAACACCACGCGCAATGGAGGCGGCGCGGCTGCGACGCTGTGTGCGTGCCAGTTCACCGACTTCAGCCACGACACCAACGGCGGCCACGTTCCCGGTTACAGCGCCACCGCCAACGGACCGCTCAATTCGTTCGGCTACGTCATGGGGACGTCGGGGCACCCGGTTTATCGAGGAACCGCGCCGGTCGTGACGAGCGCGACGACTTTTGGCCAGTGGTGGAACGACGGCACCTGGGAGAGCGACGGCGCCAACACCGGCCGGCACGCGGTGGCGCTCCTCGAGCTCGGGCCCGTTGCAGGCGCGACCAACCTGTTCCGGTTCTCCAGCGCGCCGCACGGCGTGTACGGCAACTTCTTCCCGCTCGATCCGGCGGCCAACGCGTTCCCGATCTACACGCTGACCGGGAGCGCGACCGGTCCGGGCGCGATCCGCGGGATGCCGGCGCCGTGGAGCGAGCCACTGCTGTGCAACCTCTGGCCCTACTGGTACAGCTCGGCGTTGTTCGGGGCCGGCGCCGGCTGTATCGGCGATCAGTACGTGTTTCCGCCCAGCTTTGCGATCGGCGTCGACCCGGCGGTCTGGTTCGGGATGCATCTCAACGGCGACTGGCTTCCGAAGGCGCAAGGGTGGTTCCACGATTCGTGGTTCTCCGTCGAGGCGCGCGACCTCTTCGTCTTCAACGGGCCGTTCGATCTGCAGTTCTTCGGCGACGACGACACCTTCGTCTTCATCAACGGCGTGCTCGTGATCGATCTCGGTGGCGTCCACCAGCGGTTGCCCGGCAAGGTTCACGTCGACGACACGGGCAACGCCACGACTCAGGAGGGTGGCTCGGTCTACTTGCCCTGCACCAATCCGGTTGGCCAGACCAACTGTCCGGTCATCCCGGCCGGCTTCGCCCCCGGCGATCTGGTGCCGTGCACCGGCCCGAACGCGATCGAGCCGGTCACGAAGCAGGCGTTCAACGCGACCTGTGCGGGTGGCACCTGCGATTGCCGCGAGCGCACGGTTCCGTTGGGTCTGCAAAAGGGCAGCACCTACGAGATCGCCGTCTTCAGCCGCGACGGTCATCCCACTGAATCCAATTTCCAGCTGACGCTGAGCGGGTTCAGCACCAACATCACCCAGTGCCAGCCCCGCTGCGGCGACGGCGTGGTGGCCGCGGGCGAAGAATGCGATTGCGGCGACGGGACCGGCCCGCTGCCCGCCGGCTGCGATGCCGCGAACGCTGACGGCGTCTACGGCGGCTGCTCCACACAGTGCAAGTTCGGTCCGTTCTGCGGCGACAACCTGGTCAACGGCCCCGAGGCGTGCGACCTCGGGCGCGACAATGGCAACACCGCGCTCGGCGCCAATGGCTGCACGTTCGGCTGCACCAAGCCGCACTACTGCGGCGACGGTATCCCGGATCCCGGCGAGGGGTGTGACCTCGGCGCTGATCTGAACGGCATGCCCGGCCAGCTCTGCTCGAGCACCTGCGCCGTCATCATCCCCTAGCGGTCGCGCCATGAGATAGCGGCGCGATGAACCCCGTGCTCATCGTTGCGG
>CAZNCQ010000061.1:0-28603 GCA_964571275.1 uncultured Myxococcales bacterium
ATCGTCTACGCCGTGCGCTCGGCGTTCGCCGACGTCACGCGCGAGCAGCACGAGCATCAGCTTGCGCGCGAGATCGCCGATCGCTACAGCGACACCGTACGCGTCTCGCGCGGGCGCTTTCGCGCCGGCGACATCTCCGAGGCGGAGCTGCGGCGCGTGGAGCTCGAGGGCCTGCGCTACACCAACGCGGTGATCGACGCCGATCTGGAGCTGGATCTCGCGCGCGAGAAGCTGGCGCGCCTGATGGGCCTGGCCAGTGGCGCGCAGTTGCCGGCGCAGGTGGCCGACGTCGCCGACACGCGGCGCGCCTACTCGGTGCCGTCGCTGATCTCACTGGCGATGGAGCACCGTCCCGATATCCGCGCGGCGGGCGCGTCGCGGCTGACCGCCGAGGCGCAGCTCGACTCCGCAAAACGCGAGGTCTATCCCGACCTCACGCTCGGGGCCAACTACACGCACAGCTCGTTCACGGTCTCGGGCGACAACCCGGACACGCTGGGATTGTCGCTGTCGCTGCCGTTGCCGCTGTTCGACCGCAACCAGGCGGCGATCGGCCGTTCGGGGCTGGACATCCGGCGCGCCGACAACGAGCTCGAACGGCTGCGTCTCTCGGTCGCGCACGACGTGGCCGAGGCGGTGCGCCGGGCCGAGCGGTCGCGGGCGCTCCTCGACGTCTTCGAGGGCACCGTCGAGGAGACCGAGACCGCCACGCCGACCCCCGCGTCGGCGCCGCCGCCCACCTCGCCGCGGGTCGGTGCCGCCAGCCCGGGCGGCAAGCCGATGCCGCCGTCGCCGCCGCTGCCCCCCGAGAAGCGCGGCATGCTCGCGCGCGCCGAGAATGCGCTGCGCGTGGCCGAGAAGTCGTACCAGGCCGGCGCGAGCTCGCTGCTGGAGCTTCTGGACGCGCAACGAACTTATCTGGACGTCCGCGGGCAATACTTGCGCGCGGTTTATGACTACCGGCAGGCAGCGGTCGACGTGAATCACGCAGTTGGGACCGAGGTGAAGTGATGATCCGAGCAAAGACTCCTTTTTGGTGCGCCGCTGTCCCGGCGACAGCGCTGGTCAGCTTGTCAGTCGTGTTGTCAGGCGTCTTGTCCGCAGGCTGCAACAAGCTGGCCGAGGAGCCGGCGGCCGCGCAGGCAAGCGAGCGGTCGCGCGACTTCGTGCAGCTCGACCCCAAGAGCCCGCGCCTCGACTTCATCAAGGTCGAGGTGGTCAAGGAGTCGGACAGCAGCGGCAAGGTGACGCTGCCCGGCCGCGTGACCTTCGACGAGGACCACACCCAGCGCGTCGCCTCGCCGATCGACGGCCGCGTGGTCGGGATGCTGGTCAAGCTCGGCGACACGGTGAAGGCGGGGCAGTCCCTGCTGCAGCTGTCGTCGCCCGACGTCGGGCAGATCCAGTCCGATGCGCAAAAGGCGCTGACCGATCTCAGCATCGCGGAAAAAGGCATCGAGCGGCTTCACAAGCTGCAGGCGATCGGCGCGGCGTCGGAGAAGGACGTCGCGCAGTCCGAGGGCGACTACAAGAAGGCCAGGTCCGACTACGCGCGCTCCGAGGCGCAGCTCAAGTCGCTCGGTATCTCGCCCAGCGATCCGGCGGTGAACGTCGCGCTGCGATCGCAGATCCCGGGTGTGGTTGTCGAGCGCAACGTGCTGGTCGGGCAAGAGGTGCGCAGCGATGGCGCGACGCCGCTGATCACCGTGGCCAGCCTCGATTCAGTCTGGGTGCTCGGCGACGCCTACGAGCAGGACCTGGGCCTGGTCAACGAGGGCGCGAAGGTCAGCGTCCGCGTGCCGGCCTATCCCGGCGAGACCTTCGCCGGCCGCGTGAAGCACATTGGCGAGGTCGTCGACCCGAACACGCGCACGGTCAAGATCCGTTGCGTCGTCGACAACCCCGGCCATCGCCTGAAGCCCGAGATGTACGCGAAGATGGACGTCGAGACGCCGGGCGGAATCAAGCTCATCACGGTGCCGTCCAAGGCGGTGCTCAACGACGGCGACAAGGCGATGGTCGTCGTCGCGACCGAGGGCAATGTCTTCCGCACGCGCATCGTGCAGGTCGGCCCCGAGGTCGAAAGCAACGTCCGCATCATCTCGGGCCTCACATCGGGCGAGAAGATCGTCACCTCGGGCGCGATCTTCATGAAGCAGGAGATCGACAGCCACTGAGCCCTCCCGAGCGAGGAGTCGCCCCGACTCGTCGCCTTGTCCCCTCGTCACGGCGCGGGCGTGCGCGTCGCCAGCTCCTCGAGGTGGCCGGTGTTGTTGGTCTCCTTGACCTTGCCGACGCCGCGCACGAACCAGAAGCTCTTGATCGATCCGTCGCTGGGGTCGGTGCGGCTCACGTGCAGCGACGCGAACGTGCCGTAGGGGACGGTCACCTCCTCGTCGACGCCCTCGACGCGCCAGTTGTCGGTCTTCGTGCTCGTCGTGGGCGCTTTCATCAGCGACGTGTGCGTGTCGGTGAGCGTCAGGCTCCAGGTCGCGCCGGCGACGGTATGCTCGGGCGTCTCGTCGACGCGCAAGCGGAACGGCGCGTACCAGTCGTCGGTCTTCACGTTGCCCGCCGAGTCGAGGTCGTCGTCATGCAGGCGCTTCACCACCTGACCGTCGACCTGGTACCAGGTGTCCTGTTTGTCGGCGGGAAACGTGTCGACGAGGTGAAAGACGGTGATGCCGGCGTCGGGGCCGCCCGCGTCCTCGGTGTCCTGGACGGTGCTGGTCTTGTCGTAGGTCACGCCGTTGTCGTTGACGTGATAGGTCCAGGTGACCCCCACGGCGAGCGGTTCGTAGGGACCGCTGGTCGGTTGCACGGCGGCGTCGCTGCCGCCCTGGCCGTTGTCGAGATTCGAGGACGTGCCGCCGCTCGACGAGCAGCCAGCGGCCAGCGCCAGCGCGCTCGCGAGCACCCCCAAGACCGTCATGCTCCCCTGTGAAACCAAGCCACGCATCGCCTACCTCCCTCTGCTCTTCCGCGGCGGTCAGGCCGCTTTGCCTTCGTCCAGATTCACGCTGCGGATGCCGGGCACGTCGCTGGCCTGCAGGATCTCCAGGATCGCCGCCGCGTCGGTCGCCTCGCCGAGCACCACGTCCATCACCAGGCGGCCCGGCTCGGGGTTGGTGTTGGGCATCTCGACGATGCGCGCCGTCGGGAAGACCGACCGGATGCGCTGGAAGGCGCCGCGCGGGTCGCTGACCGAGATCGCGAGCCGCGTGAGCCGCGCGCGCGTGCGCTGGCCGGCGTCGAACACCACGAGCACGGCGGTCACGAACAGCGTCGCCACCACAGCGATTGGCACCGCGCCCAGGCCGCACGCCATGCCGATGCCGATCATCACGAACATCACCGCGGCGTCGCGCGGGTCTTTGATGCCGGAGCGGAAGCGAATGAACGCGCCCAGCCCGACCAGCCCGAACGCGCGCGCCATGCTGTCGCCGATCACCGCGACCATGAGCGCGCCCGCGACCGCGATCAGCGTCTGCGCCTGCGCCGACTCGCGCGCCGGGGGCAGCGTGCTGGGCATCAGCCGCCGCCACCAGCGGTAGGCCACCGACGCGCCGAGCACCGACGCGACCAGCAGCCGGATCAGGATGGTCTCGAAGTGCGCGGCGGCCAGGTTGTGCATCCCGAGCGTGCTCTCCCAGGTGAACGCATCGAACCCGCTCAACGAGGTGACCTCTTCCAGTGTTCGATGATGCACGTGTTTGCTCCTCAGGCGGCCAGTACGTTCGAGAGCAGCGGACCACCGGTCGCGACCGTGGCCGCCTGCTTGAGCAGCGAAATGTTGTCGGGGTGCCGCGCCAGCGCTCGCGACAGGAGCTCGCAGCCGCGCGGGTCGCCGATCAGCGGTCCCAGGCTCTTGATCGCCGTCGACGGCCATGTGTCCAGGCACGACGCGCGCATCTCCCAGGCGATCGGGTGGTCGAGACCGATCATCGAATCCAGCGCCTCCCGGCAGCCATGCGCGGTGGCCTGGCGCATCGCCCAGGCGCGCGGGTCGTCGAGCCCGGCGATCGTCGACAGCACCGCCTTCGGCGCGCGATCGAGGTAGTGGGCGCGCCAGGTCCAGGCGAGGTCGCCGGTCAACCCTTCGAGCGAGCCGATGCAGCTCACCGGCGCGGCGTCGAGCGCGAGGCTCCGCAGCTCCCAGGCGCGCGCGTCGTCGAGGCCGGTGAGGGCGCGGCAGGCGGTGCGCGCGCCTTCATAGGTGCGCAGGATCGGGCCGCCGCTGCCCCCGCGCAGGTCGAGCCAGCGCTCGCGGGCCTGCCAGGCGCGCGTCCCGTCGAGCCGGGCCAGCGACATCATCACGCCGTCGGGCGTGAGCGGCCACAGGCGCTCGCGCGCCTGCCAGGCCACCTCTTCGTCCAGCCGTTGCAGGCTGAGCGCGACCTCGACGGGAGCGGCCTCGCTGAGCTCGCGCCGCAGCGCCCAGGCTTCGCCGGCCAGCGCGGCGGCGCCGTCGAGCGAGAACGCCACTTCTCGGGGCGCGAGCGCGCGCATTTGCCAGCGCAGCTGCCAGCTGGCGGCGTCATCCAGGCCGCGCAGCCCGCGCGCCAGGATGCGCGGCGCGCTCGGAACCAGGGCCCGGCGGCGCTCGTCGACGCCCGGCCCGCAGAGGCCGGCCAGTACGTACGCCGCCAGCGCGGGCTCGCGGCGCGCGCGGTGATCGACCCAGGCCATGAACGCGGCCAGCGCCTCGCGCGCGGTCGTCACCGCGGGCGGCGGCGCGCGCCGCGACGCCGTCGCCTGCGCCGCGCGCGTCTCGGCGATCGCCGGGCCGACGCCGTTCGCCCGCGCCGACTGGATCAGCGCGGTGATGCGCGCGACCTGCGCGTCCAGGTCTTCATCGGAGTTGTCGATCACGATCCAGCGCCGCGGGTCGCGCGCCGCCAGCGTGCGATAGCCGTCGCGCAGCCGGATCTGCAGGCCGCTGCCGGCCAGCCCCTTGCGCGACGGCGACCGGCGATCGGCAGTCACGATCTTGGCGATCTTGCGCCGCCCGCGCGCCACCGACGGATCCACGTCGATGAGCACGACCAGATCGGGCTCGATGTCCGGGGCCTCGCTGTCGCTGCCGGCGCGCGCGGCGGCGACGATCGGTCCGACGACCTCGGCCGGTAGTCCGCGGCCGTGCTGGGCCAGCACCTCGGCCGTGTAGATGAAGCGGTCGGCGATCACCACCTCGGCCTCGACCAGCGACGGGCGCACGATCTCTTCCAGCAGCTGGACCTCGCGCGCGAGATAGAGCAAGAGCTCCGTGCGTGGCGCGAGCGCCAGGTTGCGGGCGTCGCGGCAGACGTCGCGGATCGATTGAGTCACGCGCGAGGCGAATTGCCCGCCCTCGCGCACGTGGCGCACCGAGCGCCCGGCGCGCCGCAGCTCATCGGCGACGCGGTTCGAGATCGTCGTCTTCCCGCTGCCGTCGATGCCCTCGAACACCACCAGCATCGCGATCGCCCTCAAGCCGCCCGTCGGCGAAGCGCCGCCATGCCCATCTGGAACTTGGAGAACGAGGGCGCGGGAGTCAGGCTGGCGGTGGCGCGCGCGAGCCAGGCCGGCGCCTCGCCCTGCAGCTTGATCTCGACGATGCGCGCCGGCCCGCGCGCGATGATCGCGCTCGGCGTGGCGTCGTCGCCGGCCTCGCCGAGGCGCTGTGGCTCGCAGAACGACAGACCCTGATCGAGGGTGATGCGCACGCGGCCGCTCTCGCCGCTCAAGCATGAGCGGCGATACCAGGTCGTCAGGCAGGGGACCGGCCGGCGCGAGACAACCTCGGCGCGCAACGTCGCCAGCGCGGCACGGCCGGCGCCGTCACCGTCGAGGGCGTCATCGAGATCGGTGTCGGTGTCGAAGGAGCCGGCGACGAGCCGCTCCAGCGCGCGCCGCGGCGCCGCCAGGCGGACCTTCGAGCGCACCGTCCCCGCGCTCTGCTTCAGCTCGAGAAAGCAGAGCCCGGTCAAAAGCGGCGCCTCGGTGAGGTTGCTCGCGACCGCGTACTCGCGCAGGCGCAGGCGGCGCGCGACGCGGCCGGCGCACGAGCGCAGGTACGCGAGGTCGACTGAGTCGAGGTACGTGGTGCGCGTGAACGACAGCGGCCGCGCGCGATCGTGGAGCTCGGGCACGGCGTGGGCCGAGACCGCCCGCAGGAAAGCCACGGTCTGCGCGCGCGTGAGCAAGAACCGCTGCTCGCGTTCGAACGCATCCAGATCGCGTTCGGACGCCGCGTTCGCAAGGTTCGAGGCGGGCAAATCCAGGACACCATCCATGGGGACACCTCGTTTCTTCCGTAGGGCGTGAGCCGTAGCCGCTGCCGGCGGGGCTCGACGCACTCGACGAGTCAGCCCATTGCAACGGAGATGCCCGGCGGGGCGCGCGCGGATGATGCCGACTTCGGTCGCGTGTGTGTCGATTCTGTTACCCGCGCGTAATTCAGGGCGCGTCCGCGTTACCCGCAACATGGCCTAGGGATCGCTCCCCGTCGCGCACGTCGCGCATGTCGCGCACGTCGCGCATGTCGCGCCGCCGACGGTGTTGCGGGTTCCCCTTTACGTACGACTCGTGATAAATCGCCGGCGTGGTCATTGTTGCGCATGTGTCTTCATCCTCGTCGCGGCTCGCGACTTTGATCGTCTTGGGCGCCGCGCTGTCCTCCTGCGCGACCACCGCGCGGCCCGCGCCCGCGGCGAGCCGCACGGTGGTGGTTGCCGGCGGCATTGCGGCCAGCGCACCGCGCGCGATCCCGTCGTCGATCCCGTTCGTGTCGCTCGAGGGTCCGTTCTGGGTCGCGACCGGCGGCTATCTGATCTTCTCCGACGTCGTCGAGCAGAACGGCGCGGCCGCGAAGATCTACCGCTACGATCCCGGGAGCGGCGCGATCTCGGTCGTGCCCTATCCGCAGATCCCGACCAGCACCAACGGGCTGGCCGTCGATGCGCAGGGCCGGCTGGTCGCGTGCGAGCGCTGGAACGGCGCGCTGGCTCGCATCGACGGCGGCACGCGCGCCGTGCTGGCGGATCATGCGCCCGGCGGCACGGAATCGCTCAACGCGCCCAACGACCTCACGCTACGCGCCGACGGCAACATCTACTTCACCGACACCAAGTGGGGCGCGCGTCCCGGCGCGCACGCGCCGACCGCGGTCTATCGGATCGCGCCTGACGGCGTGCTCTCGGTGGCGTTCGCGGTCGACATGCCGAACGGCGTGCTCTTGTCGCCGGACGGCGCGACGCTGTACGTGGGCAGCGACGCGCAGGATCGCCTGTGGCGCTTGCCGGTGGCCGCCGACGGCAGCGTCGGCGCGGCGGCGCCGTTCGTCGACACGCATTCCGTGCCGGGCGGGAAGATGCACGTGCCGGATGGTCTTTGCACCGACGACCGGGGCCGCATCTACGTGACCAACAACAGCGACGACGTCAGCGCGATCGAGGTCTTCGACAGCGACGGCCACTTCGCGGACCGCATCCCGATCCCGGCGCCGCCATCGAACTGCACGTTCGGGGGCGCCGATCGCCGCACGCTCTACGTGACGACGCTGCACGCGGTGTACGAGGTTCGCGTCGACTCGCCGGGCTTGCCGTAGGTCGGTGTCGGGAACAGGCGCGCCTCAGCCAAGCCGCTCGGCAAGGCCCGACGAGCGCACGAGCGGCGCGCCGGCGCCGGCGGCGAGCACGTCGGCGCGGCCGCAGATCGCAACGCCGTGGCGTGCGCGGGTGACCGCCGTATAGAGCAGCTCGCGGGTGAGGATCGGGATCGGCGCGTCCGGCAAGAGCAGGATCGCGGCCTCGAACTCGGAGCCCTGCGACTTGTGCACGGTCATCGCGTAGGAGAGCTCGAGCGCGTCGGCGATGCCGTCGATGGGCCACGCCCGCCAGCCCTCGCGCGTCTGAAACGCGGCCGCGAGCCGCGGCGGGCGGTCGTCGTTCTCGGCCAGGAGGATCGCGATCCCCTGGTCACCGTTGTAGAGCCCTCGTTGATAGTCGTTGCGCAGGACCATCACCGGCTCGCCGGGCGCGAACGGGCCGTCCGCCCTGCCGTGGCCGCCGTGGCGGCGATGCAGCCAGTCGTTGACCGCCAGCGTACCGGTGGCGCGGCCGTGGGTGACGCAGAGGACGCGCAGCCGATGAAGGTGCGCGCTCAGCCCATCCAGACGCTCGCGATCCGACGCGCCGAGCTGGCCGCCGTCATCGATGTAGTAGACGTGGCGGGCCGCCGCCGTCAATCGATCGTCGAACGCCAGCCGCCGGTCGTACCAGCGCTCGAGCAGCGCTTCTCGTTCGGTCGGCGCGACCAGCGCGACGCCCTCGAAGGTCAGCTCGGCCACGGCGCACGGCTCGACCGCAGGCGGTTCGCCCGCGCGCAGCGCGCGAGCCAGCGCCCCCAGTTGCTGCCCGCCGCGCGCCGTCGCATCGACGCGGTGGCTGCGCGTCAGCCGGTGCGCCAGCGGCGAGAGATCGCGAAACACCGCGCCGGCCTCGATTGACGGCAGCTGATCCGCATCCCCGAGCAGCACCAGGCGAGCGTCATCCGCGACCGCGCGCACCAGCCGCTCCATGAGCGAGAGATCGATCATCGAGCTCTCGTCGACGATGACCACCTTCTGCGCCAGCCGATTGTTCTGGTGGTGCGTGAAGGTGCCCCGGCGCGGCGACCACCCGAGCAGCCGGTGCAGCGTCTCCGCCGGCGGGCAGGCGCGTGCGAGCTGGTCGTCGGGCGGCGCCAGCGGGGCGAGACGCTGGAGGCCGATCTGGATCGCTTCTTCCAGGCGGTTGGCCGCCTTGCCCGTCGGCGCCGCGAGGGCCAGCGCTGCCGGCGGCACGCCCAGGCGCAAGAGCGCGCGCAAGATGGCGAGCACGATCGTGGTCTTGCCGGTGCCCGGCCCGCCGCTGATCACGGTGAGCCGCCCGCGCAGCGCCGCGCGCACGGCATCGAGCTGCTCGGCGGTGGGCGAGGGGGCCGCCGCCGCGGCGACGGCCCGGATCGTCGGTTCGATCCCGGCGTCGTCGGCCAGCGGCGCGCCGTCTCGGCGGGCGCGCAGGGCGGCGGCCAGCCGCTCCTCGCACGCGAGCAAGCGCTGCTGGTAGAGAAAGCGGCCGTCGAGGATGAACGGCCGCCGATCGCCCGGGCGCCCGACCACCTCGGCGGCGCGCGCGAGCAACGCCTGCTCGCCGGCGCCGACCTCGGTACGCGTGCTCCCCGCGGCGACGCCGATGAGCGCGCGCACGAAGATCGCGGTCAGGGCGCGGCGTTCGTCGGGGCGCAGCGTGCCGTCGAGCGCCGCGATCTGCCACGCGAGAAAGAGGGACTCCGGCCCGAGATCCGCGTCGCGCAGCTCGTCGAGTGATCCTCCGGCGGGCGCGTCTGCGAGGGCGGTGACCGTGCCTGCCGGCGCCGTCAGGCGCTGCTGGGCGGTGCCGAGCGGGGAGAGGGGCAGCGGATCGAAGAGGCGGCTCACGCTCGCCCCCAGTAGGCGGGCTCGAGCATCGCGCGCTGCCCGCTCTGCACGTCGGCCCAGCGCGGTCGCCGAAAGTAGACGCCGGCGGTCGGGTCGTCGCCGCGCATGCCGCGCAGAAAGCAATAGACCACGCCGCCGAAGCGCCGATCGAACGCGTCGACCTCGCTGATGCCGAGCAGCCGCACGACCGCCACGGTGTAGAGCTCGGCCTGAACCGTGTAGTGACCTTCGCAGTGCGCCGCAACGTCGTCGGCTGCCCAGCTGGGCAGGTCGTCGCTCTTCCAGTCGCAGACGTAGATACGCCCCTCGTGCTCGAAGAGGTAGTCGATGAAGCCCTTGACCACGCCGCGCTCGATCCGCCACGGCGGCGCATCGGAGACCGCCGGCGACGCCACCGCCCGCGTCTCGAAGAGCTCCGGATGGCGCGGCTCGGGGATCGGATAGAGAAACTCCATCTCGCGCGTCGGGTGCGCCGCCTGACCCAGGCCGGCGACCACGGTGTCGCCGAGTCGCACGGGCGCCGTCAGCGCGGTGTGCACCAGGCGATGGGCGTGCGCCAGGTGGGCGGCCTGCTGGTCATGCCGCCGCCGCATGCGCTCGAAGAGCGCCGCGATCTCCGGGAGGGCGCGCCAGTCTTCGAAGGTGGGCGCGCGCGCCAGCGTGTCGAGGGGCAGGTGCTCGATGATCTCGTGCAGGAAGCTCCCCGCCAGCCGTCCGCGCGGCAACTCGTCGGGCGGCGGCGCGGGCCGCGCCAGCGCCGACACGCGTTCGGTCAGGGTGGCGTCGCCGCCCGCGGCGTCGAGCGTCTCGGCGGGGACGAAGCGCTGGTGGGCTCGGCGCATCGCCGAGTACGACGTGACGATGAATCCGGCGCGCGCCGTCGCCGCCTGGTGAAACGCAGCGTGGGGCACGGGTGCGCTCATCAGCGCGGCCGGCGCCTGCCACGCGCGGAGCGCGGCTGCGAGGTCGCTGGCCGGCGCCGCGGGCGCCGGCGCGAGCGGGCAGGGCACCGGCTCGATCTGGAATAGGCGGCGGACGCCGTCGGGCGTGATGCCGCCCAGCAGCGCGTGCAGCCGAGCGTTGACGAATTTGTAAGCGCCGTTGAGCGCGCAGGTCGGGCGCGCCGGGTAGCGCGGCAGGTAGAGCCGCCCGCGCGCGCGGGTCAGCGCCACATAGAGCACTCGTCGCTCCTCGTCGTCCTGGTCCTGGTCGTAGAGGGTCTCTTCAGCTTGCGGCTGTCGGCCGACGCGGATTGTCCGGCGACCCTCTTCATCGTGGAACATCCGCGCGTCGCTGCCGCCGCGCCACGGCCAGGTCCCGCCGTAGACGAACACGATCCCGGCTTCCAGCCCCTTGGAGTGGTGGATGGTCATGATCTGCACGGCCTCGGCGTCGGTCTCGAGCCGCTGCACGTCGGCGTTGCGGCCGGGCGGGCGGCGCGTGCCGGCGACGTAACCGCCCAGGCGCTGCACCAGCTCGCGGAGCGTGCACGGATCGCGCGCGACCTCGTGCTGGAGGAGCTCGAACAGGTGCAGGTAGTTGGTGATGGCGCGCTCGCTCGCGCGTCCCTTGACCCCCTGCGCGAAGAGCTCGCGCGAGATCACGCCGCTGTCGTCGATGATGCGCGCGAACAGCTGGTCGACCTGCCCGGCTTCGCCGAGCGCGCGCCAATCATCCAGCCGCTGCATCAGCGGATGGTCGGCCGGCAGATCGTCGCACGCGGCGAGATCGAGCAGCGTCAGCCCGAAGAAACCGGTGATGAAGGCGCGAAAGCGCGCCGAGCGGTCGTCGGGCTCGGCGAGCGCGCGCAGGAGGTCGAGCACGGCCTCGGCCTCGACGGTGTCGAACAGCTTCTCCTGCTTGAAGTAGGCGAACGGGATGCGGCGCGCGCGCAGGGCTTCGCCGACCTCGCGGCTTTCGCGCACGGTGCGCGTGAGCACGAAGATGTCGCGCGCGCCGAGCGGCGTCACGGTGTCGCCGTCGCGCAGCGCCAGGCGGCCGTCGGCAGTCAGCAGGCGCTCGATCTCGCCCGCGATGCGATCGAGCAACGCCGGCTTGATCTCCTGGAAGTTCAGGCGCGGGGCGGTCTTCTCGGGCGCGCGCACCACGTCGAGCACGACGACCGGCGCGACGGTGCCGCGGCGTGCGTCGACCAGCTCGCGTTCGGGCTTTCCGCACCTGACCGGATGGTCGTACTGGATCGGACCGCCCGGGCGAAAGAATGGCGCGGGGTCGCGCTGCTCCAGCAACGCATTCTGCGCGGCGATCAGCGACGGGGTGGCGCGGTAGCTCGCGTCGAGGAAGATCGGCTCTTGCACGGCACCGAGCTCGTGGTGCGCGCGCAGATACGTATGCACGTCGGCGCCGCGGAACGAGTAGATCGCCTGCTTGGGATCGCCGACCAGCGTGAGCACCCCGGTCGCTCCCGCGTCGAAGAAGAGGCGCCGGAAGATCTGCCACTGCGTCTCGTCGGTGTCCTGGAACTCGTCGACGAGCGCGTAGCGATAGCGCGCGCGCAGCGCGCCGAGCAGTGCGCGCGCTCGGGCGCCGTCGCCCTCGAGGTTGCGCGCCACGAGCGTGAGCATGTCCTGGAAGTCGAAGAGCCCGGCTTCGCGCTTGCGCCGCTCCAGGCGCGCGCGGACCAGCGGCAAGAGGTGGTTGGCCAGCAACGCGCTCAGCGGCGCGAACGCGCGGTCCAGCACCCCCAGCGCGGCGTGGAGCGGGCCGAGGGGCGAGCTCGCCGTCGGGCTGGGCAGGCGATTGAGAATCCAGGTCAGGATGCCTTCCCGATCCCTGATTCCGTTGGCGCCGAGATCGATTCGCGCCACGGCGGCGACCAACGCCGCCGGTCCCCGATCTCTCTCGTCGAGCGCCGCGGCGACCGCGCGCAACCGCGCGGCGACCGCGCGCACGCTGCTGCCGCTCACGCCGCCTTTCTTGAGCATCTCTTTCAAGACGTCGTCGTTCTGCGGGAGCGCCGGCCAGCTGCCCGCCGCGCGCGCCAGGCCCTCGGGGTCGAAGCGTGTGTCGGGGCGGATCGCGCCCGCGCGCGGCGGGTAGATGCAGGCGACCTTGCTCTCGACGTCGAAGAGCGTGCGTTCCAGCCAACCGATGGCGTTGCCGCCGCGCCGCCACACCTCCAGCAGCGCCGCCTCGGAGCTGCCGGAGCGCACGTCGTGGCGCAGCGTCTCGGCGAACGCCGCGTGGAAGGCGTCGCGCTCCTCGGTCGCCTCCTCGTCGAAGAGGCGGCCTTGCACGAACGCGTTCTCGGTCAGGATGCGCTGGCAGAAGGCATGGATGGTCAGGATGTTGGCGCGGTCGAAGCCGAGCAGCGCGCGGCGGAGCTTCTCTCGCGCCGGCGCGTCGAGAACCCAGTCGTCGTCGTCGTCGTCGTGGCCGTCGCTGTCGCCGTCGGTGCCCGTGTCACCGCCGCCCGCGCGCGGCGGGACGCGGTCCTCGGCGAGCTCGCTCAGCTCCTCGAGCTTGCGCCGCACGCGGTGGGTCAGCTCGGTGGTCGCCTTCTCGGTGAAGGTGACGATCAAGATCTGATCGAGCGTCGCGCTGGTTCGCAGCAGCAGATCGACGATCAGGTGCTCGAGGATGTACGTCTTGCCTGTGCCGGCCGACGCTTCGACGATGGCGTGCCGGCGCCCGAGCCGCCGCAGCTCGAGCGGCTTGCGGTAGCGGAAGGTCTGGTCCGCGTTGCCGTCGCTCACGCTTCGACCTCCGCGCTCGGTTTGCCCAGCAGCGCAAACAGCAGGCCGAACCGGTTCTCGACCATGCGCGCCGCGGCCTCTGCGCCCGGGGGCAGATGACGCTCGATCGCTTGCGGCACCGGGCCGTAACCCGAGCTGAACGGCCGGTTGAGGTCTGCGTACTGGTCGCACAGGCCTTCGATGACCTCGACGACGTCCTTCCCTTTTCGGTACGCCTCGAACACCGCCTCGTGAGGCAGCAGATAAGGGTGCATGCCGGTGGGGCTGCCGGTCGCGGGGTCGGGCGCGCCCTCGATGAGCTCCGCCGCCAGTGTCTCGAGATAGGCCCGAGCGCGCGCCGGCTCGACGGGCGCGAAGAGGCGGCGATCGAGATCGCTCCTGGGTACGTCCTGGCGGTTCGTCCCGCTGGCGACGGCCAGCAACGCCTCGTGCGCGCCCTGGGAAAGACCGGCCGCAGCGAGCGCAATGTGATCGAGGAAGGCGCGCAGCATCTCGCGGTCGGCGCGCGCGTCGTCGCGCCTCGACGGCCGGCACGAGAAGACCAGCGAGCCCGTTGGCGCGCCGCCGTTCGCGGGCGCGACGATGAGCTCGGTGCGCCCGACGATCTCGAGCCGCCGCGCCGGCGCGCCGGCGACCGACACCGAAAGCACGATCGGATCGCGCAGATCATCCGCCGGCTCGAGCTCCGCGGCGCGGCCGAAGCGCAGGATCCGCCCCACGGCCGGCCAGCCACCGCCGACGGTGCGCGCGTGCTCCCACCAGGCGGCGAGGATCTCTTCCTCGGCCGGCCCCTCCGCTTCGCGGAAGAAGCCGGTCGGAATCTGGCCCAGCAGCTCGTCGCGCCGCGCGAGACGCGCGTGCGCCGCGCGAACGTCGGCCCAGGTCGGAGCCCCGATGGTCCACGGGAGGCCGTTGACGCCGGGCGTGCGCGCGAGCACCGACAGGATCGCCGCGCGCAACCGCAGCGTGCGCGCGACGCGATCGCTCTCGAAGGGCTCGTCGTCGCGATCGATGCGTTCCTCGCCGGCGTCGATCTCGCGCATGCGCAGCCGGAAGCGCGCCGCGCCCTGCAGCGGGTCTTCGAGAAACTGGCGCAGGGTCTGCAACGACACCTGGGTCACGCCCGCGCTGGCATCGGCGCGCGGCGCTCGCCCCTCGGCCGCGGGCGGCCGATGCAGCCCCAGCGACGCCGTCAATTGATGATAGGTCGCGGGCGGCAGCAGCTCGCCCAGCGACGACAGCTCGGGCGGCGGCGCTCCAGGCGGCAGCGCCGCGGCGAGCGAGCGGCCGAGCGCGCGCGCCCGGTTCTCGCGTAGCGCCGGCGGGTGCGCATCCAGGCGCTCGTCGTCGTCGAAGCGGCGCAGCGGGATGGGTGGCGGATCGAACAGGCGCCGCGCCTCGGCGGGCGGCAGGTAGCCGCGGCGCAAGGCGTCGCCGAGCTCGAGGATCACCGACGACGGCTCCAGCCGATCGCCGGTCAGCTCGTCGCGCGCGACGTAGGACAGCACCAGCCGCTCGCGTGCGCCGAGCAGCGTCTCCAGGAACATGTAAAGGTCCTGCTCGCGCGGCGAGACGTCGCCGGGCAGGCGGCGCGCCGCGCGCAAGTCGAGCTCGTCGCGGCGTGGGGCCGACGGGAACGCGCCGTGGCCGAGGCCGACGAGGAAGATCGCGCGGAAGGGGATCGCGCGCATCGGCACGAAGGACGCGACCGCGACCCCGCGCGCCAGGTGCTGCCCGCGCTCGCCGCCGATGCGGCGCAGGCGCGCGCGGCAGAGCTCGGCGGCGACGCGATACGAGACCGAGCGCCCGCCCAGGCTCGCCGCCACGTCGTCGAGGTCCGACAGCGCGCGCAGCGTGCGCGCGACGCCGGCGGCGCCGATCTCGTCGGCGGGGCAGACGTAGGCGGAGATGAAGCCGCGAATCAGCTCCAGCCATTCCGGCAGCGGGCGCAGGCGCGGGCCGGTGACGCCGGCCGCGAAGCGCGCGTCCTCGATCAGGGAGCGCACGAGCAGCCCGAACCCCAGCGCGCTCGCAGTCTGCCCCGCGGGCGCCTCGGCGGGCAGGTAGTCGCGCTCGCCGAGGCGCACCGGTGCGTCGTCGCCGCTGCGCGGTCCGGTCATGAGCGCGCCCAGCGCCACGCGCCGCACGCCCTGGTCCCAGTTGAAGAGATCCTCGTGAATGTACGTCTCGGCGTGGTCGCGGTGATCGGCGCCGTGCACGATCGCCAGCTCCTCGCACAGGGCGATCCAGTCGGCGGGGGCGACGCCGGGGAAGCGCGCCGGCGACAGGATCGCCGGGTGAGTCAGCAGCGGCAAGAGCTCGCGCCGCGTGAACGTGCCCAGCGGCAGGTCGATGAGCCGCTCGGCGATCTCGGTGATCTCGCCAACGCCGTGACCGTGTCCCGGCGGCAGGTCGATCCCGCTCCAGGGGAGATCGTGGCTCTCGCCGAAGACCGCGCCGATCTGCGACAGATAGGCCTCCTTGTTCGCTTCGGGCACGATCAGCGCGATCTGGTTGAAGCGCAGCGACGGATCGGCGCGCACCATGCGCCAGATCTCGGCCGCGACGACCTCCAGCTCGCGGCGCAGGCCGGGGCAGGGCAGCACGGCGATGCTGCCGTCAGCGGTGAGCGCCGGGTCCGGCCGCTCGCGCGCGACGCGATCGAGGATGTCATCCTGCAGTCGCTGCAGCAGCGACGGCGCCGCATCCGCCTCGTCGGCGTGGCGGCGAAAGCGCCCCTCGAAGTCGGCGTCGGTGAGCTGGTTCAACAGGCGGACGTTCTCGCGGCCGGGGCGTCCCCACAGGCGCAGCGCCAGCATCTCGCTCTCGCTCGCGAGCGCGAACGGATCGTCGTCGACGGCCAGCATCGGCTGGCGGCTCTCGCGCCGCGTGGGGAACAGGCGCTTGGTCTCACGCTTGCTGCGCCGGGCCGCCTCGTGCGTGGTGTCGAGATCCTCCCAGAACTCGCGGCACGGGTTGAGGGTGTAGATGCGCACGTCCAGGTGGCGGCCGAGCAGCGCCAGCATGCGGTGGTAGCTCTCGGCGACGTAGGAGACGCCGAACACGTGCAACGCGCGGCCCAGTCCCGCCGGCTCCAGGCGGCGCTCCGCCTCGACCAGCAGCTCGCCGAGCGGCAGGAACGTGGTCCCCGTGCGCGCACCTTCTTCTGCGAGCAGCCCGTGCGTGCCGAAGATCCCCAGCCAGAGCGCGCGCTGCCAGCGCTCGGTCGCGGCGAAACGCGCGCGCTCGTCGAGCGCGGCTCGTCCACCCTCGTCCTCGCGCAGGTCTCGATCGCCCGCGGCGCCGCGCGCCCGCGCCGTCTCGTACACGCGCCACTCCGATAGCATGCGTGCGCGCGAGCTCGCGTACTCGTCGAAGAGCCGCGCCAGCGCGGCCGCCAGCTGGCAGCGCCGCCGATCGACCGCATCGGGCGCGTCGCCAGCCGCGTGCAGATAGGCCTTCACCGGCCCGAGCTCGGGGTCGTCGAGGCGCGCCGAATCATGGAAGATCGCGAGAAGACAGCCCTCGATGTGGTCGGCGTCCACGGCGCGCGCCGGCGGCAGCGCGCGCTCGGCGACGCGCGCGAGGAACCGGCGCAGGAACGTGATCTCCAGATTCGCGGCGATGCCGGCGCGCTCGGCCAGCCCGAGCTTCAGATAGGTCTCGATGTTGGCGTTCGGCACGACCACCCGCACCGGCTCGAGCGGGCCCGACGTCCGCCGCTCCTCGGCGATCGCGTCGGCGAGCGCCGCGAGCAGCTCCTCGGTGGCGTTCGAGTAGACGAGCCGGATCACTGGCCGTCGCCCCCGCCGGCAACGGCGTCCAGCAGCTGCCGCTTCTGCACCTTGCCCATCGCGTTGCGGGGCAGCGCCGCGCAGACGCGCAGCGCGCGCGGGATCTTGTAGACCGCGAGGCGATCGCGCGCGAACGCCTTCAGCTCGCCGAGCGTCAACGACGCGCCCTGCCGCAGCACGACGCACGCGGTGACCAGGTCGCCCCAGGTCAGCGTCGGATCGGGCGCGCCGATGACCGCGACGTCGGCGATCGCCGGGTGGTCGCGGAGCGCCGCCTCGATCTCCAGCGCCGAGATCTTGTAGCCGCCGCTCTTGAGCACGTCGACCGACGTGCGGCCGAGCAGGCGGATCACGCCGCCCTGTGGATCGCGCACGCCGGTGTCGCCCGTGCGGAAGCGGCCGGCGGCGTCGTAGGACGCGGCGGTGGCTCCGGCGTCGCCGTGATAGCCCGAGAAGAGCTGCGCCGTGCGCACGCGCAGCTCGCCGGCGTCACCGTCGCGCACCGGTTGCTCGTCGTCGCCGACGATGTCGATCTCGACGCCGGGCAGCGGTACGCCGACCGCGCCCGCGACGCGCGTGCCGTCGTATCGGTTGGACAGAGCCATGCCGATCTCGGTCATACCGTAGCGTTCGAGGATCGTCTGGCCGGTCGCTTCCTCGAACGCGCGCAGCAGCGGCGCGGGAAGCGCCGCCGATCCGCTGGTGCACAGGCGCAGTCGCCGCGCGCCCGCCGACCAGGTGGCGCGTCGCTCGGGGGTCGCGGCGCGATAGGCGTCGATCAGCTTTGCGTACATCGTCGGGACGGCCATGAACAGCGTCACGTCCGCCAGCCGGTCCCAGACGCCGGTGGCCTCGAACGGCATGAACGTCGCGGTCGCGCCGGCCCAGAGCGCGCCGAGCAGCGCGACGATGAGGCCGTGGGTGTGGTGCAACGGCAGCACGTGGAGGAGTCGGTCGTCAGGGCGCCAGCGCCAGGCGACCTCCAGCGAGGCCAGCGTCGCGGCGACGGCGCCGTGGCTGAGAACGACGCCCTTGGGCCGGCCGGTCGTCCCGGAGGTGTAGAGCATGATCGCGGGTGCGCCCGCGGTGACCGCGACGTCGCCGCCGGCCCCGCTCGTGTTCGCCGTGCCGATCTCCTCGGGCGTGCACACCAGGCGGTCGCCGGCCGCCGCGGTGGCACGCTCGCAGAGCTCGGGCGCGGCGACGATGCGCGCCGGTGCGGCGTTGCCGACGATGTAGGCCAGCTCGGGTGCGGTGTGCAGCGGTGACAGCGGCACCGCCATCCCGCCCGCGGCGAGCACGCCCACCAGGGCTTCGGCGTACGCGCGCCCGGGCGGAATCAAGAACGCGATCGGCTCGCCGGCCAGCGACGGACGGCCGCCCCGCAATCCCTGCCCGAGCGCCTGCGCCCGCTCCCAGAGCGGCCCATATCCCAAGGCGGCCGGCCCGCCGTCACCGGCCGAACCGATCGCCACTCTGTCGCCCCCCGCCGCGTGCGCTCGCAGCCGCTCGATCAGCGGCGCCGGCGCGGACGACGCCCACTGGAACGTCCGCGGATCATCGGGCGAGGCGAGCGGCAAGCCGGCACGCTAGCGCTCGAAAAGCGAGGCGTCAACGCCGTCCGACGGAGGCGAAGCTCTGGCGCCGCCGCCCGCGACGGACGCGTTGCTGACCGGGCTCAGGCTGGTCTCGAGATCTGCCGATGTGGCTCGTGATGTCGAAGCGAAGGAGGCACGTGTGTGCCATCGCCGCGATGCTGGGCCTCTGGCTCGTGGCCGCTCGTGCGCCGGCGGCGTTGCCGGCGCCGGAGTCGTCGAAGCTCGCGCCGGCGCCGGAGCCGTCGATTCCCGGTGAGGACGTCGGGTCCGACTACCTGCGCGCGCTGCACGATCACATTCACCCGCTGTGGACCGGCCTCTTCATTCACGGCGTGGCCGACCAGGCGCCGGCGAGCAGCCCCCTCAACAACGTGGGCCATCACGCGGCGGCGGTGCTGTTCTCGGTGCGCTGGGACGGCTCGACGACGGACGTGACCCTGGTCGGCAGCTCGGGCGCCACGTCATTCGATCAGGCGGCGATCGACGCCATCCGGCGCGTCGACGATTTTCCGGTGCCGCCGGTGGCGGTGCTGTCCGACGATGGCCTCGCGCACTTTCGCTGGGTGCTGGCGCGCGATCAGCGCCTGTGCTCGGGCGGCGAGCTGCATCGTTTCGAGGAGCCGCTCGAAGAGGCGTTGCCGCATCTGCTGATCCAGGGCCGGGTCGAGGAGGCGCTGTGGCGCCTCGCGCGCCGAGCGGCGGCGCCCGAGCCGGAAGCGCAGGACCCGCTCATGCTGTTCGCGCGCGCCTGGCTGATGCGTCCGCAAGCCGATCCGGTCACCGACGGCCGCGCCGCCGCCGTGCTCGCTCGCGCCGGCGATCAGGGTCAGGTGGCGCGCCTGCGCCTGGCGCTCGAGCGCCGCGACACCGTCGAGGCCGCCGCGGGCGCGCTGCGCGCGCTGAACGTCGAGATCTGTCCGCTGGTCGAGAAGAACCTGGGCGCGAGCGACCCGGCGACGCGCGACATCGCGATGCAGGCGCTGAGCACCGCCGGTGGCCGCTTGCCGCCGGCCTCGCCGTGCGTCGAGGCGCTGGCGGCGATCGTCCAGGACCCGTCGCGCGACGGGCGGCAGCGCGCGCTCGCGGCGCGCGCGGTGGCGTCGATCTCAGCCGACGGCGCGCGCAAGCTGCTGGCGTCGGTGCTGGCCGACCCCGCGTCCGAGGTGCGGGCTGCGGCGATCTCGCTGCTCGCGCGCCCGGCTGGTGGCCGCACCGCGCTCTATCGCTGGCTGCCGTTCCTGCACGATCCGGAGGTCGAGGTGCGCGCGGCCGCGGCGGCGGCCCTGGTGCGCTGCTGCGGCGACAAGGCGCTGGACCAGCTGGTGCTGGTCTGGAAGGAGCCTTACCCCCAGGTGGCCGTCGCCGTCGCCAACGAGCTCGGCCGCATGACCTCTGGGCCATCCGAGGCGTTCTTGAACCGCCTGGCCAAGCGGCGCGACCCCGCCGTGCGTGAGGCGACGGCCGAGGCACTGCTGGCGCGGCGGGCGCAGGGCACCCACGCACCCTCATTCGGGGCTGGCAAGACCGCGCTGCCGGCCGGAGCGCCACCTCCCGAAGTCCCTCCCGCTGTGCGGGCGGTCACGGGCCTGGAACGCCGCCAAGCCATCGAATGGGTGCTGAAGAACTACGACCGCATCGACCGGGCCGACCTGGTGGAGGTCTTCGGCGCCTGGTTGCATCCTTCCGCTCCGACGGCCCCGCCATCTGTTTCGGCGAGATGAACGTTTTCCGCTAAAATCGGCGCAATGCCGTTCACGATCCTCCTCGTGGAAGACGACCTGGACGTCCGGGAAGCTCTGGCGGAGACCCTGCGCGAAGAGGGTTACGCCGTCGAATGCGCCAACGATGGCGTCGAGGCTCTGACCTATCTGCGCAGCGGCGGGCAGCCCGGGTTGATCTTGCTCGATCTCATGATGCCGCGGATGAGCGGCTCCGAGTTCCGCCTCGTGCAGAAGAAGGACCCGCTCCTGTCGCAGTACCCGGTGGTGCTGCTCAGCGCCGACGGCCGCATGCGCGAAAAGGCGGCGGCGCTGGAGACCGCGGGCGCGATCCGCAAACCGATAGACCTCGACGAGTTGATCGGGGTCATCGAGCGCTTCCGCAGCGCCGCCACTGGCTCCCGGCCCATCGCCTGAGCGCGAAAAAAAACGCCCAAACGCCCCGACCGTGTCGGTGAGTGGGACCCAGGTTCGTCGTTCCAAACGCGTGGACGGAGCCGGGTCCCCCGGCGCAGTCCCTCGCGGGAAGGTATGGGAACCCTCCGAGGGTTCCCATCTAAAAGAAAGGACGGGAGCCATGCCCAAGATCAGCCCATTCCTCTGGTTCGACACGCAAGCCGAAGAGGCCGCCAACCTCTACGTCTCGATCTTTCCCAATTCGAAGATCCTTGCCACCGCCCGCTACGGCGACGCGGGTCCCGGCCCCAAGGGCAGTGTGATGACCGTGCAGTTCCAGCTGGACGGCCAGGAGATCATCGCGCTCAACGGCGGGCCCATCTACAAGTTCACCGAGGCGATCTCCCTCTCGGTCGACTGCAAGAGCCAGGAAGAGGTGGACCGCTACTGGACCCAGTTGACCGCCAACGGCGGGCAGGAGGGCCCTTGTGGCTGGCTCAAGGACAAGTTTGGCCTGTCCTGGCAGGTGACCCCGCCGCTCCTGGCCCAGATGCTCAGCGACACGGACCGCAAGAAAGCGGCGCGCGTCATGGAGGCGATGATGAAGATGAAGAAGATCGACATCGCTGGCCTCAAGCGGGCTTACGAGGGGTGAGTTAAAGAATCACTTGATGTTCGTGCTCAGTACATCCTGCGCATGAACCAGCGCAGGATGCGCAGCACGCGCGACTGATAGGGGAACGTCAGCTGCCGGCTCACGAATGGTGAGAGCACGCCGAGCACCGCGCGGTCCTCGACCACGGTCTCGATGCGGCAGAACTGGCGCAGCCCTTCGGGGCCGTGGCGGAAGCCCATGCCGCTCGCCTTGACGCCGCCGAGCGGCGCCTCGACGCAGAAGTAGTTCACCAGCACGTCGTTGACGCAGACGCTGCCCGACTCCAGCCGGCGGGCGATGGCCCGCGCCCGCGCCTGGTCGCCGGACCAGACGCTGCCCGACAGGCCCATGGTCGAATCGTTGGCCAGGCGCAGCGCGGTCTCGGCGTCGGGCACCCGCATGATCGGCAGCACCGGGCCGAAGGTCTCCTCGCGCATGACCGCCATCTCGGGCGTGGCGTCGGCGATCAGCGTGGGCGCGAAAAATCGACCGGGCAGGTCGGTGCGCGAAGAGCCGCCCGCGATCACGCGCCCGCCCTTGGCGACGGCGTCGGCGATCTGCGCGCGGGCGTTTTCGACCTGGGGAGCGAACGTCATCGCGCCGACGTCGAAGTCGACGTCGCTGCGATCGCCGTGCGGCGCCGGGGCTGGCCCCTGGCGCAGCTTGGCCACCTCGGCCGCGCACAGCTCGACGAAGCGCGCGGCGACCGGCTCCTCGACGAAGACCCGCTCGGTGCGGATGCAGACCTGGCCGCTGTGCGCGAACCCGCTCCACACCGCGGCGTGCGCCGCGCGCGGCAGGTCGGCGTCGGCCAGCACCAGCATCGGCGATTTGCCGCCGAGCTCGAGCACGACCGGGATCAGCCGCTCGCCCGCGTCGCGCGCGATCTGGCGTCCCACCTTCTGGCTGCCGGTGAAGAAGATCATGTCGACCTGCTGGCACAGCTCCGACCCCACGTCGCCCTTGCCGGTCACTACCTGGAAGACGTCTTCGGGCAAACCGAGCTCGCGCCACAGCGCTTGCACGCGCAACGACGTCAGCGGCGTCCACTCCGACGGCTTGAGCACGACCGCGTTGCCGCACACGAGCGGCGCGACGCAGTCGGCGAAGTTGTTGAGCAGCGGCCAGTTCCAGGGGCCGATCACGCCGACGACGCCGCGCGGGTGATAGATGACACGTGCCCGCTTGTTCGCGAACACCAGCGGGTGGCGCACGTCGTCGCGCAGCGCGCGGCGGCCGGCGCGGCCGGTGTAGTAGCGCGTGAGCTCGCAGGTATAGAACAGCTCCATCGCCTCGGCCTCGTAGTGCGGCTTGCCGCTCTCGGCGACCAGCGAGTCGAGCAGCTCGGCGTCCGAGAGCATGCGATGGGTCAAGCGGCGCAGCGCGCGTCCCCGGTCTGCGAACGACAGCGCGGCCCAGGCCGGCTGCGCCGCCCGCGCGCGCGCGATCGCCGCGGCGACGTCGGCGGGCGTGGCCGTCGCGACCTCGGTGATCGTGGCGCCGGTCCCCGGGTTCTGGACCATCAGGGGGGATGCGGGTGGCATGGTGGCGGTTCTACACGAATTCGGTCCCGGCCGTGAGCCAGGCGCCCTCGCGTGCCCCACGTGACCCGCGGCACTCACGCGAGCGCATTGTTCGCCGTTCTGCGTCCCGGACTTTTGCGGTGGACCGTCCTACCGCCCGTCGTACACTGGGGAAAAATGAGGTTGGCGGCTGCCCTGACGATCGTGGTGCTGGCATTTTCGGGCGGCGGCTGTGGGCGGTCCGACCTGTTCTCGGCGCGCGGGCGAGCCGCGGGCGTGGGCGGCAGCGGTGGCGGCAACATCGGCCCCGACGGAGGGAGCGGCGGGCGCGACGGCGGCACCGACGGACCGCCGACGTGTCAGGCCAAAGTGGAGATCTGCAACAACGGTGTCGACGACAATTGCAACAACAAGACCGACTGCCAGGATCCGAGCTGCTTCGGTGACCCCTCCTGCACCAAGCCCGGCGTCGAGGTCTGCAACAACGGCCTCGACGACGACTTCGACGGGCTCGTCGACTGCGCCGATCCCGACTGTGCGGGCAGCCCGTCGTGCCGCCCCGTGATGGGCACCGAGATCTGCGACAACGGCCGCGACGACAACGGAGACGGTCTGGTCGACTGCGCCGATCCGCAGTGCACCAAGTTCGCGGGCTGCCTCGCGGTGAGGTGCCAGGTCGACGTGCAGTTCGGCACGATCGCGCCGCAGAACGCGACGGTCACGCAGACCATGAACACCCGCGGCGCGCCCAACGCGTACGCCACGTGTGCGCCGACCGGCGGCCACGGGCGCGTCGGCGAGTTCACGCTGACGCAGACCACCGACGTGCGGCTCGACTTCACGCAAGCGACCGGGACGGCTCACGTGGTCGCGCTGTTCCAGGCGGGGGCGAACCAGGCCTGCGATCAGAACCTGGTCGACTGCCAGCAGGTCGGGCAGACGTCGCAGGTGACCCATACCTACGCGGGGCTCGCGGCCGGCGTCTACCGGATCATCGTCGAGTCGTACCCCGGCGACGAGGGCTCGACCCAGGTGACGCTGTCGACGGGCAACACGCGCCACGGGGTCGAGATCTGCAACAACGGCATCGACGACGACATGAACGGCCTCACCGATTGTGCGGACAGCGCGTGCATCAGCTCGCCGCTGTGCGTGGGCAGCGAGTGCGTGCCCGACAACAACGTCGGTGCGCTGGTCGCGGGCGCGCCCGCGAAGATGGTCACGGTCAACACCGCGATGTCGACCAGCCGCTATCAGGTCACCTGCGCGGGCGCGAGCATGGGCGCCGACCGCGCGGTGCTGTTCACCATCCCCGTGGCGTCGACGGTCGACGTCGTGTTCAACCAGGGCGGCGACCATGTCTTCGGGCTGTTCCCGCTGCCGCCGGCGGGATTGGCGTGCGACGCCAACGAGAAAGATTGCTTCAACCCTGGCCTACCCGCGGGCGAGTTCGCGATCACGTCGCTGCCGGCGGGCCAGTACCTGATGATCGTCAAGGCCACCAGCCCGCAGCAGACCGGCCTGGTGACGATGCGGCTCTCGGTGCCGATCAACGGCCGCGGCAGCGTCGAGATCTGCAACAACGGCGTCGACGACGACGGTGATGGGCTGATCGATTGCCTCGACCCGGATTGCTTCGGCATCGGCAACTGCACGGCGTCGGCGTGCACGCCCGACATGAACGCGGGGTCGTTCAACGCCGGGCCGAACCCGGCGACGCCGGGCACGGTCCAGACGCTGACCATCGACACCACCACGGGCAAGAACCTGTATCAGACCGACTGCGCGCGCGGCGACGGCAAGGAGAAAGTCGTGCGCCTGGTCCTGAACCAGCCGATGTCGCTGGGCATCGACTGCTCGGAGACCGGGTCGCACGTGTTCGAGCTGGCGCGGCAGCTGCAGCCGCTGGACGCGTGCAACGCCAACAGCGAGAACTGCGCCGATCCCGAGGTGCTGCCGTTCGGTTGCTCGTTCGCGATCCCGAACCTGCAGCCGGGGACGTACAACCTGATCGTGCAGGCGTTCCAGCCCGGCAACGAGGGGACGGTGCAGCTGACGCTGAGCGGCCTCGGCGACCCGATCCGCGAGATCTGCGACAACGGCATCGACGACGACGGCGACGGCGCCATCGATTGCGCCGATCTCAAGTGCGTGACCGATCCCAGCTGCGCCAAGTTCGCGTGCCGAGCCGACCAGACGGTGGGCCTGCTGCCGCTCAACGGGACGCCTTCGTCGGTGGTGGTGCAGACGTCGACGGGGGGCGACGATCAGGCGACGGCGATGTGCACGAGCGCGCCGGGCGGACAGGACGCGGTGGTCAATTTCCAGCTGCCGGCGCTGTCCGATCTGACGATCCAGTGGGCGCAGGTCGGCAACCATGCGCTGGCGATCTACGCCGACGCCGGCATGTTGCTGGCGTGCGAGGCGTCGACGAACTGGGCCTGCTTCAAGACCGGGGGCGTCGCGACCGGCACGCAGGTGTTTCCGCGCCTGCCCATGGGCCGCTATCACCTGGTCGTCGACGCCGACAAGCCCGGCAGCGAGGGCGGGGTGGTGCTTCAGCTGTCGGCGCTGCCGAGCCCGTAGGCGGCTCCGTCGAGGGCCGCGCGAGGTGGCTCACGATCACGATCACGGCCACGTGGTCGTTCACGTTGACGTGCACGTCGACGGCCACGTGATCGTTGACGTGCACCCGCACGTGAACGCACCCTTGGACGTGGCCGTAACCTGGCTGTCCTCGACACCCTGGCGTCGCGGCACGCCTGCGGGTTATCTAACCCCTGATGGTTGACCCAACTGACTCTGAAATTCCGGAGGCGCCGCGGTTCGATCTCGCGGGGCGGGTTGCGCTGGTCACCGGCGCGGCGCGCGGGATCGGGCGCGGCTGCGCCATCGCGCTCGCGCAGGCGGGCGCCGACGTGGCGCTCGGGTTTCGCGACGCCGGCTCGGCCGATGCGCGCGCGCTGGTGGCGGCGATCGAGAGACTGGGCCAGCGCGCGGTGCCGCTGCAGATGGACGTCACCCGGCGCGACCAGATCGCGAGCGCCACCGAGACCGCGCTGCGCGCGCTGGGCCGCATCGACGTGCTGGTCAACAACGCCGGCATCGGTCCGCCCAACGCCGCCGAGTCGGTGACCGAGGCCGACTTCGATCGCACGGTCGACGTCAACTTGAAGGGCACGTTCTTCGTGAGCCAGGCGATCGGCGCCGCGATGATCCGCGACCGGCGCGGTGGACGGATCATCAACCTCAGCTCGCAGGCCGGGTTCATCGCGCTGCCGACCGAATCGGTCTACTGCATGACCAAGGCCGCGATCGCGCATCTGACGAAATGCCTCGCGGTCGAGTGGGCGCCTCACGGCATCAACGTCAACGCGGTTGCGCCGACGTTCATCCGAACGCCTGGCACCGTGAAGTGGCTGGCCGACGACGGGTTCCGCGCCCAGTTGCTCTCGCGCATCCCGCTGGGCCGCGTCGGCGATCCCGTCGACGTCGCCGCCGCTGTCGTGTTCCTGGCGTCACCGGCTTCGGCGATGGTGACCGGCGCGACGCTGATGATCGACGGCGGCTGGACCGCGCGCTGATCGCCCGCGCGCGCTACGGCAAGAGAGCGGGTTCGCGCACGAGGTCGTCCGGCCCCAGCGTCACCCGGTAGGTGTCGCCGTTGCCCATCGGCGGCGGGCGCCAGCCGGTCGCCGCCGCGAGCAGCGCGCGGATCGATCCGCCGTGGCTGACCACCAGCACCGCGCCGCGGGTGTCGCCGGCGTGGGCGCCGGCACGCGCGACGGCCGCACGCATGCGCGCCGCGACCTCGGCGTCGGGCTCGGCGCGGGTCGGCGTGTGACGATGGTCGGCGACGTAGCGCGCCCACTCTTCGGGGTGCTGCGCCTCGCAGTCGGCGCGTGTCAGCCCTTCGAACACGCCGTAGCCGCGCTCGCGCAGCCCCGGGTCGACCCGCACGCCTTCGACGCCGAGGCTGCGCGCGATGATCTCCGCGGTCTCGCGTGCGCGAGAGAGGTCGCTCGCGACGACGCGCACGATTCCGTGCGCCGCCAGCCGCACCGCCAGCGCCGCCGCCTGCGCCCGCCCGCTGTCGTTGAGCTCGACGTCGGTCTGTCCCTGCCAGCGCTGCTCGAGGTTCCAGGCGGTCTCGCCGTGGCGCGCGAGGAACAGCACACGCGGCCCGGGAACGACGATCGGGGAGGTGGGGGACAAGGCTCGAGGACATTAGTTCAACGCTCGCGAAATGGCCGCAACGATCGCCCTTTGAGGGTTCTCATGAACACGCGGCCACGCATCGCGATATAAACGGCCGGTGGACTTCGAGCCCGACGAGGAGCAGCGGCTGATCGCCGAGACCGCGCGCGCGTTCGCCGAGCGGGAGCTGGCGCCGCGCGCGGGCGAGCGCGACCGCACCAGCGAGTTCCCGGAGCGCGAGATGCGGGCGCTCGGCCAGCTGGGCCTGCTCGGCGTGACGGTGCCGGCCACCTACGGCGGCGCCGAGGCCGGGCCGATCGCGCTCGCGTTCGCGTTGCGCGAGATCGCACGCGGCGACGCCGCGGTCGGGGTCACGATGTCGGTCACCAACATGGTCGCCGAGACCCTGGCCCGCTTCGGGACCGAGGCCGCGCGCCAGCGCTACTTGCCGCGTCTTTGCTCGGGCGAGGCGGTCGCGGGCGCCTTCGCGCTCTCCGAGGCGCAGGCGGGCAGTGACCCGGCGGCGATGACCACCACCGTCGAACGTGACGCCGGGGGCGGTTACCGGATTCGCGGCAACAAGCTCTGGACGACATCGGGCGACCGCGCCGGCGTGCTGCTGGTGGCGGCGCGCAACGGCGCCTCGCTCGGCCGCGCCGGCTATTCGACGTTTGCCGTCGCGCAGGGGACCCCAGGTCTCACCCCTGGCCGGCACGAGGACAAGGCGGGCCTGCGCGGATCCTCGACGGTCGCGCTCACGTTCGACGACGTGGTCGTGCCCGCCGACGCACTGGTCGGCAACGAGGGCGACGGGCTCAAGGTCGCGCTGTCGGCGCTGGGCGGCGGCCGCATCGGGATTGCCGCGCAAGCGCTGGGCATCGCGCGCGCGGCGTTCGACGTGGCCTGCGCGTACGTGCGCGAGCGCCGGCAGTTCAACCGCCCGCTCGGCGACTTCCAGGCCGTACGCTTCGCCCTCGCCGACGCGGCGGTCGGGCTCGACGCCGGCTGGCTGCTGACGCTGGCCGCCGCCTGGCGCAAGCAGCACGGCCAGCCCTTCACCCGCCAGGCCGCCGAGGCCAAGCTCTTCGCCACCGAGCGCGCCAACGAGATCTGCGACCGCGCCGTCCAGGTGCTGGGCGGCTACGGCTACACCCGCGATTTCCCCGTCGAGCGCCACTTCCGCGACGTCCGCGTCACCACCATCTACGAGGGCACGAGCCAGATCCAGCGCCTGGTCATCGCGAGAGAGTGGCTGCGCGAGGCGCGGGCGGGCTCGACGGCCATCTGATGATAAGATTGCCCGACGTGTCCGAACCGAAGCGCAAGATCCGGATCGTAGTCGCCAAGCCTGGGCTCGACGGGCACGACCGCGGCGCGAAGGTGGTGGCGCGGGCGCTGGCGGACGCGGGTTACGAAGTGATCTATACCGGCCTGCACCAGACGCCCGAGATGATCGCGGCGGCGGCGCTGCAGGAGTCGGCCGACGCGGTCGGGCTGTCGATCATGTCGGGTGCGCACATGACGCATTTCCCGGCGGTGATCGAGG
>CAZNCQ010000062.1:0-28552 GCA_964571275.1 uncultured Myxococcales bacterium
ACCAGGATCACCACGCCGCGGTAGCTGTCGTACCAGCTGTCGAGCAGCAGCACGCGCAGCGGCCGGCTGGCATCACCGACGGGCGGCGGCACCTTGGCGACGATGGCCTCGAGGATCTCGTGGATCCCCTTCCCTTCCTTCGCCGACGCCAGGATCGCTTCGGAGGCGTCGATGCCGACGACCTCTTCGATCTGGCGGCGCACGTTTTCGGGATCGGCGGCCGGCAGGTCGATCTTGTTGATCACCGGCAGGATCGTCAGGTTGTTGTTCACCGCCAGGTAGACGTTGGCCAGCGTCTGTGCCTCGACGCCCTGGGACGCATCGACGACCAGCACCGCGCCCTCGCACGCGGCCAGCGAGCGCGAGACCTCGTAGTGAAAGTCGACGTGCCCGGGCGTGTCGATGAGGTTCAGCTCATACGTCTGGCCGTCGTTCGCGGCGTAGGACAGCCGCACCGTCGCCGCCTTGATCGTGATGCCGCGCTCGCGCTCCAGCTCCATGCTGTCCATGAACTGCGCCTTGCGCTCGCGATCGGTCAGCGCGCCCGTGGCGTCGAGCAGACGATCGGCGAGCGTCGACTTGCCGTGATCGATGTGGGCGATGATGGAGAAGTTGCGAATCAGCTGCGTGGGCGTCGACATGGTGCTGGAAGATTCAGGCGAGCGTTGAGGGGACGCGAGGGGTGTGCGCGGCGTTATCCACTTACTTCGGGCGGACGTCCAGCGTGAGCTGACCCGGCAGCTGGTGCCCCTGTTTTTCGAGCACCATGTCGATCCCCTGGCGGATGTACTCCGCGACCGGCACCTTCGTCTTGTCGTGCAACTGCTTGAGGCGCTCGCTCTGCTCGGGCGTGATGTAGATGGTCGTGGAGATCTTCTTCCGGCCCATTCGAAGTGACATTGCATGACGATATGTGAACCGTCAATGCGCTTTGGGCCGTAGACGCGATCACATGAGCCCACACACGCGTCCCGACCGGATGGCGGCGCGAAACCAATACTTGATGCGCAGAGCCTTTCGCCCTAGCTTATGGGGCCATGACTCTTACGGCCGAAATGTCCGGAACGACTGGAGGAATGCTTGGCGCCCGGCGCGCCCTGATGGTCGTCGCGCTGCTGGCGGCGGGCGGTCTTGGGGCCTGTGCCGACTCGCCGCAGCGCCGCGACGAGGCGGCGATGGCGCCCGCGAGCAACGCGTCCAACGTTCCTCCGCCTCCCGCGGTCGACCGTTCCAAGTGCAGCGACAAGGGGAAGCAGATCGTCACCGCTGACACCAACCTCGACAAGAAGCCCGACGTCTGGAAGTTCTTCTCGACGGTGCAGCAGGGCGGGCAGTCGATCTCCGTGCTGTCGTGCAAGCAGGTCGACCTGAATCATGACGGCAAGGTCGATGTGGTCCAGTACTACGACGAGACCGGCAACCAGATGACCATGGAGCAGGCCGACCTGGACTTCGACGGCCAGTTCGACGTGACCATCTACTACGTCAACGGCAAGCGCGTGCGCAAGGAAGAGGACACCAACCTCGACAAGCAAGCCGACGTCTGGACGTACTACGAGGACGACAAGATCGTCCGCATCGAGCGCGACACCGACTACAACGGCAAGGTCGACGAGTGGCAGTACTACGAGGGTGGCAAGCTCGATCGCATCGGCTACGACACCACCGGCACCGGCCGGCTCGATCGCTGGGACCGCGCGCCCGAGGGTGACACGGGCGGTGGCGCCGGTGAACCGGGCGGCGCCGCGCCTGCCGCGACCCCGCCGCCGGCCGGCACGACGCAGCCGCCGGCCGCGACCGCCCCGCCGCCGGCGTCGCCGCCCGCGGCCACGCAGACCGCGAAGAAGTAGCTTCGCGCGCGGCGGCGCCTACGCGCCGCCGGTCCCGAGGTCGAAGCCGTCGTGCAGCGAGCGCACGGCGAGCTCGGCGTACTTCGCGTCGATCACGCAGGAGATCTTGATCTCGCTGGTGGAGATCAGGTGAATGTGGATGTTCTCCCTCGCAAAGATCTCGAACATCTTCAGCGCCACGCCCGCGTGCGACCGCATGCCGACGCCGACCACCGACACCTTGGACAGGTTCTCCTCGCTCTTGATCTGATCGGCCGGGCAGATGTCGGCGCAGTGCTTCGCCAGCACCTCGCGCGCGCGCGGAACGTCGCTCGACGGCAGCGTGAACGTCAGGTTCGTGCGGCCGTTCTGCACGTGCGCCTGCACGATGACATCGACGACGATGCCGGCGTCGGCCAGCGGCTTGAACACCAGGGCCTGAATTCCCGGCTTGTCGGAGAGACCGGCCAGCGTGATTTTCGCCTCGTCACGCGTGGCGGTCACACCGGAGACGACGACTGATTCCATGGCTTTCTCCTCGGGCACGACCCAGGTCCCTTCGTTGTCGTTGAAGCTGGAGCGGACGTGGATCGGCACATCGTACTTCATGCCGAACTCGACCGAGCGGATCTGCAGCACCTTGGCGCCCAGCGAGGCGAGCTCGAGCATCTCTTCGTAGCTGATGCGGTCGACCTTGCGCGCGGTGCGCACGATATTGGGATCGGCGGTGTAGACGCCGTCGACGTCGGTGTAGATCTCGCACGCTTCGGCCTTGAGCGCCGCCGCGACCGCGACCGCCGACGTGTCCGAGCCGCCGCGGCCGAGGGTGGTGATGTTGCCGGCCTTGTCGACGCCCTGGAAGCCGGCGATGACAGCGATCTTGCCTGCCTTGAGCGCGCTCGTGATCGCCGTCGCGTCGATGGCTTGAATGCGCGCGCGCGCAAACGCGCTGTCGGTCAGGATGCGCACCTGGTGGCCGAGCATCGAGACCGCCTGGCCACCTTCGGCGTGGATCGCGAGCGCCAGGAGTCCGACCGTCACCTGCTCGCCCGTCGAGGCGATCACGTCCAGCTCGCGCTCGTCGGGCAGTTGGGTGATCTGCTTGGCGAGGCCGAGCAGCCGGTTGGTCTCGCCCGACATCGCCGAGACGATCACGACCACGTCGTGCCCCTTCCGCTGCGTCGCCAGGCAGCGCTTGGCGACGTTGCGAATACGCTCGACGGTGCCGACCGAAGTTCCGCCGTATTTCTGCACAATCAACAAGGCGCGGGCACTCTCCAACACCCGCCCGACGTCGTCAAGACCGACGACGGGCTGAACCTCGGCTAAGCTCGCGTCAAATGGCTGAGGCAATCGAGGTTCACATCACCGCTCCCGACGTCGAGCGCGCCGCGGAGATGGCGCGCACCCTGGTCGGCGAAGGCCTGTGCGCTTGCGTCAACATCGTCAAGGATGTGCGGTCGATCTACGTCTACGAAGGCCGCATCCACGATGAGCCCGAGGTCCTGTGCGTCGCCAAGACGCGGCACGACCTCTTCGCGCGCCTGGAGGCGCGTGTGCGCGAGCTGCACCCGTACGAGGTCCCGGAGATCCTCGCGTTCGCCGTCGAGGAGGGCAGCGCGGCGTACCTGGATTGGCTGCGCGCGTCGACGGCGGCGACATAGCTGCTGGGAGGACCTCCTCACCCAAACCCGGGGTCGGGGTGAGGAGGTCCGGCGCTAGCGCGTCGGGGACGCGCGCGCCCGCAGCGTCGCCAGCGCTTCCTGCGTCGCGGCGATGACCGTGGTCTCGGTCTCCTGCTTGAGCGCGTGCTCCAGCGCCGGGATCACCGACGGTTCGCCCAGCTTGGCGAGCGCCTTCGCCGCCTGCACGCGCACCGGCACATAGCTGTCGGCGTGCAGGCGCTCGACCAGCGCGTCGCACGCCGCCGGATCGCCGATCGCGCCCAGGGCATCGACCATCTCACGGCGGTTCTGGACCTCGGGCAAGTGCGCCAGCAACGCCGGCACCGCGCGCCGATCATGCAGCTGGCCAAGCGTGATGATGATGAGCCGGCACAGCAGCACGTCGTCGCAGTGGTCGAGCGCCTCGTTCATGGCCGGCACACCGCTCGTGTCGCCGATCTTCGCCAGCGCCAGCGCCGCGCGAATGCGCAGCAGGCGGGCCGCCGACGGGTTGGCGACGACCGCGTGGACGCGTTCCCTCGCACCGACGTCACCCAGCCGAACCGCGCCGATCGCCGCGCAATCGGCGACGGCCACGTCGCGATCGTGCATCGCCTGCGCGAAGAAGGCCGCCGTCTCTGGCCGGGGCGGCAGCGCCAGCAGCAGCTCGCCCGCCTCGCGCCGGATCGCCAGCGATTCATGCGACACCAGCAGCGCACCCAGATCGGGCGCCGCCAGCAGATCGCCGAGCCGGCCACGCTCGATCGCGCGCGGCACCGGCCCGCCTTCGGGATTCGACTCCCCGCGCGCCAGCAACGGCTCGAGCCGCATGTGCCCGTCGAGCCAGTCGTCGAGCATGCGGCGCAGCGCGGCCGTCCGTTCGGGCCGCTCGTCGGCCAGGTTGCGCTTCTCCCCGGGATCGGTCGACAGGTCGTAATAGGCGCAAAAGCCCCAGTTCAGGTCGCAGATCAGCTTCTCCTTGCGCCAGACGATCATGCGCTTGTCCTCGACCTCGGCGAACGCCGGCGGCAAGCGGTCGGGGTCAGCCGGCGGCGTCGCCAGCCAGGGGCCGAGGTCCGTTCCTCGCATGCGAGCCGGCACCGGGATGTCGAGCAGGTTCAGCACGGTCGGCGTGACGTCGATGAGCTCCACCGGGTTCGGCACCACGCGCGGAGCCACGCCCGGGACGTTCACGATGAGCGGGATGTGCAGCTGCTCGTCGTACAGCGTCGAGCCGTGGTAACGCCCCCCGTGCTCATCGAACTCCTCGCCGTGATCGGCGGCCAGGATGATGATCGCGCGCGGGCGGGTGCGGTGCAGGTACGCGACGAGCCGGCCGATCGCGCGGTCGACGTAGGCGATCTCGCTGTCGTAGCGATCGATGTCGGTCGGTCCGAACGGAAAGTCGGCGTGCGCTTCGTACGGTTCGTGCGGCTCGAAGAAGTGCACCCAGACGAACGCCTTCGGCGGTTTGGTCGTGTCGAAATACGCCTCGATCTGGTCGACCCGGCGTTCGGCATCGAGGTACTCGAACTTCACGTACTCGAAGTTGAAGTAGGTGTCGGCGTAGGCCTTCAGCTTCTGCGCGTCGACGAAGAAGACCGCGGGCGGAAAGAACGCGGCGGTGCGCCAGCCGTCGTGGCGCAGCATGGTCGCGATCGGGTCGTGCGCCTCGCCGGGCGCCAGCCGCGCCAGCGTCGGGAAATACTTGCCGGTCAGCATCGACGCCACCGAGAACGACGTGTGCGGCGCCTGCGCGTACGCCCGCTCGAAGCGCGTGCCGGTGCGCGCGAGCGCGTCGATGTGGGGCGTCGTCGGTCGCTTGTAGCCGTAGGCACCGACGTGGTCGGCGCGCAGCGCATCGATGGTGATCACCACGACGTCGGCGTCGGGGCGGCGCGGCCCTTCGGGCAGCGGCGGCAGCGCCGCCTCGGCCGCCTCGCGCTCGCTGGCGGCTACGGTCAGCGGCGCCAGCGACAGCGGCACCGCGTGCAGCACCAGGCCGACGATCGCCGTGCGCTCGTACGACGCGAAACGCAGGATCTGGCTGCGTCGCAGCTGCCAGACTCCGCCCGCGCCGATCGCGAGCAGCACCAGCGTGAGACCCGCCAGCCATCGGAACGCCGGCCCCGGCCGCGGAACGCCACCGGCAAGCAAACCCAGGAGCAGCCGGGCCGCCAGCACCGCCAGGACCAGGGTCCCGATCGAGAGCGAAATGTGGAACCAGACGTAGAGCCGCGGCAGGACCTCGCGGTTCGCGATCTGCAGCGCGATCGCCAGCCCCGCCAGGCCGAGGGCCGTGGCGCGGATGCGCCTGCGCTGCGGTCGCGTCGCGCCGGGCAGGAGCGCCAGCAGGTCCGTGAAGCGGCCGGCCGCATGATAGGTCAGCGTCGCGCCCATCACCGCGACGAGCAGGGACAGGACGTGGTGCGCCGGCATCTCGGCCGCGCGATGGCCGCGAAACATCGCGACCCCGTCATAGAGCCAGAGCGGCGCCGTCACCAGCGCCGCCGCGATCTGGGTCGCCCGCCGCCGGCGCTCGCGCCGGCTCGGACGAGCGACGATCCCCTCCCCGATCCGGATCGCGAGGCCCGCGACCAGCCCCACCGCGCCCAGCAGACTTGCCGCCAGCAGCACCAACCAGATCGCCTTGGGCCAGCCCAGGCCGCCGATGCCGCGGAGCACCGCCGTGAGCGCATCGCCGATGCCAGCGAGGCTGCCTCCGACGATGCCGGCGAGCGGCCAGATCCACGGTGACGTACGCACGGCGCCCGTGTTCGCCGCACGGCTGCTCGACGGATTCGAATCCACGGCGGGGTCCATACCGCCTATCCGGTCTCCGCGCCGTACACCGCTCCGGCTGCCCAGCGCGCGAGCACCGCGGCGCGCAGGCGCTCGTGCTCGGGGCGCACCAGCGCGGGATCGTCGACTTCGATGCGGTCGCGCTCGACGCGGGCCAGCTCCAGCAGATCGACGTAGGCCGCCGGATCGTCGCAGCGCCAGCGCGGCGTGCCCGCCTGGCGCGCCCCGAAGATGTCGCCGTGCCCGCGCAGCGCCAGGTCGGCTTCGGCGATGCGAAATCCGTCGCGCGTCGCCGCGAGCTCGGCCAGCCGCTGTCCCGCATCGCCATGTGCCGGCACCGCCGAGGTCGTGCACAGCAGACAGGCGCCGCCGAATGCGCCGCGCCCTACCCGCCCGCGCAGCTGGTGCAGCTGCGCCAGGCCGAAACGGTCGGCTTCCTCGACCAGCATCACGGTTGCGTTGGGTACGTCGATGCCGAGCTCGATCACCGTGGTGGCGACCAGCACGTCGATCGCGCCGCCCGCGAACGCGCGCAGGCGCGCCTCTTTCGTGGCGGCATCGAGCTCGCCGTGCAGCAGCCCGACGCGGACGCCCGCCGGTCCCAGCGCGCGGCGCAGCTCGGCGGCGCGCGCCACCGCGGTGATCGCGCCTGCGCGCTCGGCGCGCGTGCGCACCGGACAGACCACGTACGCCTGCCGACCGGCGCGCACCGCGGCTTCCAGGCGTGCCTGCGCGTTCGCGCGCCCCTCGTCGCCCGACAAGATCTCGGTCTCGACCGGCTGGCGGCCCGGCGGCAGCTCGCGCAGGAAGGTCACGTCGAGATCGCCATAGAGCGTCAGCGCCAGCGTGCGCGGGATCGGAGTGGCCGACATCACCAGCAGGTGCGGAATGAGCGCAGAGCCGCCGTCGCCGGCGCGGCGCAGGCGCGCGCGTTGCGCGACGCCGAAACGGTGCTGCTCGTCGACGATCGCCAGCGTCAGGTCGGCGAAGTCGGGCGGCGACTCGAGCAACGCCTGCGTCCCGACCAGCAGCTGGATCTCGCCGGCGCGGCAGCGGGCGAGCGTTTCGGCGCGCTCGGCACGCGACATCGACGACGTGAAGCGCGCCGCGCGCAACGAGGAGCCCGCGAGGCGCGCGGCGAGCGCGGTCAGCGTGCGCAGGTGTTGCTCGACCAGCACCTCGGTCGGCGCCATCAACAGCGTTTGCCCGCCCGCGGCCGCCGCGAGCGCCGCCGCCGCGAACGCGACGGCGGTCTTGCCGCTGCCGACGTCGCCGGCCAGCAAGCGCTGCATCGGGTGGGGTCGCGCCATGTCCCCGGCGATGTCGTCGATCGCCTGCGCCTGCGCGGCGGTCAGCTCGAACGGCAGCGCGGCGCGAACCGCGCGCAGAACCGCGCCGACGTCGACATCCGCGCAAGCCCGCGCCGCGCCGGCGCGCGCCTGCCGCCGCCCGGCGGCCAGGCCCAGCTGCACGACCAGGAGATCCTCGAATGCCAGCCGCCGTCGTGCCGACGCGCGCTGCCGCGCGAGCTCGTCCGGCGACGACTCGTCCGACCACGACCCCGGCCGCGCGTGGATCGTGCGCAGCGCCGCGCCGATGGGCGGCAATCCCAGCCGCGCACGCATCTGCGCGCCGAGCGCCTCGGGCACGCGCTCACCGTAACGGTCGACCGCGGTGGCGATGACCTTTTCCAGCACGCGCGCGCCGACGCCGGTGATCGCCGGGTAACGCGCGCGAATGCCCGCGCCGAGGTCTGCCGGTCTCTCCGGCTCGCCCGGCCCCAGCCGCTGCACCGACGGTTGGACAATCTCGAAGACGAGGCCCGGCTCGCCGGCCCCGTCTTCGAGTCGCCGCAACGGACCCGCGAGCGCGACGGCCGCGCCCTTGGTGAAGCTCTTCTGCATGCCGCGCGGCGGTCGGAACCACCGCGCGCGCACGCGCATTCCATCCTGCTCGACGAACACGTCGAGCAAACGATGCGGAAAGATCCGCACGCGCGCCACCGTTCCGCGCACCAAAACCGTCGTCCCCGACGGAACCGACGCCAGCGCCGCGATCGGCGTCACCCGCCGGAGATCGTCGTAGCGGCGCGGCAGATGAAACAGCAGATCCGTGATCGTCGCCAACCCGCGCGCCCGCAGGCGTTCGCCGGTCCGTGGGCCCACGCCCGGCACGTGATCGATCCCGTCGTCGAGGCCGAGCCCCGCGCTCACCGGCACTGCAACTTCCTGCACGCTTACCGCTTATAAGTGAATTTCAGCTCGTAGTCGCACAGGTGAAAGGTGTCGCCCTCGTCGATGCGCTTGTTGTCGATGCGCATGCCCTTGAAGTCGATGCCGTTCGTCGATCCGAGATCTTTGATGAAATACGTCCCGTTGCGCCGGATCACGGCGGCGTGCTTGCGTGAGATGTTCCCGTCCTTGATGGGCAGGTCCGACGACTTGGCGCCGCGGCCGATGATGAACTGGTCCTTGTCGATGCGATATTTCTGGTTGTCGAACACCAGGTACAGCGGGGGCGGGCCCGCCGTCCCCGCGTCGGGGACGGGCGCGCCGCGTGGCGGTGGCGGTGGCGAGGACGGCGCCACGAAGTTGACGCCCGGACCCGGCGTACCGCCCGAGCGTCCGAGCCGGGTCGCGGACGGCGGCAGCGGCGTCGACGGCGTCAGGCGCGGCCGCCCCGGCGGCGCGGGTGGTGGCGGGGGCGTCGATTCGCCCGCGGCCGGATCGATCTCGTTGACGTCGGTCTGGTACCCGCTCAGCTGCGCGTAGGCGGTCATCGCGTCGCTGATCAGCTCGCCGATGTCGCGGTCCTGTTCCTCGGCCATGCGCTGGAAGGTCGCCCACAGCACGTCGCTGCACTGGAACTGGCGCAGGCTGCGTTTTCCGTTGGAATCGGACGACATTCAGGCTCGGCCCTTCACGTCTTCTTCTTCAGCGCCTCAGCCACGCGCGAAGCTTCTTTACCGATGGTCTCGCCGCTCGGGAAGCCCTTGAGCGAGGTGCTGTCGCCGACGATCTTGGCCAGCGCCGGCGCATCGGCGCGCGCCCCGACCTGCTCCAGCGCCATCACCGCGGTCATGCGCGTGAGCGGCGCGTGCGAGTCGAGCGCCTGGACCAGCGCCGGCCGCGCCGCCGCGCCCAGCTTCTCGATGAGACGCACCAGCAGATCGTCGACGTCGACCTTCTTGTACGCCGCCCCCGCCGGAAAGGCGTCGAGCGCCGGGACGATCCCTTCGGCCTTCGACGTCGACAGCACGACCTCGAACGCGCGGTAACGGACCAGCTCCTCGCGATCCGACGAGATGATCGCCAGCAATCCCTTGCGGGCCTCGAGGCCGCCGATGCCCTCGATGACGCCGAACATCTCGTCGCGCACCAGCTTGTCCGCCTTGGGATCTCCCGCGACCTTCAGCGCGAACGGCAGCGTCTGGGGGTCGCGGCGCTGGCCGAGCGCGCGCACCGCGTTCGCCGCCTCGTCGCGGTTCGGGCCGAGCGCCTTCTCCTCGAGAAACTTGGTCGCCACCGGGCCGCCGACGGCGCCGATCGCCTTCCAGATCGACGGCGAGACTTCCTTGTCCTTCGCCTTTTCCTTTTGCGCGCGCGCGATGAGCGCGGTCGCGCCCTTGTTGCGCGCGCCCTCGTCGCCGACCTTGCCCAGCAGATCCGCCGCCATCGGAAACGACGGCACCGTATCGCCGAGGACGTCGGCCAGCATCACGCCGCTGTCGGGCCCGATCGCGGTCAGCACCTTCTCGATCGAGTGACGCCCGTTGCGCAGGTGGCCGGTGCGCAGGTCGTTGGCGATCGCCGGCAAGAGCGCGCCGTCGATCTGCTTTTGCTCTTCGGGCGTGGCGTAGCCGCGCACGGAGAAGAGCGCGTCGCGCGCCGCCAGCGACTTGTCGGGCGACGGGTCCTTCATCGCGACCTCGTCGATCGGCATCAGCGTCTTCAGGATCTCCGAGCGCTCGCCGGCCGGGATCTGCGCCATGACCGTTTCGGCTTCGTCGGCGCGGCCGATGTCGACCAGGGCCGCCGCCGCCTCGGCGCGCAGCCGTGGAGCGACCGTCGAATCGGCCAGCGCATCGTGCAGCCGCTCCGGCCCCTTCTGCGTGGTCTTCCAGAGCTGGATGTTGTCGGAGCTCGGCTTCGCGCACGCGCCGGCCACCGCCGCGAGCAACACGACCAGCGCGAGCTCGGAGGGTCTGAGAACCCTCTCGGGGCTCCCAATTTTGGGCCGGGACGAGGGTGGCCACACGACGGTTCTCACCGACGGAGAATGAACGTGTAGCACAGCTCTCCCCATATCGGTCGGATGTTAGCCACGCGGCGATCGCAGCGTCAAGGCATTGCGCGGACGGGCATTCCCAGACGCCACGGACGTTGCTGGCGTCGGATCGTTCAGCTAACGTCGCGTGGCTCATGAGCCTGCGGATCATCCAGCGGCCGGCGACGCTGGTGGCGTTCGCCACGCTGGCTCTCGCGGCGCGGACCGGCGGGGCGGCGCCGCTCGATGACCCGTTCGTCGGGGGCGTCGGCTTCAATGGTCCAACGGCCGCGAACCTCGGCGCGGTTTACTGGAATCCCGCCGCGCTCGGCCTGGTGCGAGGGTTCCAGATGATGATCGCCGGCACCACGCGCGTGTCCACGACCACGGTCCGGCGCACCGGCGTCGACGCTCATGGCGTGCCCGACCTGTCGCTGGCTCCGCTGCCCACGGCGACCGCGCACGACGTGACCCAGCCGTTGCAGTGGCCGCCCGGCCCCGGCGGGTTCATCGCCATCAGCACCGACGTCGGCGGCGACCGGTTCACCCTCGGGTTCGCGGCCTACGAGCCCTACGTCGAGCAGAGCCACTATTCGGTGAACGCCGCCGGCACCGAGCCGACGCGCTACCACCGTCTCGACGTCGACCTGCGCAACCTGGCGCTGGTGCCGGCGCTGTCGATCCGCTTCGGCAGCGACTTTCGCGTCGGCGTCGCGCCGGGCTTTCTGTTCTCGACCGGGCGCCTCAGCTTCGCCGAGCAGACCATGCCTGGCAGCGAGACCCCGGGGACCGACGCGATTTACAACCTCGACTCCGGCCAGTCCATCACCGACGCGCGCTTCTCGGTCACGCTGGGCGGCGGCATCTACTGGCGGCGCAAGACGGTCGAGTTCGGGCTCGCCTACTCGAGCCGCCCCATCGGCACCGACGTGGGCGGCATCGAGGTCGCCGCCGACAAGACGCAGGTGACGCTGCCCAACGGCGGCGGGCCGGTGATCTGCGCCAGCGGCCAGGCCAATCGCTGCGTCTTCGGGGACATCGTCTACCAGCTGCCCGACGTCTGGATCGCCGGCCTGGCCTGGCACCCGCGCGCGGGGTTGGAGATCGCGGTCATGGCGCGCTGGATCTGGTTTCACCTGCAGGACCGTATCGATATCCGGCTGACCAGCCCGGCGTTGCCGACCGCCCTGCCCGACCACATCACGTTCCACCGCGGATTCAAGGACGTCTGGGACACGCGCGTGCGCGTGGCCTACTGGATCCGCGAACGCTTGCGCGTGGGCGCGGCGATGCGCTTCGAGACCAGCGCGGTCTCGCCCGCCGACGTCAACCCGGCCGCCGTCGACGGCTTCAAGATCCAGCCGATGGTGATGGCCGAGCTGCGCGTGACGCGCGGTCTATCGTTGACGGGCGGCTACGGCTTCACGTACATGCCGGACGTGACCGCTCACCCGTCCAACTTCGACCCGACGGCCGCCGCCGCGTGTATGGCACCCCCGGTCAGCGGCGATCTGTCCAACTCGAACTGCATCAAGCGGCAGCAGGGCCTGGCGCGGCCGACCGCCGACGGAACCTACGGGCGCACGGAGCAGGACTTCAGCCTGGCGATGACAGTCCGATTTTGAATGGCATGATAGGCGCGCGTGAATTCACTCCGTCACCAATCGCCGTCGCTGCCGCAGCGGCGCTGCTCGGTTGCGCGCTCGGTTGCTCGACGATGAAGGGCAGCAAGAGCGGCGCCGCGCCCAACGCGGCTGGCAGCCCGGCTGCGTCGTCGCCGTCCCCTCTGGCACGTCCGCAGGAGGTGGCGCGCGCGCCGCTCGGCACGCTGACCGCGAGCAAGTGGCGTTTCGACAACGGCCTCGTCGCGGTGCTGATGCCCGACGCGACGGCGACCAGCATCGCGTATACGACCTGGTTCCGGGTCGGCTCGCGCGACGAGGACGAGGCGGCGGGGCAAACCGGGCTCGCGCACCTCTTCGAGCACCTGATGTTCACGCAGACCAGGGGCCAGCCCGCCGGCGCCTTCGACCGCGCGATCGAGGCGGTGGGCGGCAACGCGAACGCCATGACCTACTACGACTTCACGGCGTACATCGACAACGTGCCGCCCGGCGAGCTCGCGCGCGTCGCGGGCATGGAAGCCGATCGCATGGTCAACCTCGCGCTCGACAAGCGCCAGGTCGACAACGAACGCGACGTCGTCGCCGAAGAACGGCTGGGCTCGGTCGAGGACAGCGTCGACGGGACGCTCGACGAGCTGATGTACAAGCAGTCGTTCCGCACGCACCCGTACCGGTGGCCCGTCATCGGTTGGATGAAGGACATCAAGGCGGTCACCGAAGCCAAGGCGACGGCGTTCTACCGGCGCTTCTACAATCCGGCGAACGCGATCGTGGTGATCGCCGGCCGAATCGACGAGGCGGCGACGCTGGAAGCTCTCGCGCACGCCTATGGCGGACTCCCGATGATGGCGGAATCGCCGCGTGCCGTGGCGCAGCCCGAGCACGCGCCGGCCGAGGACGTGCGCGCGACGCTGGTGCGGCCGGTCCCGGCGGACCGACTGGTCGTCGGCTACCCGGCGCCGGGTCTGGCCGACGCCGACCGCGCCGCCTACGAGCTCGTCAACGAGCTCCTGCTCGGCGGCCCGTCGTCGCGGATTTACCGCAAGCTCGTGGTCGAGCGCGAGCTGGCATCGTCGGCGCGCGGTGACATCGCGCCCACGCGCGATCCGGGCCTGTACGGCATCTGGGTGCAGTTGACCAAGGGGCACACCGCGGCCGAGGCCGAGGCGATCATCGTCGACGAGATCGCCTCGCTCGCGCGCACGCCGATCCCGGCCGCCGAGCTCGACAAGGCGAAGGTGCGCCTCGAGACCGAGTTCTGGCGCGAGCTGACATCGAGCCACGGCCGCGCCGAGATGCTGGGGCAGTTCGAGATCGCGTGCGGCGACTTTCGCCAGATGTTCGCGCGCGGCGGCGAGTACGCGCGCGTATCGGCCGCCGACGTGCGCGCGATCGCGACCCGCTACTTGTCGGGACCGCGCTCGGTCGTGGTGGCGACGCCGCCGGGCGCGGCACCGGCGGGCGGCGGCGGGCAACGGCCGGCCAAGGCGCCGGTGTCGAAGAACCGATCGTGAGCGTCAACAGGTTTGCGGCGATTCCCTTTGTTCTCTCTGTCTGCCTCGCTTCCGGGTTCTTCCCGATGACGCCGTCGGCACGCGCAGCGGAAGCGGCGAGCCGGCCGTCGGTGGTGCGCCAGGCGGGGCCGGCCGGTTCGCTGATGATCGTCGAGACCAACCACGCCATCCCGCTGGTCTACGTCGTGGTCGCCGCGCGCGGCGGCTCGTCGACCGACCCCCATCACCGCGACGGGCTCACCAACCTGGCGGCGGAGCTGGCGCGCCGGGGCGCGGGAGGCCGCACGCGCGCGCAGATCGACGAGGCGCTCGACGGCTTGGGCGCGACCCTCGACGTGGAGACCGATCCCGACTCCGTGCGCTTCGTCGGCCAGGTGCTGGCGCGCAACCTGGATCGGTTCCTCGCGATCCTCGGCGACATCGTGGTGCGGCCGCAGCTCGGCGCGGCGGAGTTGGAGCGCACGCGCCGCGAGATCGAGGCGCAGATCGACGAGTCCCGCAACGACGACCAGACGCTGTGCACGCGCTTCTTCACCAAGAACCTGTACGGCGACCATCCCTACGGCCACGCGCCTGACGGATCGCGCGCCGACCTCGAGAACATGACAGCCGACGAGGTCGCGGCGCACTTCCGCAGGCAATTCGCCGGCCGGAATCTGATCTTCGCGGCCTCGGGCGACGTCGAGCCGGCGGCCCTGGCGGCCGAGCTCGGGCGCGCGTTCGCGGGGCTGCGCGAGGGGCCGGCCGAGAAGCAGCCGGCGCTGCGCGTGCCGGTGCCGGCGACTGGCTGGCGCATCCAGCTGGTCGACAAGCCGGACCGGCAGCAGGCGCAGATCATGTTCGGCCACGCGGGACCGCCGGCGAGCGATCCCGACCTGGTGCCGCTCGAGGTGGCGTTGGCCGCGTTCGGCGGCCACGGGATGACGTCGACGTTGATGGACGAGGTGCGCACCAAGCGCGGGCTCGCCTACGGCGCCTACTTGAGCCTGTCCGAGCGCCGCGGCGCGGGCGCCATCAGCGGCTGGGTGTTCTCGGGAAACGAGAAGGTCGTGGCCACGCTGAAGCTGGTGCTCAAGCTTTACTTGAGCTTCATGGAAAAAGGCCTGGATCCGGCGCGCGTCGAGACCTTCAAGGCGTTTGTCGCCGGATCGTACGCTTCGGAGATCGACGTGCCCGAGCACCGGCTGGACGCGCGCGTCGGCGCCGAGCTGGCCGGGTTGCCGCCCGACTTCGTCGACACCTACGCCGACCGGGTTCGCGCGGTCACGCCGGCCGAGGTCAACGCCGCGATCGCCAAACACGTCCACGCGCGCGACCTGGCGATCACGATGGTGGCGACGGCCTCGGTGATGAAGAAGCTGCTCGTACAGGCGAAGATCAAGGACACGGCCATCGACGTCGTCGGCTTCGAGCAGGACTGAGGCTCAGGCGGACATCCCGGGCCGCCAGGTGGTATTTTCAGAGAACCGTGGCTTCCTCGAACGACGACCGCCCGCTCACCGTGCTCGCCGAGGGCAAGTACTTGCGTTTCCTGAGCGAGGGCGGCTGGGAGTACGTGATCCGCCCGCACTCCACCGGCGTGGTCGTGATCGTCGCCTTCACGCCGGCCCGCGAGCTGGTCCTGGTCGAGCAACACCGGGTCGCGGTCCACGGCAGCGTGATCGAGCTTCCGGCCGGGTTGGTGGGCGACACCAGCGCCCTGCGCGGTGAGCCGCTCGAGACGGCGGCGCGCCGCGAGCTCATCGAGGAGACCGGCTTCGAGGCGCAGCAGATGGTCGAGCTCGGCGCTGGACCGATCGCGGTCGGCGTGTCGTCGGAGGTCGTGACGTTCTTCCACGCGCTGGGCCTGCGGCGTGTGGGGCCGGGCGGTGGCGACGAGACGGAGGAGATCACCGTGCACCTGGTGCCGCTCGCCGAGCTTCGCGGCTGGCTGGCCGAGCGGCAGCGCGCCGGCCGGCTGGTCGACCCCAAGATCTTCGCCGGGCTCTACCTCGCCGCAGTGAGTGCCGCGGAAGCGCAAGCTGGAACGGGAGCCGGCTGATGGCGCTCATCGCGCTCGACCGCGCGCACGGGCCGTTCGCGTTCGTGTTGCGCTCGATCGCCACCGGCACGACGACCTGGGAGTACACCGTCGATCCCGTGCACTTCAACCCGAACGGCGTGCTCCACGGCGGCGTGCTGATGGCGTTGCTCGACACCGCGATGGGGCATGCGGTCTCCGAGATCGTCGTGCCTCAGGGCCGCTTCAACGCCGCCGCTCAGCTGAACATCAATTTCCTGGAGCCGATCCGCAGCGGCGTGATTCGCGCGCAGGGGACCGTGATCAAGATCGGCAAGCGCCTGGCGGTCGCCGAGGGACGTGCCACCGACGAGGCCGGCGTCGTGGTCGGCATCGCGACGTCGACGCACACGATCCTGCGCTGACGATCATCTCCCCTGCTGGAGGATCCGTCGCGTCCGAGCCGGATCGTTGGTGATGACGCCATCCACGCCCATCGCCGCCAGCGCGTGCAGCGTATGGGCGTCGTCCACGGTCCAGACGTTGACCAGATAGCCGCGCTCGTGCCAGCGCTGCACCGTCTCGGGCGCGCACAGCGCCGCTTCCGGGTGCAGCGCGCGCGGGTGCAGCCAGTGCCGCGCCCAGGCCGCGCGCAGCGGCAACGCGGCCTCTGCTTCGAAGAGCAGCCCCGCCGGCACGTCGGGCGCCCGGCGCATCCAGGTCCAGACCGCGCGAGGATGAAACGACGACACCAGCACGCGCGCGGCGGCGCCCGCGCGCGCGACGATCGCCGCCACGCGATCGACCAGCGGGCCGATCGGGCCGCCGGCGTAGCCCTCCGTCTTGAGCTCGATGTTCACCAGCAACTCGGGCCCGCACGCGTCCAGCGCCTCCTCCAGCGTCGGGATGCGCGCACCCGAGGTCAAGGTCACGGTACGCAGCTCGGCCAACGTCAGGTTCGCGACGCGCTCCGGGCGGCCGGCGAGCCGCGCCAGATCGTCGTCGTGAAAGACAATCACCTCGCCGGTCGCACAGCAGAGCACGTCGAGCTCCACGCCGTCGGCGCCGTCGCGTGCGGCGCGCGTGAAGGCAGCCAGGCTGTTCTCGGGCTCGAGCGCGCTTGCCCCGCGATGGCCTATCACCAGCGGCAACGGCAGGCCGCCGTCACCGGAAGCGCCCGCGCGCACTCGGTTCGCGTCCCGACGTTGCCACACAACAAAAAGCGTACCACCTGCGGCGCGAAGAACTAAACTCCAGGGATGCGTCGTGTGCGACCCTCGCCCGCCTGGCTCCTGAAGCCGTCCGCTGCTGCTGTGTTGGGAGCCTTCGGCTTCGCCGCCTTCGGAGCCGCCGCATGCGCGCACCACGGGCCGCCGGCGCCCGTGGGGCCGTCGCAGCACTTTCAGAGCGAGGCGACCCAGATCGGCGGCGTGAAGTACGAGGACGACTTCGTCGAGGCGCGGCTGGTCTTCCAGGCGCTGCCCATAGGCGTCCCGGAGCGCGCAACGCTGCGCCAGAGCCTGCTGCACTACCTGCTCGACCCGGTGGTCGCGCTGCCGGCGGAGCAGCTGCGGCGCGAGGTTCGCGATCTCGAAAACGACGACATCTATGACCGGATCTTCGATTCGTTCCGCGATGCGCTGGCGCTGTTCGATCCCTCGGAGCTGTGGGCGCCGGATCCGCGTGCCAAGATCACGCCCGTCGAGCAGGACCTGCTCGGGCGCGCAGCGAAGCTGGTGGTCTCCGTCTATTCACCGCGCGGGGCGGACACGCAGGTGGCGCTCGCGACCGCGGTGCTGGCGACGATCGATCCCACGTCCAAGGAATGGCCGGAGCGCCTGTCGGAGCTGATTCGCTGGACCGAGGAGGCGGGCGCGGCCGGCGACGGCAGCGGCTTCCGGCGTCCCACGACGTCGGCCGACATCCTGGAGAGCGCGTTTTCGGACTGGCCATCGCCCGCGCTGGCGAGCCCGCTCGACGGTGTGTACGCGGAGCGACAGCGGAAGTTCGTCTCGGTGCTGCGCAAGCCGCTGGGCGGCGGCGAGTCGTCGCGCAAGGCGCTCGGCGATCTGCTGCTCGCGCACGGCGACGAGATGCAGCGCGCGGTCGTCAACGTCGCCACGCTGTACCTGCGCTGCGGGCTGATCGCGCGCGCCGCGCAGCGAACCGGCGAGCTCGCCGAGCAGCCGGGAGACGATCCCGAGCTGCGCGCGATGCTCGAAGCGGCGGCGCGGCCGACCGCCGAGGCTGGCGACTACCTGCGCCTCGCGCGCCGGTTCCTGCCGCGTGTCGAGATGCTCGGTGGCACGGCGACCGACAGCGCCGATCCACTGGTCGCGTTCCGCGTGCTCGAGGCGGGCCTCGGACGCTTCTCCGGCGACACGGAGATGCTGGTGCTGTCGGCGCACGTGGCGCGCATCCTCTCGTCGCCGTTCCTCGCGATTCGCCGGCTCGAAGAGGCGTCGGCCGTCGTCGAGGCGACGCCGGGCGCGGTCGACGGCGATCAGGCGGCGAAGATCTCGGCCGAGCTGCTCGAGCTCTACTTCGTGCGCCTGCGACTGCGCCTGGATCCCGAGCGCGTAGCGCCCGCCTTCGGCGAGGCGGACGTGCTCCGGCAGCGGTCGGCGGAGACGCGGCGGCGATTTCAAAAGGCCGACATCAAGATCCGCGACGCCGACATCGACTTCGAGGTCGCGCGCAGCTACCTCAACGCCGGGCTCATCGATCGCGCTGAACCCTTGTTCCTGCGCGCGCGCAGCGAGAGCGAGCCGACCGCGGAGATCAGCATCGAGATCGCGAACCTCGCGCTCAAGCGCGGAGATCCGCGGCGCGCGAGCGAGATCCTGCGCGAGGCGCTCGATGCCCAGCACGCCAAGGGCGCGCAGCAAGATACGATTGGCTCGGTCGAGGGGCGGTCGCGCATGGAGCGCCTGCTCGGCGACACCTACGACGTGGCCAGCGATCGGGGCAGCGCCGAAGCCGCCTGGCGCGAGTCGCTGGTCGGCTGGGAGCGGCTGATGATCGAGCACCTGCGCCGCAAGAGCTACACGTCGTCGGCCGAAGCGACGTTCGAGGTCGGGCGGCTGCTCTATCTGCTGGGACGCCACTCGGAGGGGCTGCAGAAGTTCGACGAGTCACTCGAGCAGGACAGCGACCGCGACCAGTCGTACATCGATATGATCGCGTTCCTGGTTCAGAACGGCGAGGCCGACGCGGCGATCAGCATCTATCACCGCGCGATCGCGCGCCCGAACCGCGCGGTCTCGGAGTACGTCAAGGTCTACACGTCGCTGTGGGTGCTCGACCTCAGCCGGCGGTCGAGCAAGGTCGCCGACGGCACGGCGGAGACCTATCTGCGCACGCTGGATCAGCGGCACCCGGAGCTGCGGCCCCACCGCGGCGCCACCTGGTACCGCGAGCTGGCGCGTTACGTGGTCGGCAAGATCGGCTATGCCGAGATCCTCGCCGCCGCCGACACGCGCGCCAAGCAAGCGGAGATCTACTTCTACGAGGCGATGCGCCGGCTCGAAGACGGCAAGGCCGACGACGCACACCAGCTCTGGCAGAAGGTGGTCGACACGAAGATGTTCTCGTTCTTCGAGTTCGACATGGCCTCGCGCTACCTGCGCGTCGGTGCCCCGTCATCGCCGCCGGCCGAGCGCAGCAACACCACCGCCACCGAGACGATTTGAGCCGGCGCTCGTTTGTGGTATCACCCTGGAGCTTTTTTCAGGGTGCCGTGGCCAAGTGGTAAGGCAAGGGTCTGCAAAACCCTCATTCCCCGGTTCAAATCCGGGCGGCACCTCAAAATTCTTGCCGGGCTCGTGAGCCCCGCGCCTCAGGCGCGTAGCTCCCAGCGCGCGACCAGCTTCCTGGGGTCGCCGCTGGTCGCATTGAAGTCGTCGAGCAGGTCGTCTGCGGGCGAGCGCCCAGCGGTCGCGTAGGCGAGCAGCGGCTCGACGAGGCGTGCGTCCGCCGCGCCGCCCGGCACGCGGCCGAGGCCGTCCTTGGCGATGCGACAGAGCTCGACGGCCAGGTCCTTGAGCGCGCGGCCGCCGAAGCGCGCCGTCAGCCCCAGGCGCGGGACCTCGCGGCGCAGGATCTCGCGCTCCGGCATCGTCCGGTCGGCGACCAGCCGCCAGGCCTCGGCGCGCGCGTCGGCGTCGTCGAGCAGGCCGCGCCAGAGCGCGCCCAGCCCCACCGCCAACGGCAACGCGGTCGCGTCGGCGCCGCGCACCTCGATCGTGCGCTTGAGGCGCACCTCCGGGAACACCGTCGACAGATGCAGCTCCCAGTCGGCCAACGTGGCGCGCTCGCCGTCAAACCCTTCCTTCAAGAACCGGCGGAACGTGATGCGGTCGCGCGGGGGTCGATAGACGCCGTCGCGCACCAGGAAGAACATCGGCACGTCCAGCGCCCACTCGGCGTAGTCGCGGAACTCGAAGTCGGGCTTGAACACGAACGGCAACAGCCCGCAGCGATCCTCGTCGGTCTCGAGCCAGATCGCCGCGCGCTGGCTCTTGTACCCGTTGGGCTTGCCGTCGGTGAGCGGCGACGCCGCGTAGAGCGCGGTCACGATCGAGGTCACGCCCATCGCGGTGCGGATCTTGTCCGTGGCGTTCTGCTCGTCGGAAAAATCGAAGTTCGCCTGCACCGTCGCGGTGCGCTTCATCATCTCGTGCGCCAGCCGCCCGCGCGACGGCAGATAGGTGCGCATGACCGCGTAGCGGCGTTTGGGCAGCCAGGGGATGTCGTCGAGCTTGCCGAAGGGACGGGCTCCGCAGCCAATGAAGCGGATGCCCAGCGGGCCGGCCACCCCGTTCACCTCGGCGACGTGCGCGAGCAGCGCGTCGCGACAGGCGGTGGCGGTGGACAGCGCGGCCCCCGACAGCTCCAGCTGGCCACCCGGCTCGATGGTGATCCGCTCCGCGCCGCGCTCGAGCGAGATGATGTGTCCATCCTGAGTCTCGGCGGTGAAGCCACGCGCGAGCAGGCCCTCGAGGATCTGCGAGATGCTGGGCGCACCGTCGTAGGGGACCGGCCGGCCGTCGGCGAGGACGCCGATCTTTTCCTGCTCGAGGCCGATCAGCCACTGGTCGCGCGGCTTGGCCGCGGAACGGAAATATCCCACCAGGTCGACCGCCGAGGGGGCGGCGGACGGTTCTACATCGCGATGAGAGGCCATTCGTTTGTCGGCGTGCCAGACGGTGGGGGCGAGAGGGAGATGTGAAGCAACGACCGTTGGCGGAGCGCCGCAAGGCTACTATGCTGCGGCTTCAGGTCAACTGAACGTTTCGGTCTGGCTGATCTTGGAGCCCGAGACGGGTCCCCGAGCGTCGATCCAAACTGGCGCCCTAAGACGCCACGGTCGAGCACGGTCGGCGTATACTCGGCCGACCCTTCCACAACGTAGTGGGTGGGATCGCGCGCATGAACCTGTCACCGCTCGTCACCCTCATCGACCCGGATCCGAAGGGTATCGCGACGCTCGCCTACTCGTTCGAGAAAGAGCGGTTCACGGTGACCGGGACATCCGAGCTCAATCGAGCGAAGCAGCTGCTCGGCGCCACCGGGAGCCGCGTGGCGCTGATCGCGGTCCGCTCGCCCGAGCAGCCGGCGCTGCAGCTGATTGGCGAGCTGCGCAGCGCGCTGGCGACACGCACGTTGCCCATCGTTGCCTTCGGCGCCCCGGCCCTGCGCAACGCCGCCGTCGCCGCCGGCGCCTTCGACTATCTCGACACCCCGCTGCTGGTGCGCGACGCGAGCGTCGTATGCCGGCTGTGGCTGTACGCGCGCGGGCCGACCTCTGATCGCGACACCGTTCCTGACATCGTCGGGTCGCTCGACCTCCTGCACGGCCTCTTCTTCCTGATGCGCGCCATGAACGCGACCGGCCGATCGGGCGTCCTGCAGCTGACGCGCGGCAACCGCAAGGCCGAGGTGAAGTTCGCCGATGGCGCGGTCACCGCGGCGGAGGTCCGCGGGCTGCAGGCGTTCCCGGCGCTGCACCAGGTGTTGCTCTGGTCGGGCGCGGAGATTTCGCTCAAGCTGCGGCACGTCCCGCGGCGCGCGCAGTTCTCGGCCAAGGGCCCGGAGATCCTCGAGGAGTGCGAGCGGTTCCTGCGCGACGTCACTCATGCCGCACGCCAGATCGGCTCGCTGCAGACGGTGTTCGCGATCGATGCGCGCCAGGGTGGCGCGTTCCAGGCCGGCGTGCCCGAGGAGGTGGCGCCGGTGGCGCGATTCTTCGACGGCGCGCGCACGCTGGGCGAGGTGATCGAGGAGAGTCCGTTCCGGGTCTTCGACACGTTGCGCGTGGTCAAGCGGCTGCTCGATTCAGGCGCGCTGGTTCCGCGCACGGCGAGCGCGCCGGCGACGGGTCCTCAGGTGGCGGCGGCGGTGCCGGCCAATCCGACGGCGGTGCCGCGCGCGCGCACGCGCAGCGGCGCGCAGATCCCGGTCGGACGCGCGACGCAGCCGCGCGTCCCGGAGACGTTGTCGGCCGAGCGCCGCGCGGCCCCGGGCGAGCGCCGCAAGAACCTGCGCCGGACGCCGGTGCCGTTCGAGAAGCCGGCCGCCAAGCCGGCACCCGCGCCGATTCCGCTGGTGACGAAGAAGAGTCCCTCGGGCGGATTCGCCGCCGGGGAGATCCGCTCGGCCTCGAAGCCACGGTTGGCGCCGCAAAGGCCAGTCGCCGCGCTCGAGCGCGAGCCGTCGGTCGAGGTGAAGCTCGACGGCGTGCCGTTGTCCTCGCTGTCGCTCGACGCCTCCGTCCCGGGTTCGGTGCCCACGCCCGTTGCGCCGGCGGCACACGCCGCGTCGCCGGGCGCCGTCGCCCCGGTCGCTGCGGAACCGGTCGCAACCACTCCGGTCGCGGCCACTCCGGTCGCAGCCGCGCCGGCCGCGCCGGTCGCGGCCGCGCCGGTCACCGCCCGAGCCCAGAGCTCAGCGCCGCCGAGCGCGCGGCAGTCATCGACATCGGTTCGCCCCAAGAAGACCGTCAGGACCAAGACGCCGGTCCCCGGCGCTCCCGCGTTCAGCGATCTCGAGGCCGACTTCTTCGCGCGCGAGGCCGACCTCTACAAGAGCGAAGCCGGCGACACCTTCGAGGACCTGGAGCACGGCGACGGCAAACCGCGCCCGGTGCGCGCCGAGGGGTCACGAGGCGTGCGCACGCGGAAGAAGTGACCGGTGGTGACCGGCGCTGAGCGCAGGGATCGAAAAGGAGTTCAGCTCGACTGCCAGGCCAGCTCGAGACGGCCGACCGGGCTGGCGATCCGCAGGGTCAGGCTGCCGCTGCGCGGGCCGACGAAGTCGGGCTCCTTGCCGTCGGTCGGAGCCGGCTTGACGAAGCGGATCGCATAGCTGCGCGTGAACGGGCCCTTGGCGGGGAAGAACTCGATCTCGTAGGGGTCGGGCAGCTTTTCCAGGCGCACCGATTCGGGCGCCAGCTCGTGGCCGGCGCCGTCGACCAGCGTCACGCGCCACGCCGAGCTGCGCTTCTCCAGGTCGTTCCACTTGTAGTTCGTGCTCTGCGCGGTCACGTGGAACTCGTAGGCGTCGCGCGCGCTCTCGAGCTGCGCCGCCCGCAGCGCCGCCTTCTCCGTGTCCGAGAGGCTGTAGATCGCTGCGTAGTGCTCGACGTAGGCCTCACGAAAGTCCCAGGACTTCAGCGTCGCCCAGGCCTCGAGCGCATCGTCGGCGATCTCGTGACGCACGACCTGGTGGCGAGTCCAGCGCTGGTAGACCTCCACGTAGTCACGCGACTGGTAGTCGTGCTGCGCCTCGGAGAAGTCGACGATGACCGGCTTCGGCGCGGCGCAACTTGCGATCGCCGTGAGCCCGAGCGCCACGACAAATCGCGCGCGCTCTCTCATCTGAAGTCCTGGCGGCGGAACAGCGTGATGAGCGGCGCCTCGCGCTCCAGCGCCTCGCGCCCACCCTCCTCACGGTCGACCAGTCCCAGCACGACACTCACCTTGAGGCCGAACTCGCGCACGCGCGCGATCGCCTTCAGCGCCGAGCCGCCGGTGGTGACCACGTCCTCGAGCACCGCGACCGGCATCCCCGGGCGCAGCGACTTCGTGCCCTCGAGCCACTGCCCGGTGCCGTGACCCTTGGGCTCCTTGCGCACGTAGAACGCCGCCAGCGGGCGCCCCGCGAGGTAGCTCACCGTCGAGACCGCCGACGCCAGTGGATCGGCCCCCATGGTCAGGCCGCCGATCGCCTCGACGTCGCGCGCCTGCTCGGTGAGGATCCGGTTGAACAGCGACCCCACCAGAAAGTGCCCCTCGGCGGTCAGCACCGTCTGCTTGCAGTCGATGTAGAAGTTGCTCTTCATCCCCGAAGCCAGCGTGACCTCGCGCTGCTCGTACGACAACCGAGCTAGCAAGGCGAGCAGGCGGCTCCGGTACTGTTCATGTAGCTCGTCGCCGATCATCGTCGTCGGCGAATCTAGCAGAAGCGACGCCCTGCGAGAACTTCCTGCTTCAGACGCGGATCAGGTCGTCGACGTCACCCACGACCACCGGCTGGCCATCGGACCCGCTGACCCGGCACTGCAGGGGCGTGCCGCGCGGGTTTTCGCGGTGACCGTACGGGTGCGGCTCGACCGAGACGCGGCCGAGCACGGACACGCGATCGCCGGCGCGCAGGAGCGCCTCGCGAAAGCGGAACTCCTTGTCGCGGCCGAAGTGCCCGGTCAGCGGGATGCGCGCCTCCTCGAGCATCGCGAACAGCGTCGGCGGCAGGTTCGACCAGACGTCGCCGCGATCATCGGGATCGAGCCCGAGGTCGAACGGCCCCTCGACCACCGCCTCGGCATCGCCGTCGACCAGACCAAACGGTAAGCAGTGCGACCGCACCAGGAGTGTGTGCCAGTTCGCGCCCGCGCCGCCGGCGGTCTTTTCCTCGACGACGACGTGAAATCCGATGCACGACCGCTGGCCGATCGGCGACGTGGTCGTCTCATCGGTCGCGCGCGCGATCCCGGTCACCCGCGCGCGATCGCCGTCACGCAGATCCGCGAGCCGTGCTTCTTGCACGCGCGTGAGCGCACGCCGCGCCCGTCGCCGCGGCTCGAACCACCAGCCGATTGCGTATCCGGTCAACGCCATCGCGCCGGCGCCCAGTTGCAACAAAAGTCCCCACGTCATTGGCGCCGCTTCCTTCTGAAATAGTAGCGCGGGCCGTGGCGGGGGCGAGAGGGGGATTTCTCACATTGGGCGCTTTTGTCGCTGGCGCGCTGCTTCGTAGAGCGCGATCGCGCCCGCAACCGACGCGTTGAGCGACGCGACCGCGCCGCGCTGAGGGATGTGAAACAGGGCGTCGCAGCGCCGCGCCACCGCCTCGCGCATCCCCTTCCCTTCCGCGCCGACCACCAGGGCCACCGGGCTTGCGAGATCGACCTCGTCCAGCCGCTGTCCGCCATCGGTGTCCGCGCCCAGCACGCGCACGCCGCGCTCGCGCAGCGAGTCGATCGTCTTCAACAAGTTTCCCACGCGCGCGATCTTGGTGCGCTCGGTCGCGCCCGCCGACGACTTCACGACCACGGGCGTCACTGGCGCGGCGCCGCGATCGGGCACGACGACGCCGTGCGCGCCCAGGACCTCGGCGCTGCGCACCAGCGCGCCGAAGTTGTGCGGGTCGGTGATGCCGTCGAGCAGCAAGAGCAGCAGCGGCTCCGCTGCCGCGTCGGTCGCGATCGGCGCCGCCGTCGCCAGGATCGCGCCGAGCTCCGCATACGCGTAGGCGCCGGTCAGCGCGACCACGCCCTGGTGAACCGCCTCGCCCGCGAGCTCCGCCACCATCTGGCGCGGCCGGAACTCGATGTTGATCGCGCGGTCGCGTGCGGTCGCCACCAGGCGATCGATCTCGGGCGAGCGATAGCCGTCGGCGACGTAGACCACCGACACCTCGCGCGGGCGCGCGCGCAGGAGCTCTTCGACCGGTCGGACGCCGAAGACGACCCGCTCGCTCACACCGCGGCTTCGACTTCGGCGACCATCGCCTCGAACGCCTTGGCCGGATCGGCGGCGTCACGCACGGGACGGCCGACGACCAGGTAGTCGGCGCCGTTCTCGATCGCCTGGCGCGCCGTCGCGACGCGCTTCTGGTCGCCGTGCGCCGAGCCGGTGCCCTCGCTGGGACGGATGCCGGGCACGACGATGAACAGGCCGGGCGCTGCCGCGCGCGCGGGCTCGATCTCGTGCGGCGAGCAGACCAGACCGGCGATGCCGGCGCGCGCGGCGACGCGCGCGCGCGCGCGCACCATCTCGGGGATCGTCGATTCGATCCCTTCGGCACGCAGGTCGTCCTCGAGCAGGCTCGTGAGCACGGTGACGCCGAGGATCTTGAGGTTCGGCCCCGCGGCGGCGGCGGCGCGGGTCAGCATCTCGAAGCCGCCCGACGTGTGCACGGTCAGGAACTGCGCGTCGACGCGCGCCGCCGACGTCACCGCGCGCGCCACCGTCTCCGGAATGTCGTGCAGCTTGAGATCGAGGAAGATCCGCCCGCCGCGCTTCTGCACGAGCTCGATCGCGCGCTCGCCCTCGGCGATGAACAGCTCGAGGCCGATCTTGAAGAACGAGGCGCGCCCGTCGAGCCGATCGAGCAGCTCAGCGAGCCGCGGGCGATCGGGTACGTCGAGCGCCACGATGACGCGGTCGCGGGCGGGGATGGTATGCGCGGGCGGGTGCTTGGCCGTCATCACAGACGCTCCTTTCGAACCTCGCCGGCCACCAGCGCGGCGACCTCGGCGATCTTGATTTTGCGGACCTCGGGACCGCGGCGCAGCTTCACCTCGGCGATCCCCTCGACCAGACCCTTCTTCCCGACCGCGATGCGGTACGGGATGCCGACGAGATCGGCGTCCTTGAACTTCACGCCCGGCCGCTCGTCGCGATCGTCATACAGGACTTCGATACCGGCCTTCGTGAGCTCCTCGTAGATGCCGTCGCACGCCTCCATCAACTTCGGGTCGTCGGCCTGCAGCGCGACCAGCTCGACTTCGTAGGGCGCGATGGGCACGGGCCAGACGATGCCGTCCTTGTCGTGATTCTGCTCGATCGCAGCGGCGACGATGCGCGTGACGCCGATGCCGTAGCAGCCCATCTGCATCGGCTTCTCCATGCCGTCGGTGTCGAGGAAGTTGCAACCCATCGGCTTCGAGTACTTCGTGCCCAGGAAGAAGACCTGGCCGACCTCGACGCCGCGGTAGCCGTGCAGCGTGCCCTCGTCGCAGCGCGCGCAGCGATCGCCGGGCGCCGCCTGGCGGTAGTCTCCCTGCGCGGCCGGCGTGAAGTCGCGGCCGACGTTGACGCCGGTCAGGTGCAGGTCGGCCTGGTTGGCGCCGGTGACGAAGTCGACCATCGCCGCGACCTCGGTGTCGATGTGGACCGGCGCCTTGAGGCCGACCGGGCCCGCGAAGCCGGTCGGCGCGCCGGTGATCTCGCGGACGGCGGCGTCGGAGGCGAGCAAGATGTCGCGGGCGCCGAGCGCCTTCTTGAGCTTGATCTCGTTGACCTGGCGATCCCCGCGCACCATCACCGCGAGCGGCTTGCCGTCGGCGAGATAGATCAGCGTCTTCGCGAGCGCCGCCGGCGCGACCTTCAAGAATTGCGAGACGTCCTCGATGCTGTGCTTGCCGGGCGTCGGCACCTTCTCGAGCGCGGCCCGCGGTCCGTCGGACTTTGCGGCGGCGGTCGCGCTGCCCCGGCTCACCGCCTGCTCGACGTTGGCGGCGTAGTTGCATTTGTCGCAGGCGACCAGCGCGTCCTCGCCGGTCTCGGTCAACACCTGGAATTCGTGCGACAGCGAGCCGCCGATGTTCCCCGTGTCGGCCTCGACGGCCCGGAATTCGAGGCCGCAGCGCTGGAAGATGCGCGTGTACGTGTCGTACATGACGTGGTACTCGCGCGTGGCGTCGTTCTCGCTGGCGTGGAACGAGTAGGCGTCCTTCATGATGAACTCGCGCCCGCGCATCAGGCCGGCGCGCGGCCGCAGCTCGTCGCGGAACTTGGTCTGGATCTGATACAGGTTCAGCGGCAGCTGGCGGTAGCTGCGCACGTCGCCGCGCACGAGCGCCGTGATCACTTCCTCGTGCGTCGGGCCGATGACGAAGTCGCCGCCTTTGCGGTCTTTCAGGCGCAGGAGCTGCGCGCCGTATTGATCCCAGCGGCCGGACTCTTGCCAGAGCTCGGCGGGGATCACTGCGGGCAGGAAGACCTCGGACGCACCGGAGCGGTTCATCTCCTCGCGGATGATACGGGAGATCTTCTGCACCACGCGCCAGCCGAGCGGCAGAAACGAGTAGATCCCGGCGGCGACCTTGCGAAGGTAACCGCCTCTCATCATGAGGATGTGCGACGGGACCTCTGCCTCGGCGGGGGCCTCCTTCAGCGTCGGAACCAGGGTCTTCGATAGGCGCATGGAGTGCCCGTCTTAACACCTGGCGCGGCCGGCGCAAAGAGGTGAGCCGCTCCGCCCCGACGCACGAGCATTAGAATGCTGCCATGGGCCTCGGCGAATACAACCGCAAGCGCGACTTCAAGATCACCAGCGAGCCGCCGGGAAAGGTGGGCGCCAAGCGGCCCCACGGACAGGCGCTCACGTTCGTGATCCAGAAGCACGCGGCGTCACGGTTGCACTACGACTTCCGGCTGGAGCTGGACGGAGTGCTCAAGAGCTGGTCGGTGCCCAAGGGCCCGAGCCTCGACCCGAAGGTGAAACGCCTCGCCGTCGAAGTCGAGGACCACCCGATGGAGTACGGCGGCTTCGAGGGGATCATCCCCAAGGGCCAATACGGCGGCGGCACGGTGCTGCTCTGGGACCGCGGCGTCTGGGCGCCGCAGGG
>CAZNCQ010000063.1:0-28404 GCA_964571275.1 uncultured Myxococcales bacterium
GGGCAGATCTACTTCGCCAGCATCGACGACAGCTTCAACATGGGTCCGCGCAAGGCGATCTTCCGCATGCTCAGCTGGACCCAGGGTTTCTTCGAGCTGGAGCCGCCCGACGAGCGCGCCGTGCTCGAGGAGCTGCAGGATTCGACCGAGGGGTTGTTGATGGAAGGCATGCGGCAGCTCGACGAGCACCGCATGCTGTCGGAGAAGCTGCCGCCGATAACCGCGTCGATCACGATCCCACGGCCGCTCGAGCCCAAGCTGCGCGACCTCGGCCCCGAGGAGCTCGACGTGTTCCAGACCGCGCTCAGCGCCGACACGTTGCGGACGCTGTTCGACGAGAGCTCGCTCACCGATCTCACCGTCGCCGAGAAGCTCAAGGTGTTGCTCGACAAGGGATACGTGATCGCGAGCAGCTGAGCGGCGCAGAGCAGCGCCGGAGGGCCGGCTCGCCCTCCGCCCTCAGACCTTCAGCGTCAGGCCCTCGGCGCCGGGCACCACCTCGATGTCGCTGGCGCCCTGCGCGTCGAGCAATCGCCGCCCCCGCGCGCAGAGCGCGTCGACGTCGGCGTCGCTGTAGTCCTGGTCGTAGTGGAACAGCACCAGCTTCTTCACGCGCGCGCGCGCCGCGCACAGCGCCGCGTCTTCGATCGACGAGAACCCGCGGTCGGGATAGCGGCGGCGATCCTCGGGCGAGTAGGTGCTGTCGTGGATCAGCAGATCGGCGCCGCGATAGAGATCCAGCGACGGCTCGGGCGGCCCCGAGGCGGCGTAGCCGGCGTCGCTGGCGTAGACCACGGCGCGCCCCTCGCTCTCGATGCGGAACGCCAGCGCGCCGCTGCGCCCGTGCGGGTTGGTGCGCGCGAGAACGCGGCAGCCTTCGACGGAGAAGGGCGTCCCCTCGGCGACGGCGACGATCTCGATCGTCGCGCCCATGTTCTTCAGCGTCTGCACCGGAAAGTACTGCGGCGCCATCTGCCCCTCGAGGATCCCCTCGAGCATCGACGAGCTCTTGCCGCCGCCAAAGATGTTGAACGTGTTGCCGGCGATGTAGAGCGGCACGAAGAACGGGAAGCCCTGGATGTGATCCCAGTGCGCGTGCGACAGCAGGATGCTCGCCTGGCCCTGCCCGCGGCCGAACGGTCCGTCTAGCAACGACATTCCGAGGTTGCGCGCGCCGGTGCCGCAGTCGAGCACGATGAGCCGCCCCTCCGACGTCCGCAGCGACACGCACGACGTGTTGCCGCCATAGCGCACGGTGCCCGGGCCCGGCGCCGGGATCGATCCCCGCACACCCCAGAAGGTGAGCTCGATCATTCGCGCCCCAGCGTCAGGTCCAGGCCCTCGTACGCGGCGACGACCTCGAGCGGAATCTTCTCGCGCGTCACCAGCGCCTGCGCGTCGGTGAGGATGGCGTCGACCTCTGCGTCGGAGCGCTCGGGCGCGTGGTGGAACAGCGCCAGCTGGCGCGCGCCCGCCTCACGGCAGATCTCGATCGCGTCCGACGGGCGCGAGTGGCCGTAGTGCGGCAGGCGCCGGTAGTCCTCGGGCGTGAACATGGTGTCGTAAATCACCAGGTCGGCGCCCTCGCACAGGCGCGCGACGCCCTGTCGCATGGCCGCCAGCTTGTCGCGGTCGGCCTTCGGCAGCTCGGCGCCCGTCGACGGCGGCCGCGCAATGAACTGGTCTTCGAACAGAATGTCGGAGAACGGCGCCGTGTCGGAGACGTAGACCACCGACGCGCCGTCGGCCGACAGGCGATACGCCGTCGCGATGTACGGGTGATTGAGGCGCGCGCAGGCCACGCGCACGTCGGAGATCTCGAACTCCGCCGAATCCATCAGCTCGCGAAAGGCGATGTCGGCCTTGGCCTCGTCGAAGGGGATCGGAAAATAGGGATCGTCGGTCTGCGACGCGAACACCGCGCGCAGGTGCAGGTCGTCGCGCTTGCGCGCGTAGACGTGCAGGCTGTTGCCGCGCTGGTAGAGCGGCGAGAAGAACGGCAGCCCCTGGATGTGATCCCAGTGGGTGTGGCTGATCAGGAGGTGAACCGAGTGGGGCGCCCCGTTGCCGTCACCCTGGGTCAGCTCCTTCCCCAGCCGGCGGATTCCGGTGCCCGCGTCGACCACCACGCGCGTGCCGGCCGCCGACCGCACCTCGACACACGACGTGTTGCCCCCGTACCGTTCCGTCTTCATGCCGGGCACGGGCAACGACCCGCGCACCCCCCAGAATCGGACCCTCATGACGGCCGGTCGTCACCGGCGAAGGGGTGAGAACCGCGCAAGGCGCTTGGGCAGCGCGGAGGCATACGACCAGAATAACATAGCTCTATCGCGGCGGAAGTCGGTCGACGGAACCCGTGCGGCGGGGGCCTCGATGGACGCGACGGGGGCCCCCGAAGACCGTCCCGGTCGCGCCGACTTTTCCGGCCGCGGTTTCGGTTTCGAAACCGGTTTCGATCGATCGGTTTCACTCGAAGTCGTTGCTCGAATCGAGCAATGACGAGTCAAAAAGCGCCGGGCCAACCCGCCACCCCAGGGGGTGGGAAGACGAGCTGGCCCGGCAAACCTCACATCATTGAAATCGGAGACTCGCGCCGACGCGTTCGGGGAGCAGCTCCAGCGTTCCCCCGACGACCGCGGCCAGCCGTTCGGCCAGCGCCCAGCGCCACGACGGACCCGGCCGCCCGCCATCGCTCTCGATCTCGACCGCGAGCATGCCGCGGCCAGAAAACACCTCGATCCGCAGGTCCTTGGCCTGGCGTCCCCGCTCGAGGTCGGGAGATCGCGCCAGGCTCACCAGCATCGTGGCCAGCGCGCACTCGACGGCGCCACTGCGGTTGCGGACCGCGCCGCTCCGACCCGCCACCGAGATCCGCATCTCGCTGTGCAGCCAGGGGCGCGCGAGCGACAGCGCCCGCTCGATCACGTCACCGAGGTCACTGATGACCTGTTCACCCGGCTTGACCGCCGCGTCGAGGCACTTCACCAGACTGGCCAGGCTCTCCAGGCTCGCCTCCATGTCCGCCAGCGTGCCCGCGAACTCGGACACGCTGTCGCGGGGCAACCCCTCGCGCAGCTGCAGGGTCCCAGCAACCAGCCGCGTGACCTGGTTTCGAAACTCATCCCCCATTGCGACCCACACCGGAGAGGGAACGGTGTTCTCCTCCGGGGTTCGAGCGTAGAGACTCGCGGCACGCGATACAGAGAAAGCCGAAGTCCTGAACGTTTCGTCGGTCACTGCGCCGCGATGTCTACAAGAAGCGTGCCCGCCGAGAAGATCCCCGCGCCGCAGGGCGCATGGTAAAAGCCAGCCGTGAATTCGAGCTCATCAAGCCGTCGATCTCGCCTTGCGCCCTTTGCGCGTCTGGCGCTCGCCGCGCGCCTCGCGGCCGGCGTCGCGTTCACGCTCGTGCTCGGAGCTGGTTGCGGCCACAACATCGGCGACGGCTGCTCGATCAACACCGATTGCAGCCCCAACAACGATCGCGAATGTGACATGTCGCAACCGGGCGGCTACTGCACGATCGAAGGCTGCGACCAGCAGTCGTGTCCCAGCGATTCAGCGTGCGTGCGCTTCTTTCCCGAGAAGTTTCTCAGCCAGCCGTGCGACCCGGCCTGCGCCCTTCCCGACAGCCCGGTGATCTCGACCGACGCGAGCATGGCGCCGCGCTGCCCCGGTCCGCCGCCCCCCTGTTCGGACCCGAGCGCCGTGTGCGCCGCCGACCAGCTCTGCCTGCCATCGGGCCTCTGCGTGCCGCGCGCCGACGAGCAGCGCCTGTGCGTGAGGACCTGCAACAACAACGGCGACTGTCGCGGCGGCTACGAGTGCCGCGTCGCCGGCACACTGGGGAGCTTGCCGCTGATCACCGACCCGTGCGCCACCGTGAGCTTCTGCGCGCCGCAGGTGCAGTAGCCACCCACGCAACTTCGGCGTGCGCCGCGCCGACAAGAGAGCGTGCGCGTGTTCATTCTCGTGCTGGTTGCCGGCACCGCGATCGCGCTGGCGGCTCGCGCCGCGCGCGCCGAAGGGAAAGACCTCGACGGCGTGGTGAACCTGAACACGGCGGCGCCGGAGATGCTCGAGCTCTTGCCCGGCATCGGTCCGGCGAAGGTGCACAGCATTCTCTGGTACAGGCAGCGCCATCCCTTCCGCACCGTCGACGAGCTGGTCCGCATCAAGGGAATCGGGCGCAAGATGGTGCGGCGCCTCCGCGTGCACCTGGCGGTCAGCGGCCCGACGACCGCACGCGCCGTGCGCCGGCCGGTGACGTTCGACCTGCCGCCTCCGCCACCGGCCGCGACGCTCCACAAGCCGGCGCCCGCGGTCCCCGCGCACGCAGCGCCCAAGAGCGGCTCCAAGCTCGCTGCCGTCCCCGGACGCCCGACGATCCCACCGCCGGGACGTGGCCGCCCATCACCGCCCGCGGGTCGGGAGCGACGCTCGCGCGCGAATCACTGCGCGCGTCCGCCGTGACGCGCGCAAGGCAGTCAGCGCGACGGCGAGCCGAAGGTGACGAGAACGATTCCGCCGATGAGCAGCGCGCCGCCGGTCAGGCCCAGCGCGCGCAGCGGCTCGGCCAGCAGCCACGCCGCGAGAAACAGCGTCGCGACCTGTTGCGCCTGCAACGCGAGCGAGCCGGCGGCGGGATCGACGTGCCCGAGGCCCCAGCTGTTGAGCCACCACCCGAACAGCTGCACCACCAGCGACAACGCGACCAGCGAGATCCAGGCGCGCTGGTCATAGCCAAAGAACGGGTGCCCGGCGACGACGCCCGCGACGAAGAAGCCGCCGAGACAGCCGACGATCATCCAGAGCAGCGCTTGCGGCGCGGTCAGCGTCTGCCGGCTGCGGGCGATCGCCAGCGTGAACGCCGCGTAGCAAAAGCTGCCGACGATCGCGATCACCTCGCCCGCGCCTGAGCCGCCGCGCGCGCCTCGCGCCAGCGCCAGGATCAGCGCGCCCGCGAGACCGACTGCCTGGCCGAGCCACCCCATCCACCGGTAGCGACGGTGCAGCACCAGCACCGAAAACAGCGCGACCCAGATCGGCGAAAGACCGCACAGGATGAACGTCGCGTTGGCGACGGTCGTGTAGTTCATCGCCTCGTGCCACAGGCCGAGATCGAAGAAGAACGCGAGGCCCGCGACGAGCCCCCAGCGGCGGCCCGCCGGCGCGCCCCAGCCGCCGCTGCGCCAGGCGAGCCAGATCGCGCCGGGTAGCGCGAAGAGCATGCGGTAGAAACCGACGGTCATCGCGGTGGCGCCGCCCGCCTCGGCCCATTTCACGAAGATCGCCGAGAAACCGAGCGCGGTCGCGCCCACCAGCACCGCGGCCATGCCTTTCCAGCCCGGCGCGGTCGCGGGAAACACGGCCCGATCAGGCGTGACGGCCTGCTCTTGCCTCGCCAAGAGCGAGCGCTATCTGCCGGGCGGGAGCTCGCCGCCTGCGGGCATCGCACCGATTGGCGGCCGGGCCGGCGCCACGGGAGGAACCGGCGCGATCTCCGCGCCGCCTTCTTTCTCGAGCGTGAACATGAACGACAGCGCCACCGAGCGATCGAACCGGACGTTCTCGCGCATCGCGCGATATCCCGGATACTCGATCTCGATGACGTGGTCCTGCCGATCGCGCGTCACCGGAATCTTGGTCGGCGTCGGATCGATCAGGCGCACGCCGTCGAGCTTGGCCACGCCGCCCTCGGGCTCGGACGCGACGTAGAGCTGCGCCGGCTTCTTCCAGGAGGCCAGCACCTCGAGCGGGATGACCCCCACGTGCACGATCAGCGCGCCGACCACCAGCACCGCGGCGACGCCGACGGCCACCGAACGCCAGACGCCGATCGGAAAAGTCGGGAGACGCGAACCGGTCAGACGCGACGGCGACATCGTGTCGCCCAGGGGCTGCAGGTGGCGCGACGATTCCGCGGGACGCCACATCGGTGCCGACGGCGCCGACTCGCGCGGCGCCGGGACCGCAGCGGGCTCGGGCGTCGGGCCCGGCACCGCGGCCACCGGCGGCGGGGTCTGATAGTTCGTCCAGTCGCGCAGCCCCGCAGCGGGCGGCGGCGTGGGACCGGGCGTCGGCGGATGATCTTCCGAGGGCAGCGCCAAGGTGCGCGCCATCTCCTTCCGGGGCGGCACCGGCGGGAGATTGTCCGCCGGAATCGGCGGCGTGCGTGCCATCTCTCGCCCCAGCGCGGCGCGTGGCCGCGAGACGATCGGACCCGGGGGCGTCACCGCCGCGGCCGGCGTCGGCCGGCCATTCTCGGGCGGCGGCGTGATCGGCAGCGCGGGCGCGGGCGCAGGCGGCGCGGGCGCCGGTCCGACCAGCGTCGACCCGAGCGCCGACGCGCGCCGGCGTGCGCTCGTCGGGACGCCGCCCGCCAGGCTGGGTTGCGAGAAACCGCTCGCCCAGGAGCTTTGCGCCGGCGGGCTGGCGGATTGTGAAGTCGCAGGAGCGAGCGGCGCTGCGCTGGGCGGGGTCGCGACCGGCGGCGGCGTCGGCGGATAGGCGTCGATGTCTTCCCCACTCTTCGGGCGCGCGGGCGGGGCCACCGGCCGGCGCGGCAGCGGCGCGTTGTTCAAAGCGCGGGCCTGGGCGGAACGCAGTCGATCCAGCGGTGACGGTTCGGCGATGCGGCCCGACACCAGCGGCACCGGCGCCGCGCCGGTGCGCGTCCGCGCCTCGGGACCGAGACGGATCACCTTGGATCGGTCGAGCTCGCCGCGCGGCCGCTTGGGCGGCTTGACCAGCCCCAACAGGACTTGCAGGTCCGCGGGGCCGACCGGCGTGTTCATCTGCGACAGCAGCTGGCGAATGGCGGCGCCAAACGTCGCTGCGTCGGGAAAGCGGCGATTTGGCTCGGCCGCCAGCGCCTGGTTCAGCAGCGCCTCGAAGCTGGCCGGCAGATCCGGCCGCGCGCTGCGAGCGCTGCGCACCACGCCGGCCGCGACCTCGCCCCAGCCCTTGATCTCGTCGGTGATCTCGCGCAGCCGCTTGCCGGTCAAGAGCTCGAACAGCAGCGCGCCCAGCGAGAAGACGTCGGTGCGTCGATCGAGCGGGGCCTGCCGCGCCTGCTCGGGCGACATGTATATCAGGTTGCCCTTGAGCGATCCGACGACCGATCGATCGTGGCGCCGCTTGGCCAACCCGAAGTCCGACAGCTTGACCTCGCCCGCGAACGAGATGAGCACGTTCGACGGCGACACGTCGCGATGGATGAGGCCCAGCGGCTGGCGATCCGGCCCGAGCAGCTCGTGCGCGAAGTGCAGCCCTTGCGCAACCTCGGCCGCGATGTGCAACGACAGCGCCTCGGGGATGATCTCGCCGTCGCTGGTGATCGACTCCATGATCGCGCGCAGGTCGTAGCCCTCGACATACTCGAGGACGATGAAGTACTCGCCCTCTTCGGAGATGCCGAGATCATGGATCTGCACGATGTTGCGGTGCGAGAGCGCCGAGTGAATGCGCGCCTCGGTCAGCAGCATGGTCACGAACCGCTCGTCGGCGATCAGATCGGGCTGGATGCGCTTGATCGCGACCAGCTTCTCGAATCCTTCGGCGCCGACGACGCGCCCCTTGTACACCTCCGCCATTCCGCCGATGGCGATGCGTTCGAGCAGCTCGTACTGGCCGAACTTCATTGGGCGGAAACGAGGCTAAACCACTGACCGGTCGTCGTCTATGCTCGTCGACTGGTAGTCGACCGGAATGGCTTAGGGAAGCTCCTCCTTGGGGATGCCGATGATGCCCGGACCGGACAGCGGCAGCGGTTCGGTTTCGGCGTCCGGCGGGTTCGATTCATCGGTGCCGGACGCGAACTCCTCGCTGGCCGAGGTCTCGACGAAAGGCCCCCCCAGCTCTTCGGGAACCACCTCGTCGCCCGACTCCTCGGCGACGCCCTCGCCGCTGGTCGCGGATTGCAGGTAGTCTTCCGCCAGGCTCTCCGCGAGATCGTCCCGCGTGTGCGCCGGGCCCCCCTCGGGGTCGGGTATGAACGCGTTGGCGTCGTCGCTGCGCTGATGGCGGTGCGGGGCGGCGCGCGACCCGTTCGGCGGTTTGGCCTGGGGCTGAGGAGACTTTGAAGCTGGTCGACTCATGGATGGAATCCTCCGCGGATAAAGTAATCACCCGAGGGCAATGAGGCAGGGGCGCGCAAACGTGTCGGTTGGCTTGCACACGTTCTATAGTGAGAGCGATGGGTGGAGGCTTCGATGACGTGCGTCAGCTCTGCGAGGCGGCCGTGGCCGACCGGGTGGTCCCCGGCCTGGTGCTGCTGTGCGCGGCGGGCGGGCGTACGCTGTTTCACGAGGCGTTCGGCTGCCGCCAGGTCACCCCGCGCCGTCTACGCGCCGCGCCCGACACGGTCTATGACGTCGCGTCGCTGACCAAGGCGGCGATCACCAGCGTCGTCGCGATGCAGCTCTGCGATCGCGGGACACTGTCGCTCGACGATCGGGTCGCGGCGCGCTTGCCCGACTTCCAGGGCCCGGGCAAGGAGCCGATCACCGTCCGCGATCTGCTGGCGCACGCCTCGGGGTTGCCGGCGCACCGCCGTTTCTGGACGTCGGTGTCGGCCGCGGCCTCCGAGCGCTGGGCCATCTCGCTCATGGCGGCCCATGAGCCGCTCGAGTACCCGACCGGCTCCAGATCGGTCTACTCCGACCTGGGCTTCATCGTGCTCGGCTGGCTGCTCGAGCGTGCCGCCGGCCTGCGCCTGGACGTGCAGGCCGCGCGCGGCATCCTGCAACCGCTCGGCCTGGCCTCGACGACCTTCGTCAACCTGGCCGACACCGAGGCACGCGCGCGCCTGCTGGCCAACCGATCGGTCGCGGCGACGCAGCTCTGCCCGGAGCGACGGCGCGTGGTGCTGGGCGAGGTCGACGACCTGAACGCCTACGCGATGGGCGGCATCGCCGGACACGCCGGTCTCTTCAGCGACGCGACGGATCTGGGCATCCTCGCCGGTGCGCTATGCGCGGCGTGGAAGAGCCCGACGGGCTCGAATATCGTGAGCCGCGAAACCATCCGTGATTTCTGGTCTCCGGCCGGCATCCCCAGCTCGACCTGGCGGCTCGGTTGGGACGGCCCGTCGCTCGAGGGGTCGCAGGCGGGCAGGCGCCTGTCGCGCAACGCCGTGGGGCATCTGGGTTTCACCGGATGCTCGCTGTGGATCGATCCCGAGCGCGAGCTCTGGATCGTGATGCTCAGCAACCGCGTTCACCCCGAGGTGCCGCCGGCTGCCGACCAGCGCTTCCGCGAGCTCCGGCCGCGCCTGCACGACGCCGTGCTCGAAGCCATCGGGGTGTTATGATGCCCGTCTTCACGTGAGTTTGCGTGCACCCATTGCGGTTACCGTCGAGGTCCGCGCGGCCGGCCGCCGGGTTTTTCGCCTCGCCGAGAACCTGGGCGAGGACGGCATCGCGCTGGAACGCCGCGCGCCCTTCGAGATCGGCCGTCCGGTCGAAGTGGCGTTCGCCCTGCCCGACGACCCCGATCCGCTGCGCTTGCCCGCGCGCGTCGAGATCCGTGGCGGTGACGAGGACGATGACCGCGAAAGCACCGCGGGTGGCCGCGCGCTGACGTTCCTGGCGGTCGGCGAGGACGACCGCCGCCGCTTGCAGGGCTACGTGCGGGAACGATTGGAGCTGCCGGAGCTGCCCCGATGAGCCAGGCCGGCGAGAAAGACCGCCCGCCAGACACCGGGGACGCCGAGCGGGCGCAGCCGGTCACGCCGCTGGAGCGGCTGGAAGCGCTGGAGCGCCGTGCGCTGGAGGGCGGCGGGCCCGAGCGCGTGCAGCGCCAGCACAACGCCGGCAAGCTGACCGCGCGCGAGCGCCTCGAGCTGCTGTGCGACCCGGGCACCTTCGTCGAGATCGACAAGTTCGTCACCCACCGCTGCAACGACTTCGACATGCAGCGGACCAAGATCCTTGGCGACGGCGTGGTCACCGGGCACGGCGCCGTGCACGGCCGCCCGGTGTTCGCGTTCGCGCAAGATTTCACCGTATTCGGCGGCTCGCTGTCCGAAGCCTACGCGCACAAGATCTGCAAGATCATGGACCTGGCGCTGAAGGCGGGCGCGCCGGTCGTCGGCCTCAACGACTCGGGCGGCGCGCGCATTCAGGAGGGCGTCGCGTCGCTGGGCGGCTACGCCGACATCTTCCTGCGCAACACGCTGTCGTCGGGCGTGATCCCGCAGCTGTCGGCGATCCTGGGCCCGTGCGCGGGCGGCGCGGTCTACTCGCCGGCGATCACCGACTTCATCTTCATGGTGGAATCGTCGAGCTACATGTTCATCACCGGGCCCGACGTGATCCGCACGGTCACGCACGAAGAGGTGACGAAAGAAGAGCTCGGCGGCGCGCACACGCACGCGGCGCGCTCCGGCGTCGCCCACCGCGCGTTCGCCGACGAGCCGGCGTGCCTGGAGGCGCTGCGCGAGCTGCTGACGTTCCTGCCGCAGAACAACCGCGAGGACCCGCCGCGCTTGCCGACGCGCGACAAGCCGGACCGAGAAGACCGCGCGCTCGACGATCTGATCCCGGTCGATCCGTCGAAGCCCTATGACATGAAGGGCGTGCTGACACGGGTCTTCGACGACGGCCACTTCTTCGAGATCCAGCCCGAATACGCGCCCAACATCGTGGTCGGGTTCGCGCGGCTCGACGGGCGGCCGGTCGGCGTGGTCGCGAACCAGCCGGCGCACCTGGCCGGCTGCCTCGATATCGGAGCCTCGCTCAAGGCGGCGCGCTTCGTGCGCTTCTGCGACTGCTTCAACATTCCGATCGTCACCTTCGTCGACGTGCCCGGCTTCCTGCCCGGCACCGCTCAAGAGTTCGGGGGCATCATCAAGCACGGCGCCAAGCTCCTGTACGCGTTTGCCGAGGCGACGGTGCCCAAGCTGACCGTCATCACGCGCAAGGCGTACGGCGGCGCGTACGACGTCATGTCGTCGAAGCACATTCGAGGCGATCTCGGCTTCGCTTATCCCGCGGCCGAGATCGCCGTCATGGGCCCCGAGGCCGCGGTCAACATCGTGTTTCGCGACGAGCTGGCGCGCGCCGCCGATCCGGTCGCCGCGCGCGCGCGGTACCTGGCCGAATACCGCGAGAAGTTCGCCAGCCCCTACGCCGCCGCCGAGCTCGGCTACATCGACGAGGTCATTCGCCCGCGCGAGACGCGCGCCAAGCTGTGCCGGGGGCTCTCGCTCATGGGCAACAAGCGCGACACCAACCCACCGCGCAAGCACGGGAACATTCCGCTGTGAGGCGGCCGGGCACTTTGCGGCTGCCGCGGTTGGCCGCTGTCGTCCGCATTTTCGCCCTTTCGGGCCTGGGTCTCGCCGGGGCGGTGGTCGCGGGCGCGGCCGGCTGCGCGACGACGCAGCAGCCCGTGACCAAGATCGTCAACGGTCAGGTGATCGTCACGCGCGCGGTCAGCCCCGAGGCGTACGAGCACGTCACGCGCGCGCTGGTCTACGAAGAGGAGGAGCGCTGGGACGATGCCGCCGCCGAGCTGCAGCGCGCGCTGCCGTTCGACGACGAGGCGCCCGAGGTGCGCGCGCACCTCGCCGAGCTGTTCGTGCGGCTCGGGCGGCTCGACGACGCCGCGGAGCAAGTCGAGCAGTCGCTGCGCATCGAGCCCACGATCGAGGGCTGGCTCGCGAGCGCGCACGTGCGCGAAGCGCGGGGCGACGCTCCGGGCCAGCTCGACAGCCTGCGCCGCGCGGTCGAGCTCACGCGCAAGGACGCGGTCGAGGGCAACGGCGTGCAGGAAGCGGAGCGCGCTTACCTGACGCTCGCCGACGCGCAGATCGTCAGCCTGGACATCGACGGCGCGTACGAGAGCTGCCGGCAGCTGGTCGAGATCGCGCCCGACACTGTGCGCGGCCGGTTTCAGCTGGCGGCGCTGGCCTGGGCGCGTGGCGCGCTCGACGAGGCCGAGGCGGCGCTGATCGCCGCGCTGGAGGAGGAGCCGGCCGATATCGACGCCCGCCTCTTGCTCGCCGAGTTGCAGGTGGCGCGCGGGCGCATCGACGCCGCCAAGGCCAGCTTTCGCGCGGCGATCGATCGGTCCGACTCGCCGGGCGAGATCTCGGAGGCGTTCGCCGGATGGCTGGTGTCGCGCGGCGACAAGGCCGAGGCGTTCGAGATCGGCGAGCGCTTCACCGCCGAGGGGAGCGGGCCCGACGCGCTGATGATCGGCAGCCGCGTCGAGCGCGCAGCGAAGCGCCCCGACCGCGCACGCGCCATGGCCGACAAGGCGCTGAAGCTGGGCGCTCCCGGGGGCCGCGCCGCGATCCTGGGCGCGCAGGCCATGGCGGATCAGGGGCAGCGCTCGAGTGCCGTCACGGCTTACTTGAGCGTGCCACTCGACGCGCCCGAGGCGACCGAGGCCCGGCTGCGGGCCGCCGAGCTCTTGCGCGACGACGGCAAATACGACGACGCGATGCGCGCGCTCGACGCCGTCGACTCGGCGAAGCCGTCGCAACCGTCGAATGCCGGCGCGCCCGTCCCAGCGGCCGCCAAGGAGGCGCGGAGCTCGGCGCAGATCGACCTCGCGATCGGCCGCAGCGCCATCGACGAGAAGCGCGGTGACGCCGCGATGGCGGCGCGGCGCCTCGACGACGCGCTCGTCAAGAACCCCGACGACGGCCGCTTGTTGATCGCGCGCGCGGGCATCGAGGAGCGGCGCGGCGACTGGCGGCGCGCGCTCGCGTTCGCCGAGCGGCTGCTCCAGCGCGAGCCCCGCAGCGTCGAGGCGCTGAACTTCCTGGGCTTCGTCGCGTCCGACCACAGCTTCGAGGCGCCGCGCGCGCTCAAGCGGCTGCAGGCGGCGGCGACGCTGAACCCCGGCTCGGGCGCGATCATCGATAGCCTCGGCTGGGCGTACTTCCGCGCCGGCGATCTCGCGCGCGGAGCGTCGTTCCTGGAGCAGGCGGGGCGGCTCGAGCCCGCCGACCCCGAGATCCTCGAGCACCTCGGCGACCTCTTTGCCTCGCGCCAGGATCGCGCGCACGCGCTCGAGTCGTATCGCAAGGCGCTGACGCTGGCGCCGCCGGAGCGGCTGACGCGCGAGCTGCAGGAACGCGTGCGCACGCTCGAAGCGAAGAGCGCGGCCGGGCGATGATGATGCGCGTGGACGAAGCTCGGCTTGCCGGGCGGCGTCCTTCGCTGGCGCTCACCGCCGTGCTGGCGATCGCCGCTGGTTGCAGCGGCGCCTCGCCACCCGCGGTGCGCACGGGCCCACCGCCCGCGCCCGCGACGTTGTGGCAGGCGCTGGCGGCGCGGCAGCAAGCGATGCGCGCGATGAACGCCCGCGCGCGCGCCACCAGCTGGATCGGCGGCGATCGCGTGCGCGCGACGGTCCTGATGCTGGTCGAAAGGACGGGCCGTCTGCGCTTCGAGGCCGAGGTCAGCCTGCAGGGGACGGTGTCGATCTTGACGACCCACGACGGAGTGTTCCAGCTGCTCGACCTGCGTAACGGACAGCTGCAGCAGGGACCGGCGTGCCCCGCCAACGTCGCGTCGCTGATCCGTATGCCGCTCGCGCCGGGCGCGATCGCGGCGATCTTGCTCGGCGACGTGGAGTTGCCCGCCGGCGCGGCGCCCGAAGGCGCCCAGGTGGAGTGGGACGCCACGCGCGGCGCCGATGCGCTGGTCGTCCGCGACGGCAACGTCGAGACGCGCGTCTTCTTCCGTCCCGACAAGCCCGACGAGATCGTCGGCGCGGCGGTCGCCGGTCCCGACGGCCCGCGCTGGCGCGCGAGCTACGAAGACCTGGCGCCGGTCGCGGGCGGGCCGCGTCTTCCCGGTGGAATCCGTTTCGCCGAGCGGGGTGACTCCTTCGACCAGGGCGTGGAGATCCGTTTCAAGGACCGCACGCTGAACGCCGACATGGCGGCCGACAGCTTCACGATCACGCCCCCGGCGGGAACGAAGGTCGTCGACGTGGGTTGCGGCCCCGGAGGCTGAGCGTCCACGACACGCCGACCACGATGGCGCAGCCGATCACGTTGAACCAGAGGAAGCCGACGCCGGTCGTGAGCCAGACGACGATGACGACCCCCTCCGAGAGCAATGCCGCCACGAACACCGCGGTGGCGCTCGCGCGCGCGGAGAAGAACGCGACCAGAAACAGTCCCAGGATCGTGCCGTAGAACAGTGACCCGAGAAGGTTCACGGCCTGGATCAGGTTGTCGACCAGCGACGCGAACGCCGCGAACAGCACCGCCAGCACGCCCCAGCCCGCGGTGAAGAGCTGCGCGACGCGCAGATAATGATGATCGCTCGCGTCGGAGCGGAAGCTGCGCCGGTAGAAATCGACGACGCTGGTCGCGCCCAGCGCGGTCAGCTCGCTGGCGGTCGACGACATCGCGGCGCACAGGATGACCGCGAGCAGCAGGCCCACGAGGCCCCGCGGCAGATTCCTCATCACGAACGAGATGAAGATGTAGTCGGTGTCGTTGCCGGGATCGCGCGGCAGCGCCGACGCAATGACGGCATGCGCCTGGTTGCGCACGGCCTGCGTCTCGCTCTCGACTGCGCGCACACTTTCGCTCGCGGTCCGCTGCGCGGCGTCGTCGCGGCGGTCCAGCGCCGACTCGAGCCGCGCGATCGCCGCCTGCTTGCGCGCGAAGAGCGCGCTGTGCCTCGCCTCGAGCACCTGCAACTCCGGGGCGCGCGGCGAGTGGCGAGCCGCATCCAGCGCGGCGTGATTGAAGAAGATCGGCGCGGGTTGAAACTGATGGAATACGAAGACCATCACGCCGACGAACAGGATCAGGAACTGCATCGGGACCTTGAACAGGCCATTGAACAGCAGGCCCAGCCGGCTCTCGGTGATCGAGCGCCCCGACAGGTAGCGCTGCACCTGTGACTGGTCGGTGCCGAAGTACGACATCGCCAGGAAGAACCCGCCGGTGATCCCCGACCAAAACGTGTAGCGGCTGTCGAGCCGCGGCGAGAAGTCGACGACATTCATCTTGCCCAGCGTGCCGGCCAGGCCGACCGCGCGCCCGAACGAGATCTGCGGCGGCAGGCGCATCACGACGACGACGAATGCGACCGCCATCCCGCCCAGCATCACGACCATCTGGTGCTTCTGCGTCTGGCTCACCGCGCGCGTGCCGCCGGCGACGGTGTACAGAATCACGAGCGCCCCGATCGAGACGCAGGTCAGGCCGAGCGGCCAGCCGAGCACCGTCGAGAGCACGATCGCCGGTGCGTAGATCGTGATGCCGGCCGAGAGCCCGCGCTGCACGAGAAACAGCAGCGCGGCCAGCTGACGCGTCTTTCGATCGAAGCGGGACTCGAGATACTCGTACGCGGTGACCACGCGAAGCCCGTAGAAGCGCGGCACGAATGCGATCGACAGCACCACCATCGCCAGCGGCAGGCCGAAGTAGAACTGCAGGAAGCGCATCCCGTCGGTGTAGGCCTGGCCGGGCGTCGACAGAAAGGTGATCGCGCTCGCCTGCGTCGCCATCACCGACAGGCCGATCGTCGCCCAGTTGTCGGCGTAGCCGCCGTGCATGAAGGTGGCCGACCCCTGCGGGTGGCGCGTCTTCCAGATGCCGTACGCGACGATGGCGCTCAGCGTCCCGAACAGGACGATCCAGTCGAGGGCGCTCATCGCGTGAGCGCGGCGCAGATAGCGACCTGCACGGCGAGCGCGGCGATGACGATCGCGTAGATCGCACCCCAGGTCAGGAACGGCGGCGCCGCGTGCATCTCGTCGCGCGTCGCGCCGGGCGCAGCGCCATCGCGCTCGCTGCTGTCAGTGGACACGCGGGGCCTTGCCGTGCGCCATCAGGTTCGCGAACAGGCGGAACGCGCCCGGCACGCCGGCCGGCAGCTGCCGAAAGAAGGCGAGTCCGGTGTAGATGAACGTCCCCTTGCCGTAGCGCGCCCAGAGCAAGCTGCCGGCGAGCGGCTTTTCGCCCGGGTCGTTCATCGCCAGCGGCGTCTGGTAGCGGTTGTCCCACTTCTCGGCGAAGTAGAGCCCGCGCTCTTGCACCCACCCCGCGAAGTCGGCGGCGCCGATCTTGTTGGGCGACGTCAGCGCAGGGTTCATCCCCGCCGCCAGCGTCACCGCCGCCGTTTCGTCGGTGACGCGGTCGTGTCCGACGTCGAACGGAAAGGGGCCGAGGGGCGCGGTGAGCGGCGCGATCCGATTGTTGGTGTTGTACTGCACGACCAGCGTGCCGCCACCCTCGACATACTTCATCAATGTGTCGTGCGCCGCGCGCAACCGTTCGCTGGTGTTGAACGCCCGCACGCCGACCACGATCGCGTCGAAGCGCGCCAGCGCCGCGCCGCCCGCGCGCAGCGCCTGCTCGTCGAGCAAGGTCACGTCGTAGCCGACGCGCCGCAAGCTCGCCGGAACCTCGTCGCCAGGCCCGGGAAAGTACGCGATGTGCGTTCCACCGGTCTCGAGCGACAGCGGCACCAGCCGCACCTCGGCCGCCGCGAGCCAGGTCTGGATCGGGATGTGCGCGTGCTCGATGCGCACCGTGCCGCGCGCGAATCGCGTCTGGTTCTCTTCGTTCGCGGCGGAGCTGCCCTGAAGCTCGGCGTAGATCTGCAGCAGCGCCGGCTCCGCGCCGCCCTCGCCCGGCTTCGCCGTGTGCCGGACGTGAAACGGTAGCTCGATCTCTTGCCCTTTGTTCTCGATGCCGAACAGCTGCGAGGGCGGATCGATCTGCCAGCCCGCGGGCGCGGCGAAATGCAGCACGCCTTTCACCGCCGGCGCGCCCGCCGTCAGCCGGACCGTCAGCGCGCGTGGCTGATGCTGCTTCTCGGGGAACATCAGGACCTGGGTGTCGGGACGAAGCGAGACGCGGGGCGCAATCTCCAGAGGTCGGTAGAGCTCGCCCGCGACCGGATCGGTCCACTTGAACGCGATCGAGCGCGACAGCACCAGCGTCCGCCCGCCGACGTCGAGCACGAAGTCGACCGGCAGGCGCGGCGGATCCTCGGGCAGCCCGACCAGCTGCTGCTCGGCGATCGCGAAGCCGCCCGGCTGCGGCGGCGACGCCAGCCAGTACGGCGTCGACAGCGGTGTGTCGGCGGCGACCTTGACCGTGCGCTTGACGACGATCGGCCCCGCGACCGCGCCGGCCTCCGTGCGCAGGTCGCGTCCGACCGGCACGGCGCCCCCGCCGGGAAAACGGATCTCGCGCAGCTGGAAGGGCGCGGACAGGCGGTTGACCAGCGTCGCCGTGACCTCGATCGAGTCGCCGGGCGCGACGCTGAAGTCGGCGGCCGTCGCGTCGGCGAAGAGCCCCGCGCAGGCGGCGATGAGATCGTTCACGTCGCGCTGCTTGCGCGCGCGCCAGGCGGCGTCGGGCAAGGCGTCGAGCGCGGCGTCGACCTCGAGCAGCGCCGGGATCGTCGCCGCCGGATGCGCCGGGTCGAACTGCTTCTGAGCGCGCTCGATCGCCGCGCGCAGGCGCGCGGTCGTGCTCCAGCGGCCGAGCGTGAAGTCGAAGCCATGGAGCGGCGATTCGCCCGCGTGCGATGACGCGACCGCCTTGACCGCTTTCGCACCGTGAGACGCGGACGTGTCGGCGTCGGCGAGCGTCTTGAAGTACTCGACCGCGGGCCCGCGGCTGCGTGCGACGCCGAAGCCCTGGCTCTTGTGCATGCTGCGGCTGTCCGCGGCGATCTCGCCGTAGGATTCGCCGAGCAGCGGGTTGAACCCCCCGACGTCGAGCTTCTCCAGGCCCGACAGATCCTCGCCGGGCTTCATGTTCCAGCTGGATCGGTTCCAGAGGATCCGGCGTGCCTGCCAGGTGGTCACGCCGCCCGCGAGTTGCTCGGGGTGAAAGCGCGGGTCGGCCGCGGCGTGGAACGCCTCCAGCGCCAGCATCGCCGAAGCCGTGTGGTGGCCATGGGTGTCCGACGGCTCGGGCGAGAAGCGGGTGATGATGAGGTCGGGGCGAAACCGCCGGATGACCCATACAATGTCGGCGAGGATCGCCTCCTTGCCCCAGATGCGCAGCGTCTCGTCGGGGGTCTTCGAGTAACCGAAGTCACGCGCGCGGGTGAAGAATTGCTCGGCCCCGTCGATGCGACGCGCGGCGAGCAGCTCCTGCGTGCGGATGAGCCCCAGCTCCGGCCCCTGCTCGGCGCCGACCAGGTTCTGGCCGCCATCTCCGCGGGTGAGCGACAGGTAGCCCGCGCGCACCAGCGCCCCGCTGGCGAGATAGGCGAGCAGGCCCGTGTTTTCGTCGTCGGGGTGGGCGGCGACGTAGAGAACGCTGCCGGCAACCCCGAGCTTCGCCAGCGCCAGCTGGAGCTGCCCCGCGTTGGGCTGCGGAGGCGGGCCCGCCGCGCGCGCGCTGGATGTCATGAGCGAGCCGACACCGAGGAGCGCGGTGACCACGATCGGAGTCGCGAGGAATTTTTGCATGGGTTTCGCAAAGGACAAAAGTGCCGAGGAGCGCCCGCGCGTGGGAATCAGCGACGGGGCAGCGAAGGTTACAAAGAATCGATGGCGCCGGTAGCGGAAAGAACGCTGTTCGACTCGTCGGCGCGCACACGCGAGGTATATTCTCGTGCGACGGTGGGCCGTGCATTTTCTTCTTCGTACCTCGCCGGTGAAACGGCCGCCGCGGCGTTCCTGCCGCGCGACTTCCGTGACCCGGCGGTCCGGATCGCGGCCGCGCGGCGCGCGGCGGAGCGGCGGATCGAGCCAGCGCTGATGGCCGTTCTCGCCGAACAGCAAGCGGCCTTGCCCGCGAGCGCGGCGCGCGACCGAAATCTGGCGGCGCTCCACGCCGGTCACGCGGCGGTGGTCGTCAGCGGCCAGCAGGTGGGGCTGTTCCTGGGGCCGCTCTACACGTTCTACAAGGCGGCGACGGCGATCGCCGCCGCGCGAGCCATCGAGGGGGAGTCGGGCGTGCGTTGCGTCCCACTCTTCTGGTTGCAGACCGAGGACCACGATTTCGCCGAGATCGCCGGCTGCACCGTGGCCGGGCGCGAAGGCGCGCCGGTGCGTCTCGCGCTGGCTGAAGGCGCGCCGGAGCTGGAGCGCACGTCGGTGGCGCACCGCCAGCTCGGCGCCGAGGTCACGACGCTGATCGACGCCTTCGCCGATCTCGCGGAGGCGACGACGCCCGCGGCGCGCGAGGTCGTCGATCTCTTGCGCGCGCACTACCGCCCGGGACGGTCGATGGCGGCCGCGTTTGCCGGCGCCATGGCCGCGATCTTCGCCGACGAAGGGCTGCTGTTTCTCGACCCGCGCGACGCGCGTGTCGCGCGGCTGGCGGCGCCGATCTATCGACGCGCGATCACCGGCGCGGGCGCGATCGACGGACGGCTCGCGCGGCAGGAGCAGCGCCTGCGCGACGCCGGCTTCGACTGTCAGGTCGCGGTGCGTGCCGGCTCGCCGCTGGTCTTCTTTCACGCGCACGGCGCGCTCGGACCCCGCTGTCGAATGCGAGCGAGCGCCGGAGACGACAGCCCCGGCGGCGGGACATGGCGGCTCGACGGCGGCGAGGCCACGATCTCGACGGCGGCGTTGCTCGACACGCTCGCGCGCGACCCGCTGTGCTTCTCGACCTCGGCGCTGCTTCGTCCCATCGTTCAGGACGCTCTGCTGCCGGCCGTGGCGTACGTGGGCGGGCCGGCCGAGCTCAACTACTTCGCGGAGCTGGATCCGCTGTACGACTACTTCGGTGTGAGCCCCGCGCTGGTGTTGCCACGCGCGCGCTTTCGCTGCGTCGAGGCGCCGGCTCGACGCTGGCTCGACGCACTGGGATTGAGCGCCGACGACGTCGAGCGGCCGCTGTCGGACTTGCTCGCGCGCGTCGCGGTGCCGACCGAGGGTGCGCCCCATCCCGATCGCCTGCGCCAGCGCATCGAGGCGGAGATCGCGCCGGTCGTCGCCGAGATCGCCGGCGGCGTGGCCGCGGCGGAGCCGGCGCTGGAGCGCGCCGCGGAACGGACGCGGGTCAGCGTGGCGCGCGCGCTGCGCCGGCTGACCGATCGTTACGCGCGCCGGCTGGCCGAGCGCGACGGTGTGACGCTGCGGCGTCTGGAGCGGTTGCGCGCGGCGCTGTATCCGGACGGCGCGCCGCAGGAACGCGTCTTCGGTTGGCCCGCGCTGGCTGCGCGTATCGGCGCGGCCGAATTCAAGCGGCTGGTCTTCGATCGGCTCGCCGAGGTCGGGCCCTTCGTGACCGCGTTGCAGGACTTGCGGCCGTGAACGAGGAGGCGCGACCGCTCCGGATCGGGATCGCCTGCTTCTCGACCTATGGTGGCAGCGGCGTGATCGCGTCGGAGATCGGCCTCACGCTCGCGGCGCGCGGCCACACCGTGCACGTGTTCAGCGACGAGCGACCGGGCCGGCTCGGCGAGGGCGACGCCAACGTGCATTTCCACCGCGTCGACATCCCCAGCTACCCGCAGCTGAAGGGCAGCCCGTATGCGCTGGGGCTGACGTCGAAGATCGTCGAGGTCGTCTGGCGTGACGGGCTGGATCTGTTGCACGCCCACTACGCGGTCCCTCACGCCATCAGCGCCTACGTCGCCCGCCAGGTGCTGGGAGCGGCGGCACCGGCGATCGTGACCACGTTGCACGGCACCGACATCACGCTGGTCGGCAACGATCCGAGCTTCCTGCCGCTCACGCGCTTCTCGATCGTCGAGAGCGACGCGGTGACCGCGCCGTCGGCGTGGCTGGCCGAGGCGACGTACCGCAACCTCGATGTCCCGCGCGACCGCGCGATCGAGGTCATCCCGAACTTCGTCGACACGCGGCGCTTCGCGCCGGCGGCGGCGGGCGCGCGCGCAGGGGAATCGCGGCCGCCGGTGCTGATCCACGTCTCGAACTTCCGGTCGCTCAAGCGGGTCGACGACGTGGTCGCAATCTTCGCGGAGGCGCGGCGGCGCGCGCCCGAGCACGCGATGACGCTGCAGCTGGTCGGCGATGGGCCGGAGCGCGAACGCATTCGCGGCCTGGTGCACGCGTCGGGGCTCGACGACTCGGTGCAGTTTCTCGGCGAGCGGACGGATCTCCCGAGCCTGCTGTGCGCGGCGCATCTGTTCCTGCTGCCGAGCGAGAGCGAGAGCTTCGGCCTGGCGGCGCTCGAGGCGATGTCGTGCGGGGTGCCGGTGATCGCGTCGCGGGTCGGGGGCGTGCCCGAGGTCGTGATCGACGGTGAGACGGGGTTGCTGGCGCCGGTGGGCGATGTGGGCGCGATGGCCGCGCACGTCGTGCGGTTGCTGGACGATGCGCCGCTGCGCGCCCGCTTGGGGCAAGCGGCGCGGCGGCGCGCGGAGACGGCGTTTCCGCTGGAGCCGACGGTGGCGAAGTACGAGGCGCTCTACCGCCGGTTGGTTAGCGGCAGCTAACTCTTTTTGCTCCAGTCGGCCAAGGCCTTCTTCACCTCGGGCTCGAGGAAGAACGTCGGGCCGGCCTTGGCGCCGAGGTCGTAGGACTTTTGCGCCTCGACGCGCGCGTCCTTGTAGTTGCCCTTCGCAGCCAGCAGCGACGCCTTGATCCACAAGTTGAACCAGTCCTGCTTCAGCGCCAGCGACTGATCGATGTACTTGAGCGCGGTGTCGTAGTCCTTCTTGTTGTCGAGCAGGTAGCGGGCGGCGTTGGCGTAGGGGCGCCAGGTGTCGTCGAGCGTCTTGGTGATGCTCGCCCGCGCCTGCTCCGCGGTGTGCACCTTGATCGGAACCACCACGCGCAGCTTTTCCCACTCGATGTTCATCGACGTCTGGTCGTCCGTCGTGTCGGCGAAGATGAACGCCAACCGTTCGCGCATCGGCGCGGCCTGTGTGCGCACCTTGGCGCGCAGGAGATCCCGCTCCGGTTTGTATTCACGCCCGTCGCCGGGCTGGTCCGCGTCCTTGTTGAGCACGACGGTCCAGTCGCCGCTCTTCGCCGGAATGGTGAACAGCGCGTAGCTGCCCGCCGGCGCCGCCTGGTCGGCGAACGTGACGTCCTTGTTGAAGGTGATCTTGGTCGCTCCGTTCGCGCCGGTGCGCCAGAGCTTGTCGTGGGGGACCAGCGCTCCCCAGATCTTGCGTCCTTTGACGCCGGGACAGGAGTAGTCGACGGAGATCTGGGTCAGGCCGACTTCCTGCGAGACCTTGGCGCCCGGGCTGGGGCGCGGCAACTCGAGATCGGCGCGCGCGGCGGCTGAAACCAACGCCACCGACGCTGCGAGAGCGACGGACAGACTGGATCGGGGGATGAATCTCATGTGCGCTGCCTCCGCGCGGGACATTAGGAGCCGCGGCGCGTGCGCGCAAGTCGGACACCGAAATGTCGCCGCGCGGATCTTCTTCGAAAGCGGCGGCTCTAATCTTTGACGTCGACGCGGATCGCGCCCTCTACCAGGCGGACGCGGATCTCGCCGCCGCCGCTCTCGGCGAAGGCGTCGAACGCCGCGTTTTCCAGGTGCCGGGTCAGGATCGACGACAGGCCGCGCGCGCCGGTCTCGCGGTTCAGCCCCTCGTTGATCACGTGCTGAAGGACGTCGTCCTCGATGACCAGCTCGAAGCCTTCGTCCTCGAACTCGCGCGTGAGGCGATCGATGACATTGCTGCGCAGGATGTCCATCAGCGTCGCCGCGTCGAGCGCGTCGAACGGCACGAAGCGCGTGAATCGCGCCAGCAACTCCGGCAGGAAGCCGAACGCCTGGAAGTTGGCGAGACGCTCGACCTCCTCCGAGGTGAAGCCGACCGCGATGCCGTCGGCGGACGCGCCGCGCGGCACCGCGTCGCGCCCGAAGCCGATGCGGTCGCGCGAGGCGCGGCTGCGCGCGACCTGGTGAAAGCCGGAGAACGCGCCCGCGGCCACGAACGCGACGTCGGCCGTCGAGAGCACGATGTGGTCGCCGTACGTCGAGTGCGTCAGCTCCAGCGGCACCACAACCTCCGACGACTCGAGCATCTTCAAGAGCTCGCGCTGCACCCCCATACCGGTGACGTCCTTGGTCGTGCCCGCGCCCGCGAAGACCGCGTTGTTTTGCCCCGAGGCGATCTTGTCGAACTCGTCGAGGCAAACGATGCCGATCGAAGCCAGCAGCGGGTTGTCGTCGGCGGCGTGCAGCAGGCGCGTCAGGATCGTGCTCGGGTCCTGGCCCACGTAGCCGGTCTCCGAGTAGGTGGTGATGTCGATGATCACCGTCGGCAAGCGCAGGATCTGCTGGAACAGCAGCTCCACCAGGTAGGTCTTGCCACAGCCGGTCGGACCGACCAGCAGCGTGTTCGACTTCGGCAGCAGCTGTTCGCGCTTCGCGCCATCGAGGTAGACGCGCTTGATGCGCCGTACGTGGCGATACGCCATCAGCGATACGGCGCGCCGCGCCTCGGGCTGCCCCCGGTATCCAAGCTCTTCCAGGCGAGCGAAGATCTGCCGGGGCGAGTGAATCGGCAGGTCCCGGACAAATTTGATGAAGTGCTCGAGTCCCGATTTCCGGTACTTCTTGAGCGGCTCCACCCCAGAAGCTTAACACCCAGGTCGAGCCTGGTCATGGGGCTGGCGCCGGCCGTCGGATTGGGGCGCCCACTGCGATGTTGGCGATTGACTCATGAACGGCCGGCTGGGAGACTCCGCAGCCGCATAACCCGTCATCGTCGCTGTTTTTCAGCTGCCAACGAATCGAAGGAGCCGCCGATGTCCGAATCGCTTTTCACCTCAGAGAGTGTCACCGAAGGCCACCCCGACAAGCTGTGCGATCAAGTTTCGGACGGCATCCTCGACGCGCTCCTCAAGGATGACAAGGGCTCGCGCGTCGCATGCGAGACGCTGACCAAGACCGGCTTCGTCATGGTCGCTGGCGAGGTGACGTCGGCGGCGCAGATCGACATCCCCAAGATCGTGCGCGGTGTGGTCAAGGAGATCGGGTACTGCCACTCCGACATGGGCTTCGACTGGAAGACCTGCGGCGTGATGGTGGCGCTGGAACAGCAGTCGCCGGACATCGCCCAGGGCGTCGACGGCAAGGGCGTCTACACCAAGGACGAACAGGGCGCCGGCGACCAGGGAATGATGTTCGGCTACGCTTGCGACGAGACGCCCGAGCTGATGCCGATGCCGATCATGACCGCGCACAAGCTGGCCAAGCGCCTGGCCGACGTGCGCAAGAAAGGGACGCTCGACTTTTTGCGCCCCGACGGCAAGAGCCAGGTGACCGTGCGATACAGTGGCGACGGGCGCCCGCTGGGCATCGACGCGGTCGTCGTCTCGACCCAGCACAGCGAGGACGTGAAGTACAAGACGCTGAAGGAGTCGGTGATGGAAGAGGTCGTCAAGCCGGTGCTGCCGGCCGGCTTCGTCACACCGAAGACCAAGTTCTTCATCAACCCGACCGGCCGCTTCGTCGTGGGCGGGCCGATGGGCGACTCCGGGCTGACCGGCCGCAAGATCATCGTCGACACCTACGGTGGCATGGGCCGGCACGGTGGCGGCGCCTTCTCGGGCAAGGACCCGTCGAAGGTCGATCGCTCCGCCTGCTACTACGCGCGCTACATCGCCAAGAACGTGGTCGCGGCCGGCCTGGCGCGCCGATGCGAGGTGCAGCTGGCGTACGCGATCGGCGTCGCCGAGCCGGTCTCGCTGCTGGTTCACACCTTCGGCACGGGCACCGCGTCCGAGGATCGTCTGGCCGAGCTGGTGCAGGCCCACTTCGACTGCCGCCCGGGCGCCCTCATCCGCGAGCTGAATCTGTTGAGGCCGATCTATCAAAAGACCGCCGCCTACGGTCACTTCGGCCGCGCCGACAGTGACTTCTTCTGGGAGCGCACCAACAAGGCCGACGCGCTGAAGTCGGCGGCGAAGAAGCTGTACGCGGTCGGTGCGGCCTCCGGCAACGGCCACAGCAACGGCAAGACCGAGAAGCCGGCCAAGCCCAACCGCCGCCGCGCCGCCAGCGAAGAAGACGCGCTCGGCTAGCTCAACGCCGGTCGGATCGTTCACCGCCAGGGCGCCGAGTGCGCCAAGAGCCGGACCATCAAAATCCGGACTTGGCGTCCTTGGCGCGCCGGCGGTGAATTACTTCTTCGGATCGCTCTTCGGCTGGCCCTTGCCGGGCGAGCTCACGTGCTCTTTCCTGAGCAGGGCATCGACCGCGTCCTCGCCGGCCCGGCTCGTCGTCTCGCCGTCAATCATCTCGCCGTCGGTCTCCATGAACGACTCGTCACCGTTCTCATAGTCGGTGGCGGTGTCGGCGTCGTTGAATCCGGGCGCGGCGTCGATCTTCTGGCCAGCGCCCTCGCGCACGTAGCGCATCATCGCGTTGACCGCGCCGACCTGCGCGCCACGGACGGCGCGCAAGATCCCCTTGCTGCTCAGCCCTTCGACCAGGATCGTGAACACCAGCACGTCGGAACCGTCGCCGACGTAGCCGGACAGGCAGGAATTGCCGACCAGCGTGCCGGTCTTGGCGCGCACGTGCTTGGCCGCGGGCGAGCCCTTGAAGCGGTTGCGCGTCGTGCCGTCGACGCCGCCCACCGACAGCGACTGCAAGATCTCCGGACCGATGCGCGGATCCAGATACAGCGCCCGCAGCAGGCTCGCCATCGCCTCTGCGGTGATGCGGTTCGCGTGGCCCAGGCCCGATCCATTGCGCGACACGTAGCTGCCCGAGGTCAGTCCCAGCTCGCCGATCACCTCGCGCAGCAGGCGCACACCTTTCTCCGGCGTGGGCGCACCGCCGTAGACCTCGGCGCCCGCAGCCTCGAGCACGCGCTCTGCCTGGTCGTTATCAGAGTCCTTGTTGATCTTCCGCAGCAGGATCCCCAGCGGCTCCGACTCGTGCCGTTCGATCAAGGCGCCGCCCGCCGGCGTCGTGCCGACGCGCGCCGGCTCGAGCACCTGGACACCCGCCTGGATCAGCGACGCGCGCAGGAGCGAAGCGGCATAGAGCGCCTGGTGCGGCACCTTGCGGCGAAAGACGAAGCCGAGCTGCCCCGCCAGGATCGTCCCGCTGACGTCGACGCGGATCTTCGTGCCGTCCAGGGACACGTCGACGTTGATCTTCGACGTGCCCGACGCGCGCGTGCGCGCGGTGTTGCGGATCTCGAACGAGTCGTCGTTGGGCGTGGTCGTGATCTCGGGAAAGCTGCCGGCGCTGCCGCCGGGGCGCACGCGCACCTGCATGAACCCGCGGTTCACGACCAGCGGCGGCCGCGCGTTGGCGCCGCCCCGGTCGGATGCGTCGCCGCCGCCAGACGCGTCGGGGATGGCGTCGATCGCCGCCTCGTCGGCACCGATGCGGCGCGTGTCGGCGATGACCGCACCCTGGATGCGGCGGACGCCTCGGCGCGCGAGGTGCTGCGCCATCACTTCGAGATCCGGGCTGCGCATGGTCGGATCGCCGCTACCGCGCAGGTAGACGTCGCCCTTGATCACCCCGTCGACGTCGGGCTCGGGCCCGGTCAGCTCGGTGCGAAAACGCCAGTCGGACCCGAGGCGCATGATCGCCGTCGCCGTCGCCAGCACCTTCTGGTTCGACGCCGGATCCATCAACGCCGCGCCCCGCCGTCCGAACAGCAGGCGCCCCGAGCGCGCGTCGACCACGCGCATGCCGACGCGCAGGCGGTTCAACGTCGCGCCGTGGACGATGTCGCGCAGGACCTCTTGAATGTGCAGGATCCGCGGCCGATCACGATCGTTGTCGGGCGGTTCCGGCAGCTCATCACCGGCTCGCGCGCGCGGCAGGCTCTCTTTCTCCTTTTCGCTCTTGGGTGTGATCGAGGCGAGGCTGCGCGCGGCCGCGGCGCCCCCCGGGGTCCCCAGCGACGGGCGGGCCGCCGGGCTCATCGACGGCTCGCGCGCGTTGAGCGCGTGGGCACGCGTGGGCGCCAGCGACGCCGCCAAAAATGGCAACAACGTCGGCAACACCATCAGCAACAGCGCCGCGCGCGCGCCCGGTCGGATCACCGATCGGCGACGCACCGGAAGCCGAGATCGGCGTCGCGGTGGTCGGGCGACCAGGCATTTCGATTGGCGGCCCGTGGCCCAACGAAGAAACTGCAACAGGATCCCCCCTTCACGACACGTCGCTCGGCGTCGCCGGTTCGCGCGGACGCACGACCCGCATGTTCCCTTGCAGCCCTGCCACGTCGTGGCAGAGCCTCGGGCGCGATCGCCGCCGCATCGTCGTCATAGCGGTCGGCTACCCACTCCCAAACGTTCCCGCCCAGATCCAATACCCCATAGGGACTGGCCCCGTCGGGATATTGCCCGACCGCGACCGGATGACCCGGATTGCGGCCGGCACAGGGACCTTCGCCGTCGAAGTTCCCCCAGTTGGCGCGTTCGCAAGAAACCTCGCTGCCCCAGGGATACTCCCGCCCGTCGGTGCCGCGCGCGGCTTTTTCCCACTCCGCCTCGGTCGGCAGGCGACCACCCACGAATCGACAGAAGGACTGCGCGTCGGCCCAAGAGACATTCACGATCGGTAAATGATCATCCATTAGCGCCTGATCGGCCGCCGTCGAGATCGGGTCGGCCACCGGCGCGCAGCGACGCGCCGCCACGCAGCGGCCGTAGTCGCCTCGCGTCACTTCGGTGCGGTCGATGCTGAACGTCGCCATCACCTTAGTTCGTGCCGGGCGCTCGTCTTCTTCGCCATGTGTTGAGCCCTGAATGAACGGTCCAGACGGAATTCGGACGCGATCGGACACGGGACGGCCGCTCCGTGGGGTGTGCAGACCCCCTCCGATGGGTGCGGCGGCCAGCAGGCAGAACAGGACTCGAGGGAGTGGCAGGCTCACGCGCCGTTGAGCATGTTCAATTTTTCGGCGCGCGACAGCGCCTTTATGGCGGCTTCGCGCTTCAGCGCCGTCGAACGAGAACGTTTGCGTTCCACGTGCACGACGGTGACCGGCAGACGGGGGCGCGTGTAGCGCGCGCCACGGCCGGCGTTGTGAGTGGCGACGCGTTCGGCGACGTCGGTGCTGATCCCGGTATAAAGCGAACCGTCTCCGCATCGCAAGATATAGACGAACCAGCGCGCCATGCTTCCGTCGACTATCATACGGCGCGGTACCAAAAAGTTAGCCATCGGGACCAGTATGGATGACACCGTCGAGTGCCCATTTTGTGGAGAGCCGGGCGAAATCGCCGCCGACTTCGATCCGTCCGAGCCGGGCGAGCAGGTCTTCGTCCAGGACTGCGCCGTCTGCTGCCGCCCCTGGAACGTGACCGTCACCGTCGGGTATGACGGCGAGGTCACGTTCTCCGTCGATCGGAGTTAGGGCGGTGGTAGCTTCGGCGCCGTGGACTACCGCTGGGACGAAGCGCACGCGCAAGAGCTCGCCGCCGAGGCGGCGTCCAGCTCCGGCTCCGACGAGCTGGCGCTGCTGGTCTACCTTTCGAACCTGATTGGCGGCGACGGCACGCTGACCCAGCCGGGCGGTGGCAACAGCTCGG
>CAZNCQ010000064.1:0-28144 GCA_964571275.1 uncultured Myxococcales bacterium
CAATTAATTGCCGGAGTGGCGAAATGGTATACGCAGCGGACTCAAAATCCGCCGCTCGCAAGGGCTTACGAGTTCAAGTCTCGTCTCCGGCACTGGGCGGAATCATTGGGGATTTGGGCTGGGTTGCCGGGGCTTGGGCTATGTTGTCGGGATGTCGACCACGAGCGTTCCGGTACTCGCCCCCGAGCACCGTCGAGGGCGTCTCTCCGCTTCGACTGGAGAAGACATACGCGACGAGCTTCTCGGCGAGGAAGGTCCAGACGAAGCCACGCTGTTGGGCTTTTGCATCTTGAGAGATGTCTCGTCGGCCTGGACGATCGCGTCGGCGCAGTTGGAGGTGACGACGAGCGCGCGAAAGCTGTCGCCGTAGCGCGCGCCCTCAACCGAGTGGTCGGGCCCGAGCATTGCGGAGCGTCGTGTGCGCGTCGGTGCGGGCGACGCCCTCGGCCTTCGCGTCGTGCTCGACGACGCAGACGTCGCGGATCAGCTCGAGCGGAGTCATAGCCTCGGGCGCGGCCGAGCGGAGGCTGCCAGGCTGGCCGGCGATGTTCGGCCGGGCGCCCGGGCGCCACGATCTTATCATCAACGCTCTCGCGTTTCGCTGGACACCGCGGGTCTGCGCTTGACGTCGTCGCGTCGGACGGCGACAACCGTGCACTCCAGAGTCAGCCTTCATGCCCGCCGAGAGGACATACCGTGTGTTCGTTTCTTACACTGGAAAGGATCTCGCAGCGCACGCTGACGTCGTCGCGAAGGTGCTACGCGCTTTGCAGCACCTGGCGATCGATCACAGAGATTCCGGCGCTACAGGCGATCCCAGCGTCAAGTGGTGTATGGAGGAGGTCGATCGGGCTGATTTCCTGGTGGTGCTGGTTGCGCATCGATATGGCTGGGTCCCGGCACCGGCAGATGGCGGCGACGGACGCAAGAGCATCACACAGATGGAAGTCGATCGGGCGAAGGCCAGCGGCAAGATCGTCTTGCCGTACCTAGTCGAGGACGACGCCCCATGGCCCGGGGATCAGTTTGAGGCCTTGACCAACCCGCAGGTTCTCGTCGGTCTCAACGCGTTCAAGGCCGAACTGCGTCGTTCCGTGGCGTCCTTCTTCTCGTCGGCGTCATCTCTCGATGGTCCGCTTTCCCGTGACATTCCCAAGGCCATTGCGCGGATCGAAAGAGAGGATCGGCTGCCTGCCCCTGAGCGCAAGCCGAAATCGCGTCGGCCACCTGCGCCCTGGCTTTATCGGTCGGACGACCCCCCTTCCCTGGCAGAGAGGATGGCCGGAGGACTTCCAAAGCGGATCTTGTCGATTCAAGGAGGCGGCGTGCGCGTCGCGAGCACGGTCGGGTATTTAGAAAGGCTCGAACGTCTTTTACAGGCGCGATACGGCGACGCAGATTTCCGCCTGAGCGACTACTACGATCTGATTGGCGGATTGAGTTCGTCTTCGATATTGGCCCTGGAGTTGGCCCGCCGGCGATCTGTCGCGGAAGCTAGCGCGACACTGAGACGCGTCCTTGAGCCGGTGTTGCGAGCATCCCAAAGCTTATGGCGATTCATGCGTCCGGAATCAAATGCCAAGCCTTTGCGAGAGGTCTTGGAGCCTGCGTTCGGTGATATTCGTCTGGACGACGCTTCCTTCGCGACAGGCTTCGCGTTGATAACCACCAGCCTCGCCTCAACGCGACCCACGGTGATTTGCAACCACCCCGCCCTAGTCTCCACATTCGGAGGAGGTCACCGCGTGGCTGGTGTGGCGTACGCGTGTCTCGCCAGGCCGGGTCTCTTTCCGCCGGCTGATCTGCGCGATGCTGATGACCACCAGTTGGCCCTGGTTGCGGGTGAGGCGAGCATTGGTTCGGATCCGTCGCTCGCTCTCATGTTGCTCGCGACGAGCCCTCGATTCCCTTTGAAGTGGCGCATCGGCGAACACCGCCTGTGCCTGACAGCAGTTGGCTACAAAAGCCCGGAGATCGTGAGGAAGGAGGATCTCATTCCCAGCGGCCTGCTTCAGTGGATCCCGCGGTTGGTGGAATCTTTGACCGTCGGAGCAGAGTATCAGAGCCGGAGCATCCTCGAGGCGCTGGCGATCGGTGATGCCGCGGGCGACAACGGGTTGCTTGAGCAGAGTGCGACGCTAACGTATCGGCGCTACGAACCACCGCTTGGCGTCGACGAGCTTGCTCGCCTCGGGTTGGCCCAGAAGGATGGCAACGAACCAAGGGGCGACGACATTGAGTTCTTCGATCAATTCGTAGAAGTCGGTCGCGCAGCCGCCGCTGTGGATGTACTGATGGGTCATCTCCCGGATGCCTTCGATGTCCGCTCTCCCCGGCGGCTCGCACCTGACGATGATCGCGCACGCGGCCGAGATGACCGTATATCGTGAGTGATGCGGTGGAGTGGCAGCGGCGCCCCATTTTCGTGTCCAGCACCTTCGACGACTTCCAAGCCGAGCGCGTCTTAAGCACCAACATGCCGGAAGTTCCGATTGCGTTGGCAGGCGAGGGCGGGAGCGTCCGACGTAATGATTCGCGATAGGACAACCTCCGGAGCGCGCGCTGGCGGTGCCCGGCCGGCGCGGGCCGCGCGGAGCGTGCGATGATGGGTCATCGACGCCGACGACATTCGTGATCCTGTGGGCTCCGCATACGGCGGGACGGTGAGGCCCCCGCGCGCCGCCTTTCGGGCGGCGGGGGGAGGAGCGTCATAGAACTGTCCGTCGGTGGGGCGCTCGACGGCTCGCGTGGTCGCTACCGGCTGCTGGCCGAGCACGGCCGCGGCGGCTTCGGGGTCGCCTACCGCGGCGTGCGCGAGGGTGACGGCGCCCCGGTCCTGGTCAAGGTGCTGCGCCTCGACCGCCTGCCGCGCTGGAAGGCGCTGGAGCTGTTCGAGCGCGAGGCGTCGGTGCTGCGCGGCCTGGCGCATCCGCGCATTCCGCGCTGGCTCGACGACGTCTCGCTCGCCGAGCCGGCTGGCTTCGCGCTGGTCATGGAGCTGATGGCTGGACCGACGTTGCGCGAGGTGTCGCGTGGGGCGGGGCTCGGTCCGTCCGAGATGCGGCGCTGGTTGCGCGAGATCCTGGAGGTGCTGGCCTTCATCCACGCCCGCGCGCCGCCCATCATCCACCGCGACATCAATCCCAAGAACATCATCCTGCGCCCGGGCGGCGAGGCGGCGCTGGTCGACTTCGGCAGCGTCCAGGCCGCGCTGCGCGCCGGCGAGGATCTCTCGACCACGGCGGCCGGCACCTTCGGCTACGCGCCGCAGGAACAGTTCCTCGGCCACGCCGGGCCGGGGAGCGATCTTTACGGGCTGGGCATGACCTACCTGGCGGTGGCCTCCGGTCGCGAGCCGGAGCACTTGCCGATGGACGGTTTGCGGGTCGACATTCGCGGGGCGCTGTCGGGCGAGGAGCGGCTCCTGCACCTGCTCGAGCGGATGACCGAGCCCGATCCGCGCCTGCGCCTCGCCAGCGCGCAGGATGCGCTGCGCCTGCTGGCGCCGGCGGATGCGGAGGGCGGCGCCGTCGAGACCGCGCGGGCGAGGCCCAAGCCGGCGGCGGCGCAGTACCTTCGTGACCTCGCCGCGCGGCTCGAGGGCGCGGGCTTCGCCGTCCAGCGCGGCGGTGCTCTCGGCGGCACGCCGCTCGAGCTATCGGCCTACGAGCCGGCCGAGGGTCTGGCCCAACCGGCCATCCACATGCTGGTGGCGCGCGCCGAGAGGCTGGAGGGCGCAGTCGCCGATCACTCGCTGGCGCCCGTGCCGTGCGCGCTCTTCGCCCATGCGGCGGCCACGGCGCCTGGCGAGCCGCCGGCGCTCTGGAGGGCGCTGCTCGGCCAGCGGGCGCTGGTGGTGCCGCTGGTCGTCTCGTCGCACGGGATCGGGCCGCGCACGCTCGGCCACCTGACGGCCACGCTGCGCGAGCCGGATTCGATCCACGTCATTCCAGCCATCGTCGATCTCGGCGCGGGGGTGGTCGAGGTCGTCACGCCGGGCTCGCTCGTCAACCAGGACCCGCACCGGCTGGTGGCGGCGGTGCGACGCCTCGTCGGCGAGCTCTGACCCGGCACCTATGCAATCAGGCGTGAGCACGTCGTCCCGGACGGAAGTCTCTGAAGGCGACAATGGGACTGCGCGGGCAGGTAAAACCGCACCGAGGGTTGCTGATGATATGGTCGAGAAAATCACCTCCCTCGGAGGGCTGGGAATACGTTTCGAAGCGTCGGCGCCAGGCCCGTGCGCTTCGCACGGCGGGCTGGGGTCTACTCGACTTCCAACCCGCGGGTATTCCTTGCTCATCAATTCGTCGCCGACGAGATCGTGATCGGTGCGACGCAGTCGACCTTCGGGTCGGCGCCGAGCGGCAGCCAGGATTGGGTGGTCGATTCGACGGTGGCGATGATTATCGCCGGCGACATCAGCGCCGGGTCGAAAGCGTTCGGCGTGACACCCCCATTCCACTGCGTCGCCAGGCGCTGACGAAACTGTCCGAACGCCGGCAGGTCGAAGATAGCGAAGAAGATCTGCGCCCGATCGCGCCCGCCGGTCGACCGCCGGTGCGCGATGCACAGTGGCTTCGGCGACGAAGCGTCGAGGCCGGCCGTACGCGCCGCCGCCAGCAATGCCTCCGGCGTCAGCGTCGGCCGGTCCACGAGCGCGCGCGTGAACTCACCCTGCATGACCAACGGGATCCCCGGCTCGGGCGGCTTGCCCATCGACTCCATCGCCCGCTTGAACAGCTGTTCGAAGAGACCGCTCATCAACTTGGGTGGCGGTCGCAAGACCAGCATCGCCTCGTCGGGTTGCGCCCCCGAGACGATGGCCAGGCTCCACGGGCCGAGGCTGTCGCGGGCAACGGTGTAGGGCTCTGCGCGCGTGCCGCGCACCGAGCGAAGGAACAGAAACCCGAGCACCGTCAGCAGCACCAAGCCGGCGGCGAGCTTTGCGAGCCGCTTCGGTACCCTCGTCACGCGAGCCGCGCGTATTCGTAGGTGTTGGCGACGTGGCTGTTCGAGTCGTAGTAGCTGGTCGTCTGCCCTTCGGTGCGTTTAGTTGCCCGGCGCCCGTCCTTGCCGTTGACGTAAAACTCCGAAACCGTCACCGAACCACTCTTGGGGAAGCCGGTCTCGGGATCGGTCGTGTGCGCGGATTTGTCCGAGATCCCATTGCCGACGTCCAGGTCCTTCTCGCCCATGACGTAGCCCGCGAGGTCCGACAAGAGACGCTTCTGTCCGGCAACGGTGATCATGAGTCTCCTCCTGACGGTAGAAAGACGAGCAGGAGCGTATCAAACAGGTTCCCGCCCGAACAGCGCGTTAGCGTGTGCGACGGTCTGCGCGAACGAGGTCGCGACTGTCGTCGGAGAATGTGGCAAGAAGTCACGCCGATGCTCATGCCAGCCAGGACGACAGCACACACCGCGATCGATCTGTTGTTCGCCGATGAACACATCGTCGTCGCCAACAAACCATGCGGCCTGCTCGTGCATCGCGGTTGGGACAACGACGACGACGTGGCTCTGTTTCGAGTGCGGGACGCGGTTGGCGCGCACGTGTACCCCGTACATCGACTCGACCGCGGCACCAGCGGCGCCCTTCTGTTCGCGCGCTCGGCCAAGGTAGCGGCCACCCTCGGCGCCCACCTTGGGGCGGGGCGCCTCGAGAGGCGTTATCTCGCGCTGGTTCGCGGTCGTCCCCCGGCGGCGGGCGTGATTGATCACGCGATTCCCAAGGGTGAAGCGAAGGACGCAGCGCGCGTCCCCGCGGTCACTCGCTTCCGCGTCGTCGCCCAATCCCCCGTCGACCGCTGTTCGCTGGTCGAAGCCATTCCCCAGACCGGCCGATTGCACCAGGTGCGCCGCCACCTGCGCCATCTCAGTCATCCGCTCGTCGGCGACGTGAACTACGGCTCCGGAGAGACAAACCGACACTATCGCGCCATGTACAACTTGCGCCGGCTCGCGATGCACGCGCACCTCCTCGCGCTGGATCATCCCGTCGGTGGCGGGCGCCTCGTTGTGCGCGCGCCAATGGCCGACGACCTGGCCGCCGCCTTGATCGCGCTGGGACTACCCACGCATGTCGATGACGAGCCGGCCTTCCTGGGGCCCGCGTGAGCCGCAAAGACAATGCGCACGCGCGCTGCCCGCGTTGCCGCCTGCACGCAAGCCTGTGCTTGTGTGTGTTGCTGTCGCGCATCGAGACCCGAACGCGCGTCGTCCTGGTGATTCACCGGCGCGAGGAGCGAAAGCCGACCAACACTGGGCGCCTCGCGCTCGAGTGCCTGGCGAACAGCCAGGCCCTGATCCGTGGCGACGAATCGTCACCGCGCGCGTCGTTGACCTGGGACGGATCGACGCAGCCACTGTTCCTGTATCCTCACCCGGACGCAGTTCCGATCGCGCGGTTTGCGGCATCGGAGCGCGCCATCACGCTCGTCGTGCCGGACGGGACCTGGCGTCAGGCCGCCAAGGTGCGCGCCCGGGTTCCGGGGCTGAGCGACGTCCCCCGCGTGTCGCTCGAACCCGGCGAGCCGACCGCGTATCGCCTGCGACACGAAACACGCGACGGGGGGCTCGCGACCATCGAGGCGATCGCGCGCGCCCTGGGGATCCTCGAGGGCGAGCACGTGCGCAGCGCACTGGAGAGGGTGTTCCGCGCGATGGTCGAGCGTACGCTGTGGGCGCGCGGTCAACTCAGCACCGCCGCCGTGTCCACCGGCATCCCCGCAGGCACCTTGCGCCACGACCCCCAAAGCGGCCTGCGCTGAGCGCCGGCCAGATGGCAGAACATAGGCACCGTCTGGGCAGTCCGCCGGTACCTACGGCCACGGCGCAATTTGGACCGTTGGGGGCAATCGCACAGTCCTCAGCCGCGCGACACTACGCGACGCGCCCGAACCGCTCACCACCAAGGGGTTTCACGGGCGTACCATCTCGATTCATGCCGTCGATCGGCGCCCTCATCCTCGCTGCGGTCTCGGTCGGGCTCTCACTCGGCTGCGCGGCCGCGCCGGACCGGTTCGAGAGTCGGGTCGCGTTCTTCCGCGAGTTCGCGCACTCCTTGCCGAGCTGCGCAGCCGGAGATGTCGCCTCGCCGCCCGCGGAGTTGCTCGGCCAGGGCCCCGCGCCCGATGACCGGGTCAGCGTTCGCGGGCATCCATCGCTGATCTGCGTTCGGACGGAGCAACTCCTCGGGACGCATCGCCGGTCCGAGAAGACCGCCGAGCCGGGATATTGCGAAGGGCACTCGACCCTGTGGGTGCTCTGGGACGCCACGAGCCCGACACCGAGCCCGCTCCGTCCAGATGGCCCGGCGTGCATCTCGCTGAGCGCGAACGCGGTGACGGACGCCGTCGTTTTGCACCCGAGGCCGCTCGATCTGCTGGACTGCGATGTGGAGGCGGTCGAGCGCGCCGTCCCGCAGCTCACCATCATCGCCACGGGCGTCGTTCTCGAGGCCCCGCCGGACGCGCTCCCAGCCGCACGGCGAACCGACCTGGACGTCGAGCGCATCTGCCGCGTCGACCGTCCCACGCCGCCTGCGCGCTGAAGGGCGTCAGGGTTCCGGCCGCGCGGGCGCGGGCGACGGAAGAAGCCCGGCGTTGGGCCGGTCCGTGCGACAGATGGCCGAGAGGTCGAGCGTCTTGAAATTCGAGATCTCCCCCAGGATCACGACCGGGATCTTCGGCATCTCGGGGGCGTTCGGCGGGCGCATGCGTTCGCGATAGGCGTCGGGGAGGCGGAAGAGACGCCTCGCGGGCATGCGCGGCACGCCCGTGTCGGTCTCGCAAAGCCGCTTCGGTTTGTCGAAGCGGAAATCGTTGTAGAGAAACAGCGTGTGGCGGTCCGGCTGGATCGCGCGCGAGCCCGGAAGCGTTTGCGAGCGGATGGGGCGCCCGGGCCCGAACAGCGCCCAGTCGGCAATGCAGGCTGGCCCGTCGGGCCTCTCGGGGTTGCGGCAGCCCGGCACCGGCGCAGAATCGAAGACCAGCTCGCCACGAACCAGAACGCAGTCGCCTTCGGTATGCTGCTGATCGACGAACTCCTCGACGGGGATCGACCGTTGGTCGGCCGTGCAGAAGGGGATCGATCGCGCGAAGGCGGTGAGCTCGGCGAGGTGCGCGGCGGAGTCGGCGTCGAGCATGCCGAGGCGCTCGGCGCGCGCCGCTCCCTGTTCCTCGGCCACCGGATGGCGCGCGCAGCTTGCACCCACGACCAGTCCCCATCCGAATCCCAGGATGCCGAGCACCGATCCGCTGCCAGCCGTCCGAGGCGACATCACGGCGGCGGTGTGGACGCCGTCGCTCCCGATCATTGTCTGCGCAGGACGACGACTCCGGTCGCCTGCGTGCCCCCGTCTCCGGGTGCCTGCATCTGGTACATGACGTTGCCTTGCACGCAGTAAGTGCCGCTGGACGTCGAGCCGCCGTGCATGGTCGTCAAAGCCACGCCCGAGGTGGTGAATGTGCCGCTCTCGTCAGAAGGCAGTGACGAGGTCACGGCGTCGCAGTTGCAGACGCCGGCGGCGTCCGGCGCGCAATCGACCGAGCTGTAGGACCCGACCGACATCAAGAGCTGTGAGAACTGCGTGCAGGTGTAGCCGGTCGGCAGGCACGCGCCCGGATAGTGGAACTGCGTCGTTCCACTTCCGGTGATCATCGACGTGTACGTGTTGTTCGAGCTGTAGATGACGGTGCCGGCGAAGCTGGATGTGATCGAGGCCGAGGCGCCGGGGCATGTGCTGTTGAGATCCTCCGTTCCGGAGAGGCACGCCTGCGTCACCTGCCAGGTGCCCACAACATCACCCCCGCACGGCGACACCGAAGGGCAGGCCGCCCCGCCGTCGTTTCCGCCGCCGCCGGCGCCCCCGGTCTGACCGCCGCCGCTCCCTCCGCCTCCGTCGCTGAGCGCCGGGCTGCCGCCGCAGGACGCCAACAAGAGAGCGACGCCCATCAGCTCGGCGAAAACCCCACATCTCACCATGACCGCATTGTCGACGCGGTGGGGCTCGCCGTCAACGAGCCGTCGTCGGCCGTTGGAGGGCGCGCGGCTGTATCGCCGAGCCGCCGTGCGCTACGGAGCCTTCGTGTACGTCGCGTTCTCGGTCAAGGTGCAGGAGGTCGAAATGGCGCCGGTCACCAACGCGGCGCCGCTCCCGTTGTCGGTGGCCGTCGTGCCGCTGGCAGCGACGGTGAACGTGTACGAAGTCAGGGTCAGCGTGAGAGTGCTCCCGCTCATGGTCTCACTGCAGGACTGGTTGGGCACCGCGGTGGCCGTGTTCCCCGAGACGTTTGCGAGAAGCGGGCAGTCCGTTGAATCCGGCGGTTGCAGGAGATCCGATGTCGTTCCCATCTGCCAGATGGTGTCGGTGACCGCGCTCGTATCGGTCTGTCCCGCGCAATTCAGCGTCTCGATGCCCGAGGCGACGTGCCACGTACCGATGAAGAGCTGCAAATTTTTACCACCGCCATCCCCTCCGCCAGGGCCATTCCCGCCGTCACCGGGCGACAGCCCGTCCGATCCACCACAACCCGCGGAGAGCGAAGCCAGCAGCCACGCGAAGGCAATCGCCGGCCAACCATGAGCAGCTATTGATCTCGAGGCCCCGGATCCTGGGTACATGCGCGACACCTCATAGGAAGAACTCACATCTCGCCGAAAATTCCCGTCCGGAGCCCGGAATCAGCCAGCACGTGAGTACCCTCGACGAGCTCCCGTCCCAGCACCATGTCGGAACATTCGTGTTCGCGGACTATTCATACGGTGTCGGTTGGCCACGCTCAATTTGCCTTGCCTTCGGCCGCTGCCCGGGACCTCCGCGTTCGGTCGTCAGGTCGTCGGCCGTGCCGAATTGAGCGTCCGGGCCGGCCGAGCGGACGACGACCGCGTCTTCCTGACAGTCGATGCGAAACTCCGTTCCCCAGGGGTCGTTGGGGCTGCGCGTCTCCACTCGTCGGTCGCGCCTGAGATCGTCGATGGTCGGACAAGTCCTCGCGCCGTCCAGCATCGACATCTCCGCGGCTTGGCGTATGTCTTCCATGCTGTGTCTCAACATATTGATGCGGGCGTTTTCGAACTGGTAACGTGTCAGGCTGACCACGGCGACAACGATCATTCCGAGTACTGGAATGTCAACGCCGAGCATGATCAGCGGCAGCAACGCCAATTGATGGCGCTGGGCTGAGACCCGGGTGATGATTGTTCCGACCGCGGGATCGGCCGTCGCAAGCGCGCGAGAAAGCCAGCCGCTCAGCGAAGACCGGACTTGGCCAATGCCCGCGGGGCTCGAGAGGTCGTATTGCACGCTTGGCAGACCTGCCGGCGCGGGCGTCCCCGTCCGGTGCAGGACAAGCAGCCGCTCGGGCGGCAGGACCGCAAGTGCGCGATCCAACTCCCACGTCACCGAATCAGTCGCGACCGAAACATCGACGACGACCGCGAGCGCGGCCTCGAGATGGCGCTCAACCCAGGCCCGCCAGTTCTGGTCGGCGATAGCTACGAACCGAGAGCGCCAGAGCAATGGCACGTTGCGGCTCAGGTCGGACATCGGCTGCGCGACGTGGACCAAACCCGTGACGGCGACGGTCCGGTGCAGTGCGGGCGTCAAGACCTCTGCGAACACACGTCCGGCCTGGTCGTCGTGGAAAGATCGCAGGTAGAGCACCGCGCGCCGGCCGACGCGCGCGCCGGCACACCACCTGATGAAGACGTACGGGATTCCCAGCTGGACGACGCCCAGGGCGGTGATGACCAAGATCGACGGGACGTCGGGACCCTGAATCCAGCTCACGAGACGCCAGGCGGCGAGCGCCCGCCTGCTGCTCGAGTCGCCCGGCTCCAGCGGTCTGTCAGGGCGAAGCAGCGCCACACAGGCAACCGCGACCGCGAAGTCGACGACGCCGATCACGCCTGCGATCTCGAGTGCCCTCGCGCTGGTGCCACGGACGCTGAAGACCAGGCCAATCCCGGCCGAACCCAGGTAGTAGAGGACATACTTGAGATTGCGCGAATGGCCGGGCAATCCGTGTACCACCCAGGCCGAGAGCATCGCAACGAGACCGATGATCGCGACTGGAACAGCCAGCAGTCTCCCCAAGAGGGTCGTTATCACCGAGAGCAGCGGCACCACCACGGCGCAGGCCAGAAGGACCGGCGTTACGCGTTCTGGCTCCCCGACCACCAATGGAGGGTTCTCCATCGCCCGTTGGTCAGCCCGCCGTGCGAGGTAGTGGAAGAACTTCCACAGCCCGATCGGCAAGCCCACCAAGGTTACCGCACCCACGCCGAAGAGTGCTCCGGCCGCGTAACCGACGCCCATCACGACAGCTTATATCGGGACAAGTCAGTCCGGAGAACAACCATTGACACGCCCGCCGCCGGAAGTGTTGGATCGTCGGGGATCGCGGGAACAAACAGCGGGACATCCCGTTACACTTGGTGGTGGCCGACCCTCGGGTCGAGCGGCCGCGCGTACCATGGCATGAGTTCAGGTCGTTGATTCAGCTTAGATGAGTGGCCGAGAGGAAACGCCGAACTTGCGGGCTCATCTCCGGAACTGGCCCATCGTCCTGTGCCACGCGATCGCGCTCGTCGGCCCATTCGCCGTCCGGTTTTCGTGGAGCTTCGTTGGCTTGGCGGCGATTCTCTATGCGGTGCGGATGTGCCTCCTGTCGGCGGGCTATCACCGCTACTTCGCGCACCGCGCGTTCAGGACCAGCCGAGCGTTCCAGTTCTTCCTGGCGTTCGCCGGCGGCACGTGCACGCAGCGGGGCGCGCTCTGGTGGGCGGCCAACCACCGCTACCATCACGCGCACTCGGATGGGCCGGAAGACATTCACTCGCCGGCGCGCCAGGGCCTCTACTGGAGCCACGTGGGGTGGTTCCTTTCGGGGCGCTACCAGGCGACGCGCCTCGATCGCGTGCGTGACTTCGCCCGCTACCCCGAGCTGCGCTGGCTCGACCGGCACCACTACGTCCCCTCCTGGCTCTACCTGGGGACGTTGGTCGCGCTGGGCGGCTGGTCCGCCGGCATCTGGGGCTGCTTCGTCTCCACGTCGCTCATGTGGCACGCCACGTTCTGCATCAACTCGCTCGCGCATCGGTTCGGGCGGCGCCGGTACCCGACCGGCGACGAATCGCGCAACAACGCCGCGCTCGGCGTCTTGTTGATGGGCGAGGGATGGCACAACAACCACCATCACTACCAGTCGTCGGCGGCGCTGGGGTTCTACTGGTGGGAGATCGATTCGACCTACTACTTGCTCAAGCTGCTCGCGGCGCTCGGATTGGTCTGGGATCTGCGCACGCCGCCACGGGCCCTGCGCGACAGCTGGCGCGCGCACCCGGAGGCGGGGTGACAGGCGACTGGTTGTGGGGAGGCGCGCTGCGACTGCGCCGCGACGTGCTGGCGTTTTACCGTGACTGCGAGCGCCAGGGCGGACTGGTACGAACACACGTCTGGCGGCTCCCACTTTATGTGGTCACGGCGCCCGAGTTGATCGAAGAGGTCCTGGTCAAGAAGCAGCGTTGCTTCATCAAGTCGGGCGCGCTGCGCTCGACGGGGCGTGCGTTCGGTCGCGGGCTGCTGACCTCCGACAAGGAGCTGTGGCGGCGCCAGCGACGCACGATCCAGCCCGCCTTTCACGGCCAGCGCCTGGCGCGCTACCGCGCCCTCATGAACGCGGCGGCGCTGCGGCTGTGCGAGTCGTTCGGCGACGGCGGCGTGCGCAACATCCATCACGACATGACCGACCTCTGCTTCGAGGCGCTGGCGCAGTCGCTGTTCGGCGAGGGCATGAGCGAAGCGCGCCCGCTGGTCGCCGCCGCTGCCGAAGCGCTGCATGAGTTCCATCACCTGCACGCGCAGTGGATCGGCGCCGTCGGCGGCCTGGCGTTCGCGGCGGTGCGCGCGGCGTCGACGGCGCTGGGGCGGCCCGACTTCGTCGCCGATCCGACGCTGCTGCCCACCTCGTACGGGCGCCGCTTCCGTGACGCCACCGCGGCGCTGGACGGCTACGTGGCCGGGTTGGTGGCGCGCCGGCGTGCCGCGCCGGCGGGCGATGACTTCCTGTCGATGCTGCTGGCCGGTCGCGACGAGGCGGGCGCGCCTCTCTCCGAGCGCCAGATCCGCGACGAGGTGGTGACCATGTTCCTGGCGGGCCATGAAACCGCGGCGAGCTCGCTCACCTGGGCGCTGTACTTGCTCGCGGCGCACCCGCCGGCGGCTCAGCGACTCGCGGCGGCGCTGGATGCGGATGACCGCGGCGGTGGCGGCGCGGGCGAGCGCGAGATCGATCGCGTGATGCGTGAGGCGCTGCGCCTGTACCCGCCCGCCTATCGCATCAGCCGCACGGCCGTCGAGGCCTGCGAGATCGGTGGCCACCGCGTGAGGCCCGGCGTCGAGATCATGATTCCACAGTGGGCGGTGCACCGCTCGGAGCGCTTCTACGCCGAGCCCGACGCCTTCCGTCCCGAGCGCTGGACCCCGAAATTCACGGCCACGCTGCCCAAGTTCGCCTACTTTCCTTTCGGCGGCGGGCCGCGCACGTGCATCGGGAATACATTCGCCGAGATCGAGGGCAGCGTCGCGCTGGGTCACATCTGCCGGCGCTACGAGCTGCGGGTTCCGCCGCGCGCGCGGGTGACGCCGTATCTGGGCGTCACGCTGCTGCCGCGGGGAAACCAGCTCGCGCTCGAAGTTCGGCGTCGCCCGAGCCAGACGCAGCAATTCCCGGCTGCACCCGACTTCAGCCGAGCCTGATTCCCGCCGAAAATGGAGCCATGCGCATGAATTCGAGCTGCCTCTCTCTGGCTGCGGTCTCGGTTCTCCTCGCCTCCTCGCTGGCCGCTGGATGCGGCAGCTCTGGCGCGATGGCGGGCCATACCGGCGCCGGCGGCGGGGGCGCCGGCGGCGGGACGGTGGTGATCGGCAGCTCGGGCTGCCCGCTCTTCACGCCGGATGACGCCTGGAACCTGGACATCTCGGGCGCCGCGGTGGACTCCGCCCAGAACGCCATCGTCGCGGCGGCGGTCGGCACGATCAAGATTCATCCCGACTTTGGGCCCGGGTTCGGCATCCCGTTCAACGTCGTGGCGGCGTCGCAGCCGGCGGTGCCGGTCACGTTCGATCAATACCCGGACGAGAGCGACCCCGGACCGTATCCGTTCCCCGACGTGAGCGTCGCGCGCGTCGAGGGGACCGACGACCCTCACAGCTGCTCGGGCGATTGCCACCTGCTGGCCGTGCAGAGGGGCGCCTGCATGCTCTACGAGGGCTACGCCTGCCACTACGACAACGCGATGGGCTGGATCTGCAGCAACGGCGCGAAGTGGGATCTCAAGAAGAAGAGCTATGGCCAGCGGCCCGAGGGGTGGACGTCGGTCGACGCCGCCGGCCTCCCGGTCTACGCCGGCCTCGCGCGCTACGAGGAGGTGATGGCGGGCGAGATCACGCACGCGCTGCGTTTCACGATGAGTCACACCGCGGCGGCGCACATCCCACCCGCGACCCACGACGCCGGCAGCGGCACCAATGCGCCGCCCATGGGCCTGCGCGTGCGCCTCAAGGCCAGCTACGACGCCAGCGCCCTCGCGCCCGAGGCGCAGGTCTTTGCCCGCGCCATGAAGAAGTACGGGATGATCCTCGCCGACAACGGCAGCAACTTCTATTTCCAGAGCGAGGACAATCCGAATTGGTCCGACGGGATCAACGATCTGAAAATGATCCCGGCCAGCGCGTTCGAGGCGATCGTCAGCCCGCCGTGAGCGAGCTACCAGCGCGCGACGCAGGTCGCGCCGGTCAGCGATCCGTCGAGGCCGCACGCGAGTCGCCTGGGCCTGGGGAGCGCGCTCGCGCTCTCGGCGGCGGGCTCGCTGAACTGCAAGATCAGACCGGTCGTCGCGAAAGCGCCGGCCAATCCATAGGAGATGGCGGCCGCCCAGGTGGCGACGGTCTGGTCGTGTGCGATTTGCTGGCACACCGTCCCGCCGCGGATGTCGCCCTTGCCGTCGTCCATGCAGCTGCCGGATGCGGCGGTGTTGAAGTCCTTTGATTTCTTGATGGCGGCCAGGGTTTCGAAGACGCCGAGGCCGACGCCGGCGACCGCGAGGCCGAACGAACCCCACTTCACGGGGCCACGCCAGGCCCCGGGCTTCGGCGGTGGTGCTGGGCGTGATTCGATGATCTGTGGCGGCTCGTCGATCGGTCTTGCCTCGAGGTCGATCGGATGCGATTGCGCGACCCGGCGCGGTTTGGCGGCGCTGCTCCCCGCCGGTGACGCTGATTCGCTGGCGGTCGATGCAGCGAGCGCCTTCGAGGACGGCCCTGGCGCGGGCGGCGCGGCCAAGCTGATCGGGATGGACAGCTCGGTGCCGCGACTTGCGGCAAAGGTCTGTCGGGTCGAAGGCTGTCCGGGAGCCTCGGCAACCAGGCGGTGCGCGCCGGGTTCGGCATAGATCGGGCCGTTGAACGGCGTCTTGCCCTGCACCACGCCGTCGAGGGACACGGTGATCCCCGGTTGATCGCAGGTGATGGTGATCGTGGCGACCTTCGCGAGCAATTCCTGCCGGTGCTTCGACGCCTGATCGCGCTTCTCTTGCGGGATGTCGTCGGTCGCCGCGGCCAGGAAGGTGTCGAACGCCTCGAGCGCCAGGACGTTGTGCCCCAGCGCCTGGTGCGCGATCCCCATGTTGAACTGGATCTTGGGGCTGGGCACCAGGGCGTACGCCGCCTCGAACTCCTTGAGCGCGCCTTCGTTGTCGCCGTGATCGAGCGCCTTCATCCCGGCGCCGAAGCGGGCTTTGGCTTCGCCGCGTGGGTTGGCGGCGCGCGCCGAACCCGCGAGCGCCAGGATCATCCCCAGCGCCAGCCACGGCGCCGGCCACGGCTCGACGCTCGCTCGCATCGCCTTGCGCGCGCCCATCTCACAGATCCCGGAAGGCATCGTCCTTCTCATTCGGCGCCGCCGGCGGCTGCGATTTGCCGTGTGCCGGTCGGACCTTTTGCGTGGGGTGAGCCTGCCGCCGATCGGAACGCTTCGCCTTCGGTCCGGCGGGGACAACGATCGGGACCGCGGCTGGCTGCCCATCCGACGCGACCGTCGGCGCGTCGAGCGCTCTCTCGACCTCGGGCGTGGCCGCCTTCCTGGCCGCGGTCGTCGCGGGATCGCCCGGCGCGCGGGGCGTCGCGCTCGGGACCGCGACCACGGGCGGCGGAGACACCGTTGACGCCGGCGGCGCCGGCTCGGGCTCGTTCACCTGCGGCGCGGGACGCCGCAGGAAAATCATCAGGACCACCGCCGCCGCCGCCGCGAGCGTGGTCACGCCGATCCCGATCTTGAGACCGCTTCGCGCGGGCGGACGCGGCGCCGCTTCGGGCGCGGCGATCGCGGCCTGACTCAGCGTCGTGCCCCGGTTGGGGAGCACTTTCGTCTGACTCGGCGTCGCCTGGACCAAAGTGCGCGGCAAGGGATCGGCTGTGGGGAAGGGGAGCGGCGCTGGCTCGGGCTCCTCCGCGCCGCCCGCGGGGAAGCCCGCCGGAGGCTTCACGCAGCGGGCAAACTGCGTCGAGGGGACGCGCAGAATACTTTCGATCGACGAGACGACGTCCGCCATTGTCTGCGTACGCTGGCTGGGATCCTTGACGAGCATCTGCGCGACCAGCGACGCGAGCGCGGGCGGCACCGACGGGACCACCGACGCGAGCTCGGGCGGTGGCTCGGAGTTGTGGGCGATGATGAGCTCCCCGTGGCCTTCGCGCACGAACGGCGGCTGCCCGGCGAGCATTTCGAAGATGATGCATCCGAGCGAATAGATGTCGCTCCGATGGTCGACGTGCCCCGCGCCCCGGCACTGTTCGGGGGACATGTAGACCGGTGTTCCGAGCACGCTGCCGGTGCGGGTCTTGCGAGACTGAGAGGCGCCCTCGCCCAGGAGCTTCGCGATGCCGAAGTCGAGGATCTTCACCCGCACCGGTGATTCCCCGTCGGTGGGCGACGCCAGAAAGATGTTGTCCGGCTTGAGATCGCGGTGGACGATTCCCTTGCCGTGCGACGCCGCGAGCCCCCCTGCGATCTGCCCGGCGATCGCGGCGGCGGTCGCGGCGTCGCCGGCCAAGCTCCCGATGCGCGCCAAAGACTGGCCGAGCGTCTCGCCTTCGAGGAACTCCATGACGATGTACGCGCGACCGTTCGTGTGGACGTCGCAATCGAGGATCTCGACGATGTTGGGGTGCCGCAGCGATCCCGTTGCGCGCGCCTCGTTGAAGAATCGACCAACGATGTCTGGTCGGGACGATAGCTCCGGCAGGAGCACCTTGATCGCGGCTTTGCGGCTGATGTGCACGTGCTCGGCGAGATACACCTCTCCCATCCCGCCTTCGCCGATCCGGCGCCGGATCACGTACGCCCCGAGCCTGTCTCCAACTGCGAACACAGCGAACCCTATTGCCCGTATTTTGCCGCGACGATGTTGGCCTGGAGGTTGTTGAGGGTGGTCACCGTCGCCGCGCCGCTGGCCATGACGCCCTCGAAGAACTGGCCGGAGCTCGACGCGCTGTTGTCGCCGGCGATTCCCAGCACGATCGACCCCTGCTTTTTCATGGGGACATATCCCGTGAGCGTCGGGCGAATTCCGTCGTACATCGTCCGCAGCGCGCCGGCCGTCGCATCGCCGCCGTAGATGGCAAAGCGGCCCAGGCCGGCGTTCTGCGCCGCCGTGTCGCCGACGATCGCAGCCGTCACGAAGCTGAAGTGGAGGGCCGTATTGGTCGTGATTCTCTGAGCGTTGGAAGGATTCGTGGTCGAAAACCCGGCAAAGAGACCATTCTCCAGATCCGCCATGACCCAGGGGTTGGTGTTGTCCGTGTGGCCACCCTCGGCCCCGGTGCCCCAGACGACGCCACCGCCGAAATAGACCGCTTCCGCGGTTCCGTTGCCATCGTCGTTTTTGTCCGTCTCCGCGTTGCCGTAGTCGAAGCAGCACTGGTCGACGAGGCCGTTCTGGCTGGTCACCATGTACTCGGTCTCGGGCTGGTCGCCGGTCGCCGTTCCCTTCGCCGTCACGACGCCGCAACCGGTGCATCCGGCGCGATAACCCATCCCCGTCTTGATGTAGACGCCGTAGGCGCTGATGCCATTGAGCGTGATCTTGACGTCCGTCGCGTTGGCTGGACTGTCGGGCGAGTTCTTGTTGGTGCCGGCAGGTGCCGGCTTCAAGTGATTTCCGTTGGGCGACTGGTCGTAAATGATCGAGATCGTGCAGGTGGCTCCCGTGCAGAACGTATCTTGCGAGGTCGCGTCGGCGTGGCCGCCGGCCACCACGCCGATGTCCAAGGTGGTCCCGGCCGCGCAGGAGCTTGGTCCCGTACCGGGCGTTCCTTTGCAGAGCTGGTAAAGCGGTCCGGTATAGCTGCCGTACAGAGCGCGCACCGTGCTGTGGGCCGCGACGCAGGGGTTGCCACCCGCTGCCAGGACGTCGCACGGCCCGCTGATCACGATCGTGCCGCCGGCGCCGGGCGCGCCGCCCATGCTGGTCATGCCGCCGCTGCCGGTCGCGCCGCCGACGCTGGTCATGCCGCCGCTGCCGGTCGCACCGCCGACGCTGGTCATGCCGCCGCTGCCCGTTTTCCCGCCGCTGCCGGTCGCGCCGCCGACGCTGGTCATGCCGCCGCTGCCCGTTTTCCCGCCGCTGCCGGTCGTGCCGCCGGCGCCGATACCGCCGCTGGCAGATGAACCGCCGGTCGTCGCGCCGCCGCTTCCGGCCGCACCGCCGCCGCCGGTTGCGCCGCCGGTGCCGGACTTTCCGCCAACGCCCGTCGCGCCGCCGCTTCCTATCGCGCCGCCACTGCCGCCGTGCGCATCAGGCGTCTCGTCGCTCGATCCGTCGTCGCCGGGTTCTTCGAACGGCCGGTGGGCGACGCAGGCGGTTACCGCCAGCGCGAAGCAGAGGGGCACGAGATACCGGGCCGCGCTCGTTCCAGCGTTCGCGCGCAAAGCTCCCTTGCTCTCGGCGGCGCCGACGGTTTCAGGATTCCCAAGCGCAGCGCCGTGGCGCATCGCCTCCCCCTCCAGTCACCGTCGGAATTAAGCACGTTCGGTCGTCTTTGCCAATCGATGATCGTAAAGACGGCCCGGGTCCCACATGGTGCACACCGTCTTCAACGACGGATCGCGAATTAGTTCCAGGCCCGGGCTGCGGGCCCGTGAGCTCACCGCCGGCGGCGTCGCGCCGTGATGATCGCGCTTGCCAGCAATGCGAACGACGCCAACGGCCAATCGGTCCCGCCGCCGCCGGCGGTTCCCGTCGTGGCGCACCCGCAACCGCTCGAGCTCGCGCCGCCTTCAGCGGGGCCTCCGCCCGCGTCGGCGCCCGCGCCGCCGCTTCCGTTTCCGGATCGGCCGCCGCTTCCGGTCCCACCGCCGGGCACGCCGCCCGTGCCGGTGCCGCCGGACATGCCGCCCGTGCCGGCGCCGCCGGACATGCCGGCCCCGCCGGTCGTGCCGCCGCCGCCGGTCGTCGCGCCGCCCGTTCCGCCGCCGCCGGTGCCGCCGGTGCCGGTCGCGCCGCCGGCTCCGCTCGCGCCGCCCGCGCCCATCGTGGAGCCTCCGCAACCCGACCCGATCTGCACAGCCGCGGTCGCGCCCGCACCGACGGAGAGCGAGATGACGGTTGGCTGGCCGGTCACGGCGCTGACGTTCCCTGCGCTGATCCCGCCGACGGAGACGGGATAGGTCCCGCCCTTGAGGCCGACGACAGTCAGCGTGGTGGTGTGCGCGTCGCCGGTCTGGTTCTGCAGCGTGAACCCGATGTAGTCGTTCGTCGAGCTGACCGTCGCGGCGCTGTAGCGGTCGCGGTTGAGCGTGAACGACAGCTTCTGCGAGATCATGTTCAGCCGCTTGAACACGCCGTCGGTCGGCGTGATCGCGAAGCAGCTGTTCACCGCAGTGACGTTGCAGCCGTAGCCGGTGAGACCGAAGATCGGATCGTTGGCCACGTCGGCGCTCAGGATCCGGATGGCGCCGAACAGGCCCAGGTCGGCCTCACCGCTCATCTGTCGCCATCCGTTGTGCAGCGTGCTGGTCGGCCCGGGCGGGTCGAAGCTGTTGACGTAGACGTTGCCTTTCATTCCCTGGTACGTCCAGGCGACCGTGCCGAGGTTCGCGGCGTTCGAATCGATCTGGCCTGAATTGATCGCGCCGATGTTGCCGATCTTGGCGGCGTAAGACAGCCGCTCGTCGAGCTCAGGCATGGGGGACTGCGTGCGCACGTAATCGTCCATGGCGTAGCCGGCCAGCGCGGTCGTGTACTGAAATTGCCACCAGTTCTCGCCGTTCAGGGTGACCGGATCGGCGTAGTAGTACCAGACCGGCTGCTGGCCACGGCAGGCGCGTGTCTTGCCGTTGATCTTGCCCATCACGGTCGTGTCGCTGTTCTGCTTGGCGGACATGTACACCGCCTCTTCGGCGGTGTTGTCGTACGCGAACTCGGATCCGTACGGATAGGGGTTGGCGGCGAAGGCCGCGTAGATCTGGTTGATGGTGGTGCCGACGAACGCCGCCTGCGTGGTGTGGCCGGCGGCGGCCAGCGCGGCCTGCATCTCGGGCAGCGTCTGCTCGCCCATGTACCCGGTCGAGACGATCGACGTGGCGGGCGGCAGCGGCTGAGGTCCGCTCGCACCGCCGGCGTAGAGCTCGTGAAGGATGCCGTAGGCGCGCAGCAGATACGTGTCGGCCGTGTTGTGGTAGGTGACCAGCTTCGGATAGAGGCTGGCGATCTTGTACATCGAGAAATACGTGTTGAACGCGTGCGGGTAAGCGTAGGGGCGATCGTAGAAGCAGTTTTGCGGGTTGGCGGCGCTGGTCCCGGCCGGGCACCACCAGTCCTGCACCAGGAAGGTATTGTTGTCGATCGAGCGTGCCCAGATCGCGTCGAGGTAAGTGTCGAGCGCGCTCACCTCGGCGGCGACCGGCGTCTGCGCGTTCTTTTCGGCGAGGAACTCACCGTGGGTCCAGCCCCAGTCGTCGCCCCAGCCGCCGCCGCCCGCGGCGGCTCGCTTGGCCCGGCTGTCCATCATCCAGTCGTCGAAGACGCCCTTCAGGTCACCGGTGGTCCATTGCTGGTTGTTGATCATGAACGTGGCGTGCCGTTGCAATGCGGCGTCAATCGGTTCGATGACGTAGAACTGCAACGTCGTCGTCATTCCGTTGCCGTAGCTGACGGTCACGTTGTTCTGGCCAAGCTGCTTGAAGCTCAGCTGGTAGATCTTGTGGTCGGTGGCGACGGTTCCCAGCGACGTGATGGTCGTCTGCGCCGGGACCTGGGCGGTCAAGGAGTTGATCGTCGCCGAGGTGTGCAGATCGATCTTCGCCGTCATGTTGGTGGCCAGCATCATGCTGGGGACGACGTTCACGTCGATCATACCCTCGCTGTAGAGGCGATTCTCGACGTCGCTGTGGCTGGCGACGTTGAACAGCTTGAACCCGTAGGTCTGGCTGGCGCCCGGCGCGAGCATCAGGCTGGTGTTGGGGAGATAGCCGCGGTTCGTGCTCTTGATGACGTTCGAGTGGATGTAGAAGACGTCGAGCCCGCTCTGCCAGACGGGCGTGCCGCCACCAGCGACCCAGGTGCTGCCGGCATGCTCGGAGGCGATCCAGTTGTCCATGTACTCGAAGCCGGCGCCGGTGCTCTGATCCGGCACCATCAGGACGAAGTCGCCCACGCCGCTCGGCCGCCCGACGGTGATGTACGAGTTGTTGTTGCCCGTGAACGAGTGATAGACCGTGCGCGTCTGGTAGATGATGTCGTTGGCCTGCTTCCAGTATTGATTGAACGGAAGCGGCAGCCCGAAGTCACCGAGCTCCAGCGTCTGCGTGCTCGTGTTTGTGACCGTGATCTTCCAGGACAGATAGTCGGCGACCAGCGCGTAGGTCTCGACGACCTTGAAGTTCTTGACGCCCTTCGCGTTGGCCGAATTCTGATAGGTCACGGTGATCGCGTTCGTGCCCGGCGTGATGGTCCGCGCGTCGCTCGACTGGTTGGTGAGCGCCGTGGTCCAGGTGCCACCATTCAAGCGATACGTGAACATCAACTCGCCCACCCACTCGTGATCGGCGGTGTTCTGCCCGACCGCGTTGGTGGCGTTCATCACGTAGTTGGTGGGGAACGCGTCGTCGGTCAGCTGCAGCGAGGAGATCTCGCCGTTGCTGCCGATCTGGACGTTGAAGGTCCCGTTAGAGATTGTCTGTGCGACCGCGTCGACGGCCAGCACAGGTAAAACCATCGCCACCGCGCTCGCGGCGAGGAGGCGCCCTACGACTTTCATGTTCAAGTGAAAGTACAGTTCCTTCGCGTCGCGTGCGCAGCTCGAAATTCGCGCGTCAGCCGCCTTTCCGTCGGTGAACGCGGCAGAGCGTGACCGACTCCACCGTCATCTTGTGCGCGCGCCCACGGTATCGCGGTTCGTCAACGCCGACGGGGAGTAAGATGATGCGCTCATGACGCATGCACCGTTCGATGGCACGGTTCCGCGGTTGGAGACCGAGCGCCTGCTGCTCACCCTTCCGGGGCCCGACCGAGCGGGGGCGATCGCGACGTTCAACCAGACGAACCGCGCCCACTTCGCGCCCAGTGTTCCGGAGCGCCGGGAGGCCATGACGCCGGAATACTGGCGCGAGCGGCTGGTCCAGGCCGCGCGCGACTTCGAAGCCGATCGCGCGCTTCACCTGTTCCTCTTCGAGCGCGGCGCGCCGGCAGGCGCGGTCGTGGGCGAATGCGCGTTCACCGAGATCGTTCGCGGTCCGTTTCAAGCCGCCTATCTCGGTTACAAGCTCAGCCAGGACCACGAGGGGCGGGGCCTGATGACCGAGGCCCTGACTGCCGCGATCGCCTACGCGTTCGAGCGCATGCGGCTGCATCGAATCATGGCCAACTATCGCCCCGAGAACGAGCGCAGCGGCCGCCTGCTGCGGCGATTGGGCTTCAGCGTCGAGGGTTACGCGCGCGACTACCTGTTCCTCGCCGGAGCCTGGCGGGACCACGTGCTGACGTCGCTGTCGAGCGGCAGCTTCGACACCACGAAGCTCGAACCGTAGGCAGCGACGAAGGTTCCCCGTGCGATGTCCCAGCGCGCGATTTTCGCGCGCGCCGGAAAAAACGCATCGTCCGCGGACCCGGCTCGTACCTCCGACTGAACGAAGGGTCTCTCAGGCAGGAGGTATCTCACATGCGTCAGCGTCATTGGTTCCCGTCGATCTCGTTCCTTGCGTGGCTAGGGCTCGCGGTGGCCGCGGGGTGCGACGCGCCATCCAATGTCGCGTCGAGCACGCGCGAAGCGGCGCTCGCGGCGTGTCACCTCGACGACGGAACGGTCGATCTCGATGCCGATCTGCACGCGTGCGATCCGGGGAGCGTGAAGAAGACGACCATCTGTCACATTCCCCCGGGCAATCCCGCGAATGTCCACACCATTTGCGTCGGGAACGCTGCCGTTCCCGCGCACGTGCGCAATCACGGCGACTTCATCGGTCCTTGCCAGGTCGAGACACCATGCCCGCCGCCGCCGTCCGGCAGCGGTGGCGCGTCGGGCGCCGGCGGCGCGTCGGGCGCCGGCGACGCCGGCGTCATCATCGTCCCGTAGCCGTATCGCCCAGGCCATCGCGACGCCACCGCACCCGCGGGCGGTGCGGTGACATCGCGATGCGCGGGCGCGAGGGTCAGTTGTTGAGCGCGCCCGCGTCGATCCAGGCGGCGATCAGATTGACCTGAGCCTGGGTCAGCGGGGCGCCGGCTGCCGGCAGCGGCATCGGCGAGCCGCACGGCGGCAGCGTGCCGCTGACCTTGCTGTTCACTTTCTCGAACAGCAGGCTGCCGGCCGAATTGCCCGGGCTGACGCGCGGGATCGCCGGCGACAGCGACGCGCACGTCATGCCCGACGTTCCGGCGCCCACGCCCGCGGCGTTGACGTTGACCAGCGACGCGTACGCCGTGGCCAGCGTGCTCATGTCGAGCATGCCGACCGTGAATCCGCTGCCGCCGGGCCGGTGACAGCCGATGCAACGCACCCCGATGATGCTGGCGTACACGTTGGTGAAGGTCGGGTTGAGCGTATCGCACGTGACGGTCACTGAACGCGAGGTCGTGGTCGGGCAGGCGCTGCCGGCGGGCGACGTCGACACCGTGATGGTGATCGACCCGGGTGTCGGCGGGCAGGTGAAGACCGGCGTCGCGCTCGTCGCGTTGTCGAACGTCCCGGCCGACGCGGTCCACGCGAACGTCGGCGTGGTCGACCCGGCGGTCGCGGTGACCGCGAGCGCGATCGGGCTGTTCACGGTCGTCTCCAGCGGAGAAACCGACAGCGAATCGATGTTCGCGCAGATCTGCGTCGTTCCGTTGACGACGACGGTTCCCTTGTTGCTGCCCGCGGTGGTGCAGGCGAGCGCGATGCCCACGCTCGTGGTGGCGCCGGCCGTGACGTCGAACGTTGCCGACCCGGCGCAGCTGAAGCTGCCGTCCACCGACGTCGCAGTGAGGCTGATCGCGTAGCCGGTCCCGGCCGCCAATCCGCCGACCTGAAACGAGATCGTGTTGCTGAATTGCTCGTTGACCGAGCCGGTTTGGGTGGGCGTGCCGCCCGGGCTCGCAATCGACCAGTTGACGGTATTGATGGTCACCCCGGGCGCGATTTGCAGCTCGAGCCCGATGCTGCCGACGGTATCGCCGTCGGTGCGAGCGTTGTTCGAACACGAGGGCGAGATCGCGAGACCAAGGCCGATTCCAGCGATGACGACAGAACGAATGAACGCTTTCATGCCGAATCCTCCTGCTGTCGGGTGAGCGCCGGGGAGCTTGGCTCGGCGGCCCTCGCCGCGGGGTGGGTGAGGTCCCCTGAGTGGGGGCTTCCTCGGGGGGCGATGCATGCGCTCCTGACCACGGAGCGCGCCCCTTCATATCACGCGATTGCGCCGCCGGCGATCGTTACGTCGACCGGATTGCCGCCGAGCTCGTAACCGAGTTGCCGTTCGTCGGTGTGCCGGAGCAAGATCACGTCGGCGCGCAGGCCGGGCGAGACGCGGCCGCGATCGGAAAAACCCAGCAGAGCAGCGGCGCGCGAGGTGACAGCGGCGATCGCTTCGTCGATGGTGATGCGCAGCTGCCGGCGCGCGAGCGCAACGACGAACGGCATCGAGGATGTTGGAGACGAGCCGGGGTTGCAGTTGGTGGCGAGCACCAGCGCGCCGCCCGCGTCGAGCAGCGCGCGGGCGTCGGCGTAGCGGCCGTCCGTGTGGAAGCCGCTCGCGGGGAGCATCACGCCGGTGATCCCGGCGGCAGCGAGCCGCGCGAGATCGCCGGGCGCCGACGCCTCCAGGTGATCGACGCTGCGGGCGCCGAGCTCGATCGCCAGATCCAGGCCGCCGAGGCGATTGAATTGATCGGCGTGCAGGCGCAGCGAATGCCCGAGATCGCGCGCGCGTTCGAACAGGCGGCGACAATCGCCGAGCGACCAGGCGCCTTGCTCGCAAAACGCGTCGACGGCGATGCCGGGGAACGCCGCGTGCACCGCGGGCAGCGTTTCGTCGACCGTGCGATCGACGAACGACGCCGCGGTCCCGAGCTCGATATCGCGCTCGATCGCGTGGCCCAAGAGCGCCGTCGGCACGACGGTGCCCGCGAAGCCGTGCGCCGCGGTCTCGATGGCGCGCAACATTTTCAGCTCGTGTTCCATTGTCAGGCCGTAGCCTGACTTGACCTCGATCGTGGTCGTGCCCTCGCGCAGCATCACGTCCAGACGTTGCCGGAGCGCGCGCGCCAGCTCTTCCTCGGTCGCGGCGCGCACGGCGCGGACCGTCGCGAGGATGCCGCCACCGGCGGCGAGGATCTCGAGATAGCTCGCGCCGCGCAGGCGCTGCTCCCACTCGTCGAGCCGGTCACCCGCCCACAGCGCGTGGGTATGCGCGTCGACGAAGCCGGGCATCAGCACGCGGCCGCGCGCCTCGACGATCCGGTCGCCGGGCGCGGGAGCGATCGCCGAGCCGACGGCTGCGATGCGATCGCCCTCGATGCGCACGCTGGCGCACGGCAACGCGGGCGTGCCGTCGCCCGCGACCACGCGCGCGTCGCGCACGAACAGGCTCACGCCGCGCGCCTCCGCCAGCCCGCGACGAATGACAGAAACAGCAACGCCGCGACCCGCGCGGTGCGCCCGTCGCGATCTTGCGGCGGGCAGAGCTCCATCAGGTCGAAGTGGCCGACGCGCGCGTCGGCGCCCGCCGCTTCGGCCAGCCCCGCGGCATGCGCGACGCTCAATCCCATCGGGCTCGGCGCGCTGACGCCGGGCGCGGAGGCGCTGTCGATGCCGTCGAGGTCGATGCTCACGAAGCCGGCGCCCGGGCCGAGCGCGCGCGCCAGCAGCGGCGCGAGCGCGACGCTGGAGGCGAGCACCGTGTCGGCGGAGATCAGCGTCGCGCCTTGCGCCCGCGCCCACGCGACGTCGCCGCTGTCGTTGGAGAAGCGGCCGAGCCCGAACTCGACGAACGCGCGCGCGTCGACGTGGCCGCCCGTGATCAGACGCCGGAACGGCATCCCCGAGCCGACGCGCTCGCGCACGTCGAGGTGCGCGTCGAAGTTGACGCCGCCGACGGCGCGTCCGACGTGCGCCGCGTAGGCGGCGATGCACGGCAGCGCCAGATCGTGCCCGCCACCGATGCCGACGGTGACGTAGCCGGCGTCGTGCAGGGCGCGCGCGGCGGCTTGCGCGCGCGTATGCGTCGCCGTCAACGCCGCTTCGTCGTCGCCGAGCGCCGGCTCGACGTCGCCCGCGTCGACCACCACCGCGTCGAGCGCGGCGTCGCCGTCGAGGTCCCAGGTGGTCCCGAAGGCGGCGAGCGCGGCGCGAAACGCGCGCGGACCTTCCGCGGCGCCCGGGCGCCCGCCGTTGAGGCGCACGCCGGTGTCGTCGGGCAAGCCGAGGAGCGCGATCGCGCCGGTCGTCGTGTTCGCGTTCGGGTTCGCATTCGCGATCGGTCGGATCGTCGCGGCGAATCTGCCGGGCTTCACCGGCGGCCACTCGGCGGCGCGCGTGTGGGGGATGGTCACGGCGGCGTCACCTCGTCATTCTGGATCGCGCGCTGGCAGGGGGATCGACAGGCCGTGCTCGGCGGCGCACGCGATGGCGTCCGCGTAACCGGCGTCGGCGTGGCGCAACACGCCCAGCGCCGGGTCGTTGGTGAGCACGCGCTCGATGCGCTCGGCGGCGTCGGGCGTGCCATCGGCGACGGTGACCTGGCCGGCGTGTTGCGAGTAGCCGATGCCGACGCCGCCGCCGTGGTGAAAGCTGACCCAGGACGCGCCGCTGGCCGTGCTGATCAGCGCGTTCAGGAGCGGCCAGTCGCTGATGGCGTCGCTGCCGTCGCGCATCGCCTCGGTCTCACGGTTGGGCGACGCGACCGACCCGCAATCCAGGTGGTCGCGCCCGATCACGATCGGCGCCGAGACCTCGCCCGACGCGACGAGATCGTTGAACAGGCGGCCCGCGCGCGCGCGTTGCCCCAGCCCCAGCCAGCAGATGCGCGCGGGCAGGCCCTGGAACGCGACGCGGTCGCGCGCGAGCGTGAGCCAGCGATGCAGGCCTTCGTCGTCGGGAAACAGCGCCAGCAGCGCGCGATCGAGCACGAAGATGTCCTCGGGCTCGCCCGACAGCGCCGCCCAGCGGAAGGGGCCGCGGCCGCGGCAGAACTCGGGGCGGATGTACGCGGGCACGAAGCCCGGGAACGCGAAGGCGTCGGCGACGCCACGCTCGAGCGCACGCTGGCGTAGGTTATTGCCGTAGTCGAACGTGATCGCGCCGCGCTTTTGCAGCGCGATCATCGCGCGCACGTGGCGCGCCATGGTGTCCAGGCTGCGCGCGGAGTAAGCAGCGGCATCCGACGCGCGCAGCGCCCGGGCCGCCGCGAGCGTCAGGTCCGCCGGCACGTAGCTCATCACGTCGTGCGCCGACGTCTGGTCGGTGAGCGCGTCGGGCGTGAGCCCGCGCGCGAGCAGGCGTTCGAGGAGCGCGACGGCGTTGGCGGCGACGCCGACGGAGACCGCGCGTCCCGCGGCGGCGTGCGCCCGCGCGCGATCGATCGCTTCGTCGATCGCTTCGTCGA
>CAZNCQ010000065.1:0-27720 GCA_964571275.1 uncultured Myxococcales bacterium
TCTTCGAGCAACAGGGGAAGAAGACCGTCGAAGGCTGCCGCGCGTTCCTGGAGATGGTCGAGAACCCGACGAATCTCGAGATCCAGGCCGAACGCGTGAAGCAGATCGAGCACGAGTGCGACGAGATCACCCACGCGGTCGTCGAGGGCCTGCACAAGACGTTCATCACGCCGATCGACCGCAACGACATCTACACGCTCATCACGCGCATGGACGACATCATGGACCTGGTCGAGGCCGCCTCGGAGCGCGTGTGGCTCTACGAGCTGCGCGTGATGACCAACGAGGTCGGCGATCTGGCGCGTTGCCTGGTGACCAGCGCGGAGCACGTGCTGGGCGCGGTGACCGGCATCCGCCATCTCAAGAAGGACAACGGCATTCAAGAGCACTGCGTGGAGATCAACCGGCTGGAGAACGTCGCCGACAAGATCTTGCGCAGCGCGCTGGCCCGCCTCTTCCGCGAGGAGAAGGACCCGATCGCGGTCATCAAGTGGAAAGAGATCTACGAGACGCTCGAGTCGGCGACCGACCGCTGCGAGGACGTCGCGAACATCATCGAGGGCGTGGTCCTCGAGAACTCGTAGCTTTCCCGGCACACCACAAACGAAAAAGCGGGCCGAACTGGTCGGCCCGCTTTCCGCGATGCAGTTTGTTCTAAGCGAGCGCTAGAAGATGTACCAGGCCGAGAACCCCACGCGGTGGTTGATGCCCGTGGTCCCGTCCAGGTACTTCTGGCGGAAGTAGGCGTAGTCGACGCCAAAGCGAATCGCGCCGGTGGCGTCGATGAAATAACAGCCTTCGACCCAATCCGACGTGTTGAAGAGGGCGTTCTTTTGCGACGTCACGGCGCCCGCCGAGTAGCCGTTTGCCGCCGACGCGAAGAGGTCGATGTTGGGCGACTTCATGTGCGAGTAGTTCGCCGTGACCCACATGCGAAGCGACGTCGGGAAGTAGTACTGCAGGCCGACGATCGTCGACCACCAGCGGATGGCGTGCAGCACGCCGTCGGGCGTGAACGCGACCAGGCCGTTGTCGACGTCCTGCGGGTAGGTCTGCGCCGCGCCCATCGCGTTCGGGGGCAGGGCCGGGAACGACACGCCACCGGACAGGCCCGTGTAGAGGTCGGCGATCGACTGACCGTAGACGTACGAGGCGGTCAGCGTCAGCGCGTTGCCGTCGTTGACGGTCGACGCCGGCAGGATGGGGAGGAGCAGGTCGGCCGAGATGCCGAAGCTGTTGATATCGCGCGTCGAGGTCGGTGTCTGGGCGAACTCCGGGATGCGGAAGTGGCGGCCGACGCCCGAGACGCCGATACCAGCCGGGTCGACCGCGGTGCCGGTGCCGCCGGCGGTGTGCAGCGCCTTGAAGTGGTTGACCAGCAGGCGAACCCCCGCCTGACCGTCCGGCACCGCCGAGTCCCGCTGCGGCGGGCGCAAAGCGGCGATCGCCACCTCGACGTTGACCGCGTCGCTCTTGATGAGCTTCGACAGGCGCAGCTGCGGCGTGCGCGAATAGATCTGGCCCGGGACGCCTTGCAGCTCGACGGTGTTGGGGTGGAAGTACGACTGCCAGCCGAAGAGCTCCCAGTACTGGCCGGCCATCACGTCGACGATCGGCGTCTCCAGCTTCAGCATGAAGTGGCGGACGCGGAAGGTCGGGTTGTTGAAGAACGCGGCCTCGGTCACCGGGGGGGTGCCCACCGGGTTCGGCGCGCCGAGCGGCTGGTTGCCGAGGAAGTCCATCTCGGCCAGCGCCGAGCTCTTGATGTTCTCGGTCTCGGGCCCCTTGAGGCGGAACCCGAGGCGCGAGTTACGCACGCCGAAGGTCGTCCGGCCGTGGTGAGCGCCGAACTTGGTGGCCGTGGGCGTGTCGTGAATGATCCCGCCGTTGCCCGGGAGATCCGTGAAGCTCTGGGTCGAGTCGTAGATCGAATCGAACTCGGCGAAGCCGTAGAGGGTCGCCGAGAACTTCGAGCCCACCGTGAACGTGGTCGCTGACGGCGGCGGCGGTGGCGGCGGTAATACGGCGGCCGGGGGAGGCGGGGGCGGTGGTGGCGGTGGCGGTGCATCCGGCATGGCGGCCGGTGGCGCACCGGGGGGCGGGGTTGCAGCGGGCGCGTCCGATCCCGGCGCCGGAGCGGCGCCTGACGGGGGCGCTTGGTTGTCGGTTTGCGCGAGCACCGACCCTTCCCAAGCCGCCGTTGATGCGAGGAGCACCAATACGTGCGACACTCGTCTGACTCGGTTCGATTCGATCATGTGAAGCGCCTCCTTGTAGGCGGGCGCATCATGCACAGAATCGCGTGACATTTATGTGACGCTCAAGCAGTAGTTGTGTGACGACGTCGGGCGATCTGCGTCGATCTGGGGTGAGGAGGTGAGGTGCGCGACCCTCACCCCGACGTCGGGTGCGTCGCATTTTTTGGGCCTTTCGCTGCGACGGTGACAAACTCCGCGCATGCAACCACGGGTAATGGCTATGGGTATCCTCGGCGTTGCCCTCGGTCTCGGATCCGGCGCCTGTCGATCCGACAAGGGGGTCGCGGCCCCACCCCCCGTGGCCGCCGACACGCCAGCCACCGCCGGAGTTGCCTTGCCGGCGGGGAAGATCGCGATGGCGGTGACCGAGGAAGGATTCGTCCCCAGCCGGATCCCGGCCAAGAAGGGTCAACCGATCACCCTCGCCATCACTCGCAAGACCGACCACACTTGCGCGCGCGAGATCGTTTTTCAGGGCCAGGACGGCAAGACCGCGCTGCCCCTCGACAAGACCGTCGACGTCACGTACACGCCGAAGGCGAGCGGCGAGCTGAAGTTCGGGTGCGCGATGGGGATGATGGTCAGCGGCGTGCTCGCCGTCAGCGAATGACGCCGCCCGACGCCTTCATCTGATCATTGTCGTCGTTACCACCGCCGTTGCCGTTTTTGGCGCGCGCTCCGACGTTCTCGACGTGGACGTGCTTGCGGCGCGCGTACGCGATCAGCGCCGGCAGCCCGAGAGCCACCGCGAACCACAACGTACAGGCGCGCGTCACGAAGGTCGCCGCCGCGGCCGAGCCGCGATCGAGACCGGTACCGAGTCGGATCAAGAGCGCCAGCATGCCGGCCTCGGTGACGCCCAGACCGCCAGGCAGGAACGACAGCGCGCCGGCGACCGTCATCGACGCGTAGATGAAGGTCGCGGCGCGCAGGCTGACGGCGGCGCCTTCCATCCCACCCACCACCGTCCAGAACGCCAGGCACTCGAGGAACCACGACGCGCACGACAGCGCGGTCGCGATCGCGAGCGGCGCGGGCCGCAGCATCGTCGCGGTGTGGACGTGGAACTCGCGCAGGCGCGGCGCGAACCGCCGCACCACGGGCAGGCGGGCGGCGATCGCCAGCGCCAGCTCGGCCATCGGTTCGATCGACACCACGGCGATCCCCAGCGCGACCAGCACGCCACCCGCGGCCAGGAAGCGTCGGTCGACGTCGAAGGTGAAGACGCCGACCATCGCCAGCAACAGCAGCGCGACGAGATCGGTCAGGCGCTCGGCGACCACGATCGGCGCCGTGCGCGCCATCGGGATGCGGTGCGATTCGCGGAGCAGGAACGCCTTGACCGCCTCGCCCAGCTTGCCCGGTGTCACCGTGAGCGCGAAGCCGGCGACGAAGACCATCGCGCTGTCGGCGGCCGGCACGGACAGGCCGAGCACGCGCAGGTAGTACTGCCAGCGCACGAAGCGGATCGCGTAGTTCCCGAGCGCCAGCGCGCAGGCCAGCGCGGCGGCGCTCCAGTGGAATCGAGCCAGTGCCTCCGCTACGCGGCCCGCGTTGGCCCAGATGGAAAACCCGACGTAGACCGCGACGCCGGCCGCGATCCCCAACACCACACGCCTGATCAGCTTGCCCATTCGGTTGCGAGCAATTTAACGCGCCTCGGCCGTTTCATCGCGATATCGCTCCAGCTAAATATTCCTATAGATTTCTATTGCGTTTCTTGAACGCTAAGTCCGATGTAGATCCTCTGGTGGCTCGTCGGCTACAGCATCAGGTTCGCTCCCGGGCCGTCGAGCCATCACTGCGACGAGGCCGGGTGGCCAGAGCGTCCGGCTAGAGCAACGAAGCAATACGCGAGGAGACCGCCATGAAGCGAATCGAAGCGATCATCAAGCCGTTCAAGCTCGACGACGTCAAGGAGCGCTTGCGCGCCATCGGCGTCAACGGCATGACGGTCTCCGAGGTCAAGGGGTTCGGCCGCACGGGCGGCAAGACCGAGATCTATCGGGGCTCGGCTTACGTCGTCGACTTCGTGCCCAAGATCCGCGTCGAGATCATCACCACCGACGCCATGGCTGCGGATGTCATCGACGCGATCGTCACCGCCGCCAAGACCGGCAAGATCGGCGACGGCAAGATCTTCGTCACGCCCATCGACGAAGCGATCCGCATCCGGACCGGCGAGCGCGGCGAAGACGCCGTGTGAAGGCGCCGTGTCACGTCCGCTGCGCTCGCGTCGCAGCGAGCGCGGCTACTCGTTGATGCCGGCGTCGCGCAGCTTGTCGACGCGCTTGCGCTCGTTGTGGTCGAGCAGGCGCTTGCGCAGGCGGATCGCCTTGGGCGTGACCTCGACCAGCTCATCGTCGTTGATGAACTCGATCGCCGACTCCAGCGTGAAGACGCGCGGTGGTGACAGCGTCAGCTTCTCGTCGGCGGCGGTGGTGCGGATGTTGGTCAGCTTCTTCGCCTTCGAGGGATTGACGATGAGGTCGTTGTCACGCGAGTGCAGGCCGATGATCTGGCCGCCGTAGACCTTGTTCATCGGCCCCATGAAGAGCTGCCCGCGTTCTTGCAGATAGAAGAGACCGTAGGCGTTGGTGTCGCCCGCGTCCTGCGCGATGAGCACACCGTTCGCGCGCGCCTTGAACTGGCCGGCGTAAGGGCCGTAGTTCTTGAAGTTGTGGTGGATGATGCCGGTGCCGCGCGTGTCGGTCAGGAACTGCGACCGATAGCCGATGAGCCCGCGCGCGGGGCACAGGTACTCGAGGCGCATGCGCCCCTCGCCCGCAGGCCCCATCTCCTGCATGCGGCCGCCGCGCCGCCCGAGCTCCTCGATCACCGGGCCGGAGTACCCCTCGTCGACGTCGATCACGACCTCTTCGTAGGGCTCCTGGCGCTCGCCGTCGGGACCCTCTTTGAAGATCACGCGCGGCTGCGACACCATCAGCTCGTAGCCTTCGCGCCGCATGGTCTCGATGAGCACGGTCAGGTGCAGCTCGCCGCGCCCCAGCACCTCGTAGGTGTCGGGCGACTCGGTCTCGTTCACGCGCAGCGCGACGTTCGACTTCACCTCTTTGAGCAGGCGGTCGCGCAGGTTGCGCGATGTGACGAACTTGCCCTCGGTGCCGGCGAACGGGCCGTTGTTCGAGATGAACTGCATCTGCACCGTCGGCTCTTCGATCTCGAGCAACGGCAGCACGATCGGGCGCAGCGGCTCGGTGATGGTCTCACCGACGGTCAGGTCCTGCATGCCGGTGATGGCGCAGATGTCGCCGGCGGCTGCCTCGGCCAGCTCGAAGCGCTTGAGCGACTGGTAGCCGAGGATCTTGGCGACGCGGAACTCCTCGCGCGAGCCGTCGCGGTGCACGCACAGCGCGCGATCGCCCTGCTTGACTCGCCCCGATTCGATCCGGCCGATGGCGACGTAGCCGAGGTAGTCGTCGTAGTCGAGCGTGGTCACGCACATCGCCAGCGGCGCCGACACGTCTGCGGCGGGCGGCGGGACTTTTTCCAGCACCAGGTCGAGCAGCGGGCCCAGGTCCTTGCGCTCGTCCTTGAGATCCTTCACCGCCCAGCCTTCGCGCCCCGACGCATAGACGATCGGGAAGTCGAGCTGCGCATCGGTGGCGCCCAGCGCGCAGAAGAGATCGAAGGTCGCGTCGACGGTGCCCTCGGGATCGCAGCCCGGGCGGTCGACCTTGTTCACGACCAGGATGGGCCGCAGCCCCAGCGCCAGCGCCTTGCGGGTCACGAAGCGGGTCTGCGGCATCGGCCCTTCATAGGCGTCGACCAGCAGACAGACCGAGTCGACCATCTTCAGCACGCGCTCGACCTCGCCGCCGAAGTCGGCGTGGCCAGGCGTATCGACGATGTTGATGCGCATCCCCTTCCAGGTGATCGCGGTGAACTTGGCCAGGATCGTGATGCCGCGCTCGCGCTCGAGGTCGTTCGAATCCATCGCGCAATCGGCGATGACCTCGCCGGAGCGGAAGCTGCCGGCCTGGCGCAGGAACCCATCGACCAGCGTGGTCTTGCCGTGATCGACGTGCGCGATGATGGCGATGTTACGGACGTCGCTGCGCACCGGCTTGTCAGCCAGCACGACTTCGGACGGCAGGGGGGGGGTGGCGATGCTCATGACGGGCGCGAGACATACTCGCCCCCGGCGCTGGGCGCAAGGAGCGATTGCGCCGTGATACCTTCCCCCGCGCATGCCGTCAAATTCCCTGGCCGACCCGGCGTTGCCCGGGTTTCCGGTGGGCGGGGGCTCCGGCGACGCGCTGGACCGGCTGTCACCGGCGGCGTGCGGATGCCTGCTGACGCTGGTGCTCAGGGCCGGGCAGGCCGGTTGGGACGGCGGCGGCGAAGATTCGGCGCTGGCGACGCTGGTCGAGCCCGAAGCCACGGCATGCCGGGCGGGGCTCGCGGCGCTGGGCGGGCTCGATCGCGCCGAACGGGCGCGCGCCGTCGCCCGTTTGTTGCGCCGGGCGCGCGCGCCCGTCGCCGATGGCATCGAGAACGTGCACCCCGGCTGGTTGCGGGCCGCGCTCGCGGGCGAGGCGACGCCGATCCTGCGGGCGATCACCGAAGGGTTGCCGCCCGAGGTCGCGGCGGTCGCGCGCGAGGTCATCGGCGCGCGCGACGAGGGGACGCCCGAGGTGGCGACGGCGATCGCGGAGGCACCGCTGGCCGAGCTGCGACGCGCTGCATTTGCGTCGCTGTCACCCATGCCCAACGCGGCCGACGCCGAGCGCGCGGACGCGCCGGCCTGGTTCCGGCTGGCGGTGCTGCCGCTGGCGGCGCTGCTGGCCGAGATCGATCGCCGCGGCGCCGCGACGCTGGGCATTTCGCTGGCCGGGGCGCCGCCGGCGGTCCTGGCCCGCGCGGCGGCGGCGGGGGGGACCGCGCTGGCGCCCGCCGTGCTCGAGGCCGCGCGACGATCGCCGCTGGCCGAGGAACGCGAGCGGGCGCGGGCGCTGGTCGCGGCCGCCGCTCGCGTCTCGGAGACGGATGTCGGATCGACGACGATCGTGGGTCTGCTGGCGCTCGCGGGTGAGCTGGCGACGATGCGGGGGGCTGCACAGGTGATCGCTCAGAGATTACCGCCGCGCCTCGGCCGCATCCTGCTTTCCCCGTCATCCTGATCGAGGACGAGGGACGGGATCAGGAGAGCTAGTACGACGGCGGCATCACGTACTGCGTGCAGGGCGCACCCTTGGTGCAGTCGTAGAGCTCTTCGTCGATGAAGTGATTGTTGGTGATCGTCCAGTGCGCCATCGCACCCAGCACGAACGCGTTGGCATCGAAGTCGAGAGGACCCGAGATGCCGCTGTAGTTGATCGGCATGCCCGCCTTGATGAGCGGGATCGCCTTGGCGATGCCGTCGGGGCCGGCCAGGATCTCCGCGCCGGCCGGGTCGTTGAGCTTCCACATCGCGTCGCGGATCTGCGCGCCGGTGACCGTCGACGGATCGTCCAGATCCTTGGCGGCCATGATCGTCGCCAGCGCGCCGAGCATGATGGCGTCATAGGTCGTCGCGCCGTCGCGCTCGTGGCTCTCGGGCGGCTTGCCGAAGTGCTGCATGTAGCGCGAAACGAAGAAGTCGGCCGAGGCGCCCGGGTAGTACGTTGCGAAGCCGACCCCCTCCTGGCCGTTGGCGAGATCGCCCAGCGTCAGCGTCGCGGTCTCGTTGCCGAACGGCGCGCCGTGCAGCAGCGGGATGCCGTAGTTGCCCTGGACGTAGGCCTTCGTGAACGCGATCGCGGTCCCGGGCAGGCTGCTCTCGTACACGAAATCGGGCAGGCCATCGACGGTGTTGGTGGTCTCGTTCCGGTTGTCGGTCAATCGGCCGGAGTCGGTCGCCCACAGCGTGCCGTTGGGGTCGGCGGCCGGGTCGTGGAAGATCTTCTCGATCGATGCGGTCGGCACCGCTGCCGCGAGCGCGGCCGCGAACCCGTTGACGGCGCCCAATCCCTGCGGTTCGTTGCTGCCATAGAGCGATCCCTTGACCAGGCCGTCATGGTTCCCGTCGCCGGTGCCGCCCGCCATCGCCAGCGCGCGAGCGACGGCGACGGGCGCGAAGTACTTCGACGCCATGATCATGCGGAAGTTCCAGCCCTTGCCGTTGCGGAGCGCATCCTGCGTCGCCGGGTCGGTGCTGGTGGCCATCGGGTCGTTGATCGACGGTGAGCTGCACAGCACGCACAAGATCGGAGCGTTGAGGTCGTTGCTGGTGTCGGCGTCGTAATCGTCGAGCATCACCGCCACGGTGTTGTTGCTGTTGTCGGTGATGATCATCTTCGCGCCTTGTTGCACGAGCATCGTCGCCAGCTGCCCGGAGATCGTCGCCGTGCCCGAGCCGCTGGAATCCCCGTCGCTGTGAGCGAACCCCAGTCCCTTGAAGCCGCCGGCCTGCCTGATGCCCGCGTTCATGTCGTCGATCGCGAACTGCACGACGTCGGGGATGGCGATGAGACCGCCGGTCTGGCTGGTGCGGTCGAGGATCACCGCCATGGTGACCGTCGACGTCGGGCCCGACGAGCTGGAGCCGCAGCCTGCGAGCACGAGCAACGAAAGCGCCGTCAGCGCGGCGGTCGGGGCCAGACGGGTGCAGCGACCAAGCATGTGGGCTCCTCTCGGGGGGACGGTTGGGCCCGCGATCGGCGGGTCGCGTCGGAAACTTGAGCGCGCCTCACGTCGTTAAAGGTGCGCGCGGGTTCAGTCGAATGCCGTGCCCGGGATGTCACTGGCGACTCGGCAGCGGCGGTGGACGATCGGCATGGCGTGGCTGGCGGCGTCGCTGGTCGCCGGCGTGGCCGCAGCGCAGGAGTCCACGTCCTCGCCCACCGGCGAGCTCGGCGCGGGCGTCAACCTCGACCAGCTCATGAACCTGCGCGTGGTCACCGCCTCGGGCGGCGTCGAGGAAGAGGAATCGATGGCGCCCGCCACCCTGGTCGTGTTCACGCGCGACGAGATCGCGCACCAGGGCTGGCGGTCGCTGACCGAGATCCTCGAGAACACGCCCGGGATCGACGTCACCGACGACGGGGTGATGCCGTCGGTCGGCGTGCGAGGAGTCACCGGCGGACTGCGCGCGAGCACGCGCCTGGTGAAGGTGATGATCGACGGCATCGCGGTGAACTTCCGCCCCGACCTGGCCGCGCTGATCGGCCCCGAGTTCATCCCCGTCGAGGCGATCGATCGCGTCGAGATCGCCAAGGGCCCGCTGTCGGCGATCTACGGCGCCAACGCATTCCTGGCTGTCGTCAACGTCATCACGGTGCGCGCGCCCAACACACCGATGGCCGCGGTCAACTTGCGCTCGAACCTGACGCAGCAGAACCTGGGCTTCGGGGCCAGCGCCTTCGTCGCCGAGTCCAGCAGCGCGATGGAGATCGTCGCCGCGTTCTCGACGGATCGCATGGATCGCTCCGGGTTGCGCATCGGCAAGACCCTGCCGCTGCAGGACCCGACCCTGACGCGGTACGCGCCGTTCTTCGCCAGCGCGAGCCAGAACGACATCAGCCAGCCCCGCAGCGCGTTTCTGTCGCTGCGCCTGCCCGGCACCAGCCGCAGCGGCTCGCTCACGCTCGAGGGCGGCGTGCAGCAGCTCGATTCGATGGGCGAGTTCCAGCTCAACTCGGTGCTCACCCATCGCAGCCACATCGCCATCGACAACTACTGGAGCCAGGCGCGCTACGAGAAGTCCTGGTCGGATCGGCTGCGCCTGACCGCGAGCGCGGGGTACTCGACCGGCGCGCCGACGCGCGACGAGGTGCTGTACCTGACCGACAACTTCCTGAACGCGTTCACGCCGCGCTACCGCTACGACGCCGTCGACGGCAGCTTCCAGCTGGCGTTCACGCCGTCGCGGCGCCTGTCGCTGGTCACCGGCGCCGACGCGAGCTACGAGCCGCAGCGCGCGCTCTACTACACCCAGACCTTTCAGTCGACGCAGGGGACGCACGTGCCCGGAGACTCGATCGATCTCATCGGCTCGACAGACCGCCGATACATCACGCTGTCCAACGCCGGCGCGTACGCGCAGGTGAGCGCGGCGCCGTGGGCCCGCGTGCCGAACCTGCATCTGACGCTGAGCGGGCGGCTCGACGTTCCCAACCTCTTCCCGGTTCAATACAGCTGGCGCGCGGCGGCCGCCTATCGTGTCGGCCCGGGGCTGACCGTGAAGGTGCTCGCGGGACGCGCCTTTCAGGTTCCTTCGGCGGTGTTGCTCTACGGCCTGTCGGGGTTCGGCGCGTCGAACAATGTCATCGGCAACCGCACGGTGCCGGGGCTGGCGCCGCTGCGCCCTCAGATCGTCGAGAGCGTGGAGGCGGCGGTGAGCGCGGCCGTGAACCGCATGCTCCTGATCGAGACCAGCGGCTACTATCAGCAAATTCACGATCGCATCGACTTCGGACAGGCGGGAGCCGACTTCATCGCGCGCAACGAAGGCAGCGCGCAGAACGTCGGGTTCGAGACGTCGCTGCGCGCGCTCTTCTACCGGTTCCGGCCCTATGCGGCGGCGGCGATCCAGCGCGCGGTGGTGCGCGGGTCGATCGATACGCCGCCGCCAGCCTCCTACCCGAACTACTGGTTTCGCGGCGGCATCGAGGCCGACCTGTCCGAGCTCTACCTGCGCGCGGCCGCTCAGGTGCGGTGGGACGGCGCGCGCACCGCCTCGCAGAGCAACGTGCTTCTCAACAACAGCCAGCCGTACCAGCTGCCGGCATACGCGCACGTCGACGTGACCCTGTCGACGCTCGCCTTCCGCCCGCTGCGCGCGGGCCCCGAGATCAACGTGTCACTGCACGCGCAGAACCTGCTCGACGATCGACGTCCTCAGCCGGGATTCGGCGGGATGGATCCTCCGGGATTCGGCCGCGTGGTCCTGCTGCAAGTGGGATACACGCACTAGCCACCGCTCACGCCGTGGCGGGCGGCGGCGTCAGGCGCGGGCCGGTTCGAGCGACGCTGCGGCCGTGGGGGCTGTTGGGCGAATCGAGGGGGAAACTCAGCTGGAAGAGCGTGCCCTGTCCCGGCGCCGTGGCGAGCTTGATGTGGCCGCCCAGCGCGTCGACGCGCTGGCGGACCGCGGACAAGCCCACGCCTCGGCCGGACGTCGTCGTCACCACGTCGCGCGTGGTCACCGATGCGCTCAAGAGCGCGTTGGTGAGATCGTCGATGGTCTGGGTGGGCAGCCCCTTGGCGCCGGCGGCGCGCCTGACCGCCGCCCAGTCGATGCCGCGGCCGTCGTCCTCGATCTCGATGATCAGTTGATCGCCCACGGCCTTGGTCGCCAGGCGCAGTCGTGGTCGCGCCGGTTTTTGCGCAGCGCTGCGGTCTTCGACGCGCTCGAGACCGTGGTCGACCGCGTTGCGCACCACGTGGACCAGCTCGGACCAAAGGCCGCTCCAGTGGTGGGGATCCAGCCGCAGCCCGTTCGACTCGACGACGAGATCGAGCTCGCCGCGTCCCAGACGCTGAGCCAGCGAGCGCGCGTACTCCGCCAGCCGCGTGAGCGGCCGCTCCGCCGGCTCGAGCCGCCAGTCGGCCATGCGGTCCCAGATCGCCGCCGGCACCGCGCCACGCAGCGCCCTCAGCACCTCGTCGAGCTCGCGCGCGTGCACGTCGATCACGTCGCGCCCGCGCTCGCGCATCAACTCGGCGAGCGTGCTCTGCAGGACCGCCCAGCGCGCGCCGAGCGCCTCGAGCACCGCGGCGACGCCCGCGGCGTCGCCCTCGGCCAGCTGGTCCTCGGCCTCGTGACAGAGCTGCGCGACGGCGCCGAATCCAGCCAGGCCGGCGTTTCCTTTGATCGTGTGGTAGAGGCGCTTGCGCGTCGTCAGATCGGCGCTGCCCTCGCGCAGCGCCTCTAGCATCCGCGTCGCCTCCTCGAAGAACGACAGGAAACCAGTGCGGTCGGCGGTGAAGCCGTGGAACATCGCCATCAGCTCGGCCTGCTCGGACTCCTGGCGCGCGCGCAGCAGCTGAGCGGTGACGTCGTTGACGACGATGAGCACGCCGCGCTTCGGCCGCCGGCCCGACGAGGTCACTTCTTCGCCCAGGAACGCCGCGTCGTCGCCGAGCGACCGGTAGGTGAAGCTGAAGTCGCGCTCGCCGACGCGCAGGCGCGCCGGCAGCTGGTCCAGGCACAGCTGCCGCGGCAGCACGTCCTCTTGCAGCGCATCGTGTCCCAGCTGGAACATGTCGGCGAAGTTGCGGTCGCTCCGCCCGATGTAGTCCCAGAACGCCAGCGGCGCTTCGTACGGGCCGAACCAGGTCTCGACGATCGCCGAGTGCTCCTGCGCCAGGACGCCGTCCTCGGAGATGGTGAGGAAGCCCTGGTTCACGTTGTCGAGCACGAGACGCATGTCGCGGTTGCGCGCGGCCAGCTCCTCGGTGCGCTCCTGGACGCGCTGCTCGAGCGTGCGGTTCAACCCCTCGAGCTTCAGGTACGACTCGTCGAGCTGCTGGAGCATGCGGTTGAACGCGCGGCCGAGGATGCCAATCTCGTCCTCGCTCTCGATCGATACGCGCTCTCTCTTGTGCCCGGCCGCGATCGCCGTGATGACGTCGGTCAAGTGCGCGAGCGGCTCGGTGATCCGCCGCGACAGATTGCGGATGATCGTCACGCCCAGCAGCATCGTGACGATGCCCAGGCCGCCGATGAGCAGCAGCGTCAGCGCCAGCGATCGCTGGAAGTCGCGCCGCGCGGACGCCAGCGCGTGGTCGAGCGGCACGCGCGACAACCCATAGAACAGCCGCCCGAGCACCACCCCGTCGTCGGAGTCGACCGGCGCCGAAAACTCGAAGATAGTTTGACCGCCGACGACCCGCAGGCGCGACAGTGGATCGGGTGTGCGGCCCTCTCCCGGATCGACTCCGAGGTCGTGCCAGTTGGCCTGGTCATCTGGCCCGCTCGTCGACGCCGGCGGGACGTATGTCCAGGGCCGGCCGTCCGCGCCCAGGAACAGCCCGTACACCATCTCGTGGTCGCCGCGCACGGCGCGCTCCACCAGCCGGGCGACGTCGCCGAAGGCATTGTCGGCCACCAGGCCGCGCAGTGCCAGGGCGTGGTTGGTGGCCAGCCCTTCGCCCTTGCGCGTGATGCTCTCGCGGATCTGCGCCTCGATCGAGTCGCGCGTGCTACGTGCGATACGGACGTTCAGATACCCAACGGTCAGCAGCGTCGCGCCCGACACGAGCGCGAGCGTCCCCACCATCGCGCGGACCAGCCTGGTCCGCAGCCGCGTGCGCTGCGCCGATCGAAAGGGGCTGAAGTGTTTTTCCATGCCGGGGGCGCGCGCAGGCAGAGCTGCGGCCGGGGTGCGCCTGCCTCGGATTACATCCGTAGGGGGCGGCGAAAACTTGAGTCAGATTTGCGGCGGCGGCGCGCGCGCCGTGGTCAAGAAACCGGCAGAATCCACCGAAGTTACCGGCGCAACCAATCGACTTGTCGCCCGCGGCGCCAACTGTCGCACACTGCCACCCACACTTTGAGAAAGGCTCCTCTGTCGGCACACGCTTCGAGCTCGAGCGCGAGACGCGTGCCCGCGCGGGTGCCGCCGCGCCCGCGGCGCCGCGCGATCGTGCGCGCGGGATTGGCCCTCGCGCTGGTGGCCGCCCTGCCGCTGGGCGTGCCGTCGCGCGCCGCCGCCGATGATCCGCGGCCGACGGTGTTCGTGTTCCTGCAGGTGGACGTGAAGTCGAGCGCGCTCGAGCAGGCGCTGCAAAAAGAGATGCCCGGGCTGATCGTCACGGTCTTTGGCCGGTTGCGCGACTTTCAGGACAGCATCGTCAGCAGGAATCCCGATGCGATCGTCGCGATTGCGCCGCTCCTGGAACAGGCGCAAGCCAAGCCGGCGTTGCTCGGCGTGCGTGGCGGGAAAGAGTGGGAACCTTATCTGCTGGTGATGACCGGGGCCGCCGCCGCCGCTTCCGGTACCACCAGGCCGTCGCTGGCCGGCAAGACCGTCGGCATCGTCGACCTGCTCGGGCGCGACGGCACGCAGACGTTCGCCGCCGCCGCGGTCGGAACGCCCGACGTCAAGATCAAGCGCGTCGCCAAGATCGAGGACCTGCTGCCGTTGCTGGAGTTCTCGGCCGCCGACGCCGTGCTGATCCCGAGCTCGGCGATCAAGCGGTTCACCGAGCGCACGCGTCTGGCGCTGGCCGTGCGCGAGTTGCCGAACGCGCGCGTGGGTCTGCCGGCGGTGGCGGTGCGCAACGAAAAGTCGCGCGCCCTGGTGGTGCCGGCGATCCAGAAGCTGGACGTCGAGACCCGATCCCTGCTGGGGATCGATAGCTGGAGCGCGCACTGATGCGCTCGGCGAGCTCGTCGATGTCGGGCCGCTCGTCGATGTCGGGCCGGTCGAGCCGACGCGCTCTACGACCGGCGGCGTTGTGCGCGCTCGCGGTCGTGCTCGGGTGCGCCAGCACCGCGATGCGCGGCGCCGACGGAACCCCGGTCGATGCTCCGCTCGATCCGGCGGCGCGTGCCGGTGCGCCGCTGGTGCTCGTGGCGATGCCGCCGTCGCTGAGCTTTCAGGACGTGCGCCGCAGCCTGGTCAACGAGATCCAGCGCGACTTCAATGTCGCGACCGTCACCGTGACCCCGTCGGTGACGGCGGACGATCTCGGCGCCGCCATCAAGCGCCTGGCGCCGGCGTGCATCGTGCTGATGAACAACGACACGGTCGGTCTTTATCGCGAGTACCAGCGCAGTCGTCAGCTGAGCGATCCGGGCGCAGCCTTCCCGCCCAGCGTGATCGTCATGGCGTCATTCATCGATGAGCTGCGCCCGACCTTGCTCAACGCCACCGGGATCGCGTACGAAGTCCCCGGCGTCGCGGCGCTGGTCGATCTGCGCTCGGTCATCCAGGCGCCGGTCCACCGCGTCGGCGTGATCTATCGGCCGAGCTTTCGCCAGTTCATCGGCCGCCAGCGCGAGCTGGCGGAGAAAGAGCAGATCGAGCTCGTCACCGTCGAGGTCGGCGAGGGGGCCTACGCCGACCGCTTGCGATCGGCGCTGCACGTGCTGCTGGTCGGGCAGCGGGTCGACGCGATCTGGATGATCAACGACAACGAGCTCATCAAGAGCTCCGAATACCTGGACCAGACGTGGCGTGCCGAGCTGAGCCACGCGCGGGTGCCGGTCGTCGTTGGCGTACCCAACCTGGTCAACCCACGCTCCCCGCTGGGGACGTTCGCGGTCGTACCCGACCATGGCGGCCTCGGCCTGCAGGCGGCGAACCTGATCTTCGACCTGGCCGAGAACGGGTGGCGCGCCGACCAGCATCCCATCGAGTTGCCGATCTCGATCAACACGCTGGCCGACGTGCGCCAGGCCCGCGCCCAGTTCGGGCTCAGGGACGACGCGCTCCAACACATCGATCGCCCCCTGGAATAGCTGCAACGGGCCACGCCCGCCTACGCCCGACGCGTCTGGCGTGTTAGAGATCGGGCGTGGGGCGCCTGGTCAAACATCCCGGCCGGATCGTGCCTGCTCCGGTCGTGGGGGCCATGGAGCAGGCGGCGGCCATCCTCGCGGCGGCGCATGCCCGCGCGGGCGCGCTGGTCCGTGAGGGTGAGGCGTTGCGTGCCGAGGAGCGCCGGCGAGGCTACGCCGAGGGGCGCGCGGCGGCGGCGAGCGAGCTGACCGAGACGCTGGCGGCCGCGGCGCTCGAGGCGGCACGCGCGCGGGCCCAGGCCGAGCCCGCGGCGCTGCGATTGGCGGGACGGCTGGCGGCGAAGATGGCGGAGAAGATCGTCGGCCGCGCCGTCGAGACCTCACCCGAGACCGTGACCGACATTGCGGCGCAAGCGCTGGCGGCGACGCGCGCGCGCGCCGGCTTGATCAAGCTGCGGGTGCACCCCGAGGATCGCGCGGCGCTGGAGCACGACGGCGCGCGGCGCGCATTGCTGGCGCGCTTCGACGGCGGCGTCGAGCTGGAGATCCTGGACGATGCGACGGTCGGCCGTGGCGGGTGCATCGTCGAGACGACGACCACGCGGCTGGACGCACGGCTCGAAAGCCAGCTCGCGGCGCTGGAGCGCGCCGTGTCCGGCGAGGGCCCGCCGTGATCGGCGTGACTGGATCGCCCTCGCATGGCGCGGGCGAATCGACGGTCGAGCTGGTCGACGTAGGCGAGGCGCTCGCGCGGCTGGACCAGGTGAACCCGCTGCGCCTCGCGGGGCGCGTGAGCGAGGTGACCGGACTGCTCGTGCGCGCCACGATCCCGGGCGTGCACGTCGGGGAGCTCGTGTGTCTCCACAACTCGCCTGGCGGCGCTTTCGATACCGGGGGCGCGCCGCCCGACAGCGGAGCGCGCCTGCTAGCCGAGGTCGTCGGTTTCCGCGGCGAAGAGGTCGTGCTGATGCCGCTCGGCGATGCGGCGGGGATCGGCCCCGACTCGCTGGTGACGCCGACCGGGCGCCCGCTCTCGATCGCGGTCGGCAACGGCCTCTTGGGGCGCGTGCTCGACGGGCTTGGCGAGCCGATCGACGGCGCCGGCCCGCTGCGCGACGTGACGCCGGGGTGGGCGGTCGACCGCGCTGCGCCCGAACCCCTGTCGCGCGCGCGCATCCGGCGCGCACTGTCGCTCGGCGTGCGCGCGATCGACGCCCTGCTCACCGTCGGCGAGGGCCAGCGCCTGGGCCTGTTCGCCGGCTCGGGCGTCGGCAAGTCGACGCTGATGGGCCAGATTGCGCGCCAGACCGATGCCGACGTCAACGTGATCTGCCTGTGCGGCGAGCGCGGGCGCGAGCTGGTCGATTTTCTCGAGGAGTCCCTGGGCTCGGCGGGCCGGGCGCGCTCGGTCGTCGTCTGCGCCACCAGCGATGCGCCCAGCCTGGTGCGCCTCAAGTCGGCGTTCGTCGCGACCGCGATCGCCGAGTGGTTCCGCGACCAGGGGCGGCGCGTGCTCTTCATGATGGACTCGGTCACGCGGTTCGCGCGCGCGCAGCGCGAGGTCGGCCTGGCCGCGGGCGAACCGCCGGCGCGCCAGGGTTACCCGCCCAGCGTGTTCGCGTTGCTGCCGCGGTTGCTCGAGCGCACCGGCAACGGTGCGCGCGGGTCGATCACCGCGCTTTACACGGTGCTGGTCGCGGGTGGCGACATGGAAGAGCCGATCGCCGACGAGGTGCGCGGCATCCTCGACGGGCACATCGTGCTGTCGCGCGCGCTGGCCGACCGCGGCCACTGGCCGGCGATCGACGTGCTGCCCTCGTTGTCGCGCTTGATGACCGCGGTCGCCGATCCCCAGCATCTGGCGGCGGCGGCGCGCGTGCGCGAGATCCTGGCGGCGTACGAGCGCCACCGCGATCTGATCCTGCTCGGTGCCTATCAGCGCGGCTCGGACCGCCGCACCGACGAGGCGATCGCGCGCATCGACGCCATCGACGCATTCCTGCGGCAACGAACGGACGAGGCTGCGCCCTCGGCCGATACGCGCCGCGCGCTCCTGGAGCTGGCCCGCTGAACGCCCACCGCTGGAGAATTCATGCCCGACCCTGTCAGCAAACCTGACTGCCTGTTTTGCAAGATCCGCGACGGACAGATCCCCGCGGCGATCGTCTACCGCGACGAGCGAGCGCTCGCGTTCAAGGACATCGGGCCCAAGGCACCTGTGCACGACCTGGTGATCCCGCTCGACCACATCGAGGCGCTCAGTGACGCCGACGCCGCGCACGAAGCCGTGCTGGGCCACCTGATGCTGGTGGCGTCGCGCCTCGCGCGCGAGAGCGGCCTCGCCGACAAAGGGTTTCGCGTGGTCATGAACAGCGGCGTCGGCGCCGGTCAGACCGTCTTTCACATGCATCTCCACGTTCTCGCGGGACGCTCGTTCGGGTGGCCGCCGGGATGAACGCGCGCGTGCACTCGAGGATGCATTCGACGATCGGCAGCGGGTTGCGCGTCACGCGCGCGCTCGGCGTGGCGCTCGCGCTCGGCGTCGCGTGCGCGAACGGTTGCAGCACCCCCGCGCCCAACGGCTCCGACCAGCCCAACCGTCTCCTGGGGCGGCCGAGCACGCCGTCGGGCGGCGCCGAACACGCCGAGCGGATCAACGACGGGACGCTCGCCCCCAACGGCGACTTCTGGAACACGGCGTTCACGACGCTGCTGCCGTCGTCGCAGTCGACGATCATCTTCGATCTCGGGCAGGAGGTGCCGATCGCGGCGGCGTTCATCCAGGCCGACAACAACGATCGCTATCTTCTGGAGGGATCGGTCGACGGCGCGACCTACACGACGCTGTGGGAGGCGCCGCCGGTGCGCGGCAGCGGGCTGCGCGTGCGCACGACGGACGCCATCAGTGGGCGCGCGCGCTACCTGCGCCTGTCAGCGGCGGGTGGCGATGGCGCGTACAGCGTCGCCGAGCTCCAGGTCTGGAGCGCCGTGCCGGCCAGCTGGCCGGAGCCGCCGGGCGGACGGGGCAACGCGGAGACCTCGCCGCTGACCCAGTGGATCCTGCTGTTCGGCATCGCGTGCGGCTTCTTCCTGCTGGTCGGCTGCCACGGTTCCGCGCGGCGCGGAGCGCTGGCGGCGATCGTGCCGGTGGCGGCCTTGGCGACGCTGGCGTCGATGCTGCGCGGGCCGCCGCCGTTCACCGACCAGGACGTCTCGCTCTTGCGCGCGACCCTGGCCGTCGTGGGCGCGCTGGCGGTGATGCGGCCGTTCCTGTGGAAGCGGTCGGACCGCATCGTCGACGGCCGCCGGATCACGGCATTGCTCGGCGGGTTGGCGTTCGTGTCGATGGCTTGCTTCTTCAACCTGGGCCGCGCGCAGTTCTGGGACGCGAAGCAGCGCCAGCCGAGCTTCATCCACAACTACGACATGCGGGTCTACTTTCCGGTCGCGAAGTACTTCCACGAGCTCAAGTACGACGGGCTGTACCTGGCCAGCGTCGAGGCGTACATCGAGAACACGCCGGGCTCGTCGGTGCAGACGCTGGCCAACATCGAGCTGCGCGACCTGCGCACGCACGAGATGCGGCGCGTGCGCGACGTCGCCGATCAGATCCAGTCCATCAGCCAGCGCTTCTCGCCGGAGCGATGGACCGAGTTCAAGCAGGACATGCGCTACTTCCACGAGACGATGGGGCGCGACTACTTCACGACGCTCACGGACCACGGCGGCAACGCCACGCCGGTCTGGCTCACCGTCGGGCATTTCATGTTCGCGCACGCGTCGGCCAGCAACGGGCTGCTGTTCGTGACCGGCCTGCTCGATCCGCTGCTGATCCTGCTGTTCGCTTACTTCGCGGGACGGACCTTCGGCTGGCGCACGGCGTTCGTGTGCGTGATCGTCTTTGGCGCGACCGATCTCTACATGTTCGGCACCGACTGGGCCGGCTCGACGCTGCGCAACGACTGGATGGCGGCGCTCGGGCTCGGGGTCTGCGCGCTCAAGGTGCGGCGCTGGTATCTGGGCGGCGCGCTCCTCGCCTACGCCGGCATGATCCGCGCGTTCCCCGGCATCGCGGTCATGGGCCTGGCGGTGCCACCGCTGTGGTGGCTCTACGATCGGCGGAAGAAGCCGAGGCTGCGCGACTTCGCGCGCACCCACGAGGGGGCGCTGCGCGCGATCGGCGCCGCCGCCATCACCGTGCTGGTTCTGGTCACGCTGTCGTCGGTCGTGCTGGGACCGAGCGCGTGGGTGGGCTGGGCCAAGAAGGCGGCGGTGCTGACCAGCGGCTACCACGTCAATCACGTCAGCTACCACAGCATCATCTCGACCGACTACGAGACCTGGGAGATGATGGACGGCTGGACGCACAGCTTCCCGCGCATCGCGCTCTACGGGCTCGGGATCGTCGGGTTTGGGGTGCTCACGGTGCGGGCGGCGCGCAACCGCGCTCCCCACCACGCGGCGCTGACGGCGTTGTTCCTGATCCCGGTCGCGTTCTACGCCGCCAACTACTACTACCACTACGTCTTCTTGTTGCCGCTGCTCGCGATCGCCGACGGCGCCGAGCGCCGCGACGCGCGCCTCTGGGCGCTGCTGATGGGCATGTGCGCCGCGGAGTACCTGGCGACGGTCGCGTCCTCGCTGTCGCAACACTTCGTCACCGAGTCGATCTGCCTGATGACGACTTACCTGGTGATGCTGGTCCTGCTGAATCGCGAGGACGAGGCGCGCGGCTCGGTGGCCGCTACTGACAGCGAGCTGGCTGCTGGCGCTGAAGCCGAAGCCTGAGGGACGAGATCAATTAACGGGCGCGCCGTTAGCGAGCCAGAGGTCGACGATGTCGAGTTGGTCGCTCGTCAGCCGCGGCGCGGGCGCGGGCGGCATGGGCGCGCCCGCGGTGTCGTGAATGAAGTTCGTCAGGACCGTCACGGCCGGGGCCGTCGTGTAGTGACCGAGGCCATGGCATCTCGTCGGCATCGCGTCGGAGCAATCGTCCTCGAACCGATCGAAGTGTCCGTCGTTGGGCGGGATCCGGTAAAGGGGATTGGTGGACGTCGGATCGCCGTTCAACCCTCCGCCGGCGCCGTGGCAGCGCACGCAGCGGGACAGCATGATCGGCCTGATGTCGGCGTCGAAGGTCGGCGCGTGCGGCGTGTTCTGGATGCTGCACGCACCCAGCGACGGGCCGGCGAGCGTACCGAGCAGGGCGATGAGTAGGCCGTTCTGGCTCATGACCGTCCTCATAGATAGTAATGCAGCTGGAGCATCACCAGCGACCCGCGCGTCGTGTCGTTGGGGGCCGCCGTGGCCCGGGTCTCATACCGCCCGAGCAAGTTGAGCTCGAAGTGCGCCCAGGGAAAGATGCTGACCTCGAGGTCGCCGGCGTTGCGCCCGGTGGCGCTGACCGCCAGATCCTCCTGAAAACGCTCGTAGGCCAGACCGAGCATGTAGCCGCGGATGAAATAGGTGACACCGGTGTACGAGACGAACTGGTTCTGGGCGAAGTTCCCGGCTTGCGGGAACTGCTGGCGGATGAAGTCAGCCTCGCCCAGGAACAGCAACCGCGCCTTTTCGATCCAGAGCTTGCCGACCGCGCCACCCTGGTAGCGCGACTCTTCCTTTCCGATTCCGATTCGAGTTTGCAGCCCGATCGCCGCCATCTTCGCGAACCGCTTTTCGCCGTAGGCCACGCCGCCGTTTTCGGCCGCGCCAGACGCGCCGAGGAAGTCGGGGAGGCTGTTGGGGATGTGCGTGAACGCGGTGGCGTGAACTTCCCAGTCCTCGTCGACGTAGCCGCCCGACGCGTTGTACGTCTCTTCGTAGAGGTTGTAGCCGGTGTTGGCACGGACGAAGAAGATGTGTTCGACGAACCGGAGCCCGTAGGGCGCCTGGAAGCGGCCGATGCGGACGTACGGGCCGGTGGCGCTCGGCCGCCACATCAAATAGTGCTCGCGCGACATCATGCGCGACCCGATGTCCGACGTCCGCCCCCCGAGCGACGGATCGGGCGGGCGCACCACGCCACGCGCGCCCACGGTGACGTTCAACGAGAACGCGTCGTAGGCCAGGCGCGTGTAGAGATCGGCCTGCATCGGGAAGAAGGCCACTTCGGGCGAATCGGCGCCGCCCACGTCATTGCGGAGGGCCGCGAGGCGGACATCCACCCCGAGCGCCAGCCACGACGGCGGCGACCACAGGCCGTGCAGGAACGAACCGTCGCCGCCCAGGCTGATGGTATCGCCCGCTTCATCGCGCCCCCACGACGAGATCAACGTGCCGCCCGACGGTGAATAGTGGCACTGGCCACAGCGGGTCGTCCCGGAGCTGAACTGGAACTGCGGGTAGGCGCGCGCCTCGCGCGCTGACGCGAGCAGCAGGCCTCCCGAAACGAGCGCGACGAGAATTGATGCCCGGCGAAGAAACGGAGAAATCAATTGTTCTGCGCTCCGTTGGCGATCCAGGTCTGGATCAATTGAATGTCCACTTCGGGCAACGCTTGATCCGGCGGCATGCGCTGCGAGCCCTGGCCGCGCAGGAGCACGAGGATCTCGGACGTGTCCGCCGCCGTGCTCCTGCACGTCGCGCCCGCGTCGGAACTGTCCGGGCAGGTCACGACGAAGTGGCGGCCGGTCAGCGTGGTGTACGCGGTCTGAGTCGTATCCAGAATGACGCCCGCGCGCTGGGCGACCGCCGAGTGGCAGCTCACGGTGGCGCAGTTCGGCTCGATGATCGCCGGCGCTATGTAAGACCACCGAGCCGGGCGATTGTCGCCGCCGCCACAACCTGCGAGCGAGCCCAAGAGCAAGCCAAAGGCGGTGAGGACACCAAAGCTCGACCGAAGGGTCAACTGTCGACCTGACATCCGCGGAGGATTATGCACGAGAGGTCTTGCCACTCAATCACTAAATCTGCCGCGATTCGCGGTTTTCTCGTCGATCTCGAGAACGCGCGCGAGAGCGAGAAACGACGTTCAGCGCTCGGCAAAAAAAACGCGAGGGACCCGGTTTGAATCCCTCGCGCAACGAATCAAAACCAGGCCGCGGCGCAGCCAGAAAACCCGCCGCGGTCGGAGTCGCTCGTCAGTTGCAGACGGCCTGCTTGTTGCCCTGCGCGTCCATCGTGATGTTGCTGCCGCAATCCTCGAGGACGAAGTTCGAGATCACGTGGCTGACGTTGAGCAAGCCGGGATTGAGCAGGTTCGCCGCGTTCGTCTGCCGCTTCGTGGGAACGCCGTTGGCGTTGATCGCCTCGGTGTTGTGGCAGGTGAAGCAGTTGTTGAAGTTACCCGGCGCCTGCGTGAACGACTCCATCGCAGTGCTCGACATGCGATCCTCGCCGGCGAGGATCGAGTAGGGGCTGTCGGAGCCATCGGCCAAGATGGCCGTTTTGAACGCCGAGACGCCCACGCCGACGGGCAAATGGCCCGGCGGGAGTCCGGTGGTGTCGCCGGGGTTCAGCGCGTACGGGCTGCTCTCGTCGTTCTGGATCGGGAAGTCGACGTGGAAGTATTCGGGCTTGTCCATCCACTGCGCGCCGAGCAGGCGGTAGAATCCGCGCTTGTCGTAGGCCGGCAGTTGGCCCATGTTGGTCGCCTTGATGAACACCGCCTCGACGTTGTGGTTCAACGAGGTGACGGCGTCGTCCGGGGTGGTGGTGTTCGACTTCGAGGCAGGGAACATGCGGTAGATCGACGTCTGCTGCGGCATGCCCGTGTTCGGGTCCATGAACTTCTGCCCCATCAGGTTCAGAGTGTTCTCGGAGATCGAAGCGTTCGACTGGTTGACCGCCGTGCTGTCTTTGTAGAGCAGGTAGGATCCAGCCGTCACCACAGGGGCGGTCACCGAATGGTTGGTCGGGTCCTTGTCGGTCGGGTTGGCCCCGTCGAAGGTCGGTGCCAGGTCGCGATGCCCGTCAGCGGCGCCGGCGTCGGGCGGGCCGGTCGTGTGCTCGAAGCTGGCCCAGATGAACTCGGGGTGACCGGGCAATGTGAACACGACGTGGATGGCGAGCAGCCGCACGGTTGCGTTGATGGGCACCGTGCGATCCTCGATCAGCACCTTGTTGCCGTTGTTGTCGGTGCTCTGGCGGATCGTCGGAATCGTGGTCTGCATGCTGATGTAGTTCTGGGTCGCGGCGTCGATCGTAGCCTGATCGCCCTCGACCAGCTGCCAGGCAGCCTTGAACTCGGCCACGCCGGCCGGGAAAAACAGGTTCGGATTCGTGGTCGGGTAGGCCTGGATCGCCTTTGACGTCGTCAGACCGTTTTGCTTGATGAAGTCGGCGAACGCCGGGTTCACCTCGATGCTGTAGTAGAGCGTGTTGCCGTTCTGATCGATCAACGTCTCGCGCAGCCCGGCCTGCTTGATGTCACCCAGGTACGACAGCTTGCTGGTCGGCGCGACCTTCGGCGTGAAGACGTCGTCGGCGGTCGGGAACGCCGAGGTCACCAGCGCCGGCTTGCCAGTCGAATCGGGCTGGGTCGCAATGAGGAAGTTCTGCCAGCCGCCGCGGTAGAACGGGCACTCCGTGGTCGGGTGGGGCAGCGGCTTGAACATCTCCACTGCCGGCGTCTGCGTGTAACTACCGCCCGAATCGAGAAGCCACTCGTCACTGGCGGCACAGTCCTCGAGGCTGTGGTCGGTCGTGTCGGGCTTGAACGGATCGTTGCACCCGAGGAAAGCGGTCAGAGCAAATGCCCAGGCCGAGAGACCGATCAGGGTGTGTCGTGATGTCGTCATTGCGTCAATTCCTCGCCATCGATGGAAGCAGTTCCTGGAAGCAATCCCTGCCCGCCGCCCGACCCCTGGTTGTCTTGACCTGATACCTAATATGTCGTTGCAAACGGCGCTGGTCGTCACGCCGATTCGGTTTGGCGTGCTCGATTACTTCGCTCCGCCGTCCGCCGAGGCCGCGGTGCCAGCGTCAGCCGCCGGCGCTGCGCCCATGCACATGATCCATTGTTGCAGCACGGACATGTCACTGATGGTCGGGTGCATGATGGGGGCGTCGACGGTGCTGGGCGGCGGCATGTCTTGAACGACCGCCACGCGGTGGAAGATGAGCGACTTGTCCGGGTCCCCCGCGACGAGATACTTCCAGCCTGGGTACGCGCTGGACGCGCCCTTGTCGATCAGGCTCGCAGCCGCCGTGTCGATCCCGACCAGATTGCCGATCGCGCCGGCCTGGTGGCAGCCATCGCAGTAGTTCGACAGGATGGCCTGGCCGTCGTCAGCGGTCTTCTTGCACGGGTCCGTCGTCGTCGAGGTCGGGTCGCCATTGTCCGCCGGATTTTCGCCGATTTCCGGCGTATCGGTGTTCACCGGAAACTTCGCGCCGATTCCGCCCTTCGGATCAACGTTGATCGAAGTGGTATCGATCGCGGCGTTCTCGTCGAGCTTTTGCCAGCAGCCGTACATCGCAAAGGTCCCGAGCAGCAAGACCAGCGGAGCGCGATACTTCGTCATCGTGTTGTTCTCCATCTTCTGATTCCCGGCAATACGGCGCATTGTTAGAACGTCCCCGAAACGGCTGCGAATCCACCCGAGCTGGTCGGCATGACGTTGACGCGCAGCGCTTCTTCGGTCGCCTTCTCTTCGGCGTGGCGGTTCATGATGTGCGTCCAGTACGCGGCGGCCAGCGCAGCGACACCGACGCCGAGCGCCACGTCCGACGCGAGATAGAGCTGCTTCACGTGAGTCACGGTGGCCGGTGCGCAGTTGGGCGAGCAGTCGTTCATCATTCGCTGATTGTCCTTGATGCCCCAGTAGGTGAGCGCCGCGCCCGCGCCGAGGCTGACGATGCCGAGGCCGGTGAAGACGTACGGCAGCACCGAGCCGCTCTTCTTCGGCGCCTCCTCCGTCTTCGTCTCTCCCTCGTCATCGGACTTGCCGTCGGCCGCCGCGGCCACGGTCTTCGACGAAGACTTCGTCGCCGGCGCCGCCTCGGTCTCCTCGTCGTCGGCCTTCGCGACCTTCTTCCCCGACTTCTCGGCCGGCGACTCGGCGACCATGCGCTTTTGCTTGCCGCCGCCCGAGCGGATCAGCGCGGTGATGAAGCGATTGCGCTGGCCCTGAACGATCATGATCTTCTGGGTCGCGAACACCACGCCGTCGGCGGCGAAGGTGAACTCATGCACGCCGGGGTCGATCGACAACGCGCGGCCGTCGAGCTGCTGAGCGAACGGCTCGCCGTCCATGCGCACCTGAACGTCGCCGCGCGGCGAGCCACTCGCGTCCGTGACGATCAAGACGACTGACGGCGTGTCGGACTCGAGCTGGTTGTACTTGCTCGAGCACTGCTGCCGGATGAAGCCGCTGCACGGCGCCTGCGCGCACGACATCAGGAGATCTTTCGACTCCTGCAGCTTTCCCGACTGTTCATGTTCCCTGGCCTTTTTGAAGGCCGTGACGCAGGCGCGTTCGTCGCCGAGCCGCTCGGCTCGGGCGGGCGCCGCCGACAGGACCAAGATCGCAAACACGATCGCCCCGAAGGCGCCGATCAAGATTCCTCGGCCGGTCAGTTGCTTCTGGAACATGTTCCTCATGCCTCCCTCTGTTTGACGGGCTGCGCGTACACCTTGCGCCCCGAGTCGCCAGCTCTGGTGCATGACCTGTGCCCACATACGGCCATGTGGGTGCCTCGGCGCCATCCACCCGTAATCGCACTTTTTCCTGTCTCAGTGGGTCGTACGAGAGGCGTCATTTCGTGTGGGGCCGAACAAACAATTGTTGAGTGACTCCCGTTGGGGCGATCCATCAGCCGGTCCCAAAAGCGTCCGATTCGTACCGAAGGCGTCGGCGCAAATCAACAAAGATTTCAGGGACTCTTGACAACGGCACGTGCGGTTAGCGGGGCTGCGCGTCGCGCTATTTTCCTGCTCGAGAAGACCGTATTGTTCCGACGCGCTCACGCGCGGCGTTCACCATCAAGAGGAGTGCCGTAACCCACGGATCACCCCGGGGTAACGGGCATTGCGCTCGCCCAGTGGTTTGCTAGCCTGGCGGCTGTGCTGGCTCCGCCCGACCGTCGCAAATATCTGCTGTTCGCCCTGTTTGGCCTGGCGAGTGCGATCGCGGACCAGGCCAGCAAGGGCTGGGTGCTGCACCGCCTGCCCGCGCTGGGACGCGGTGGCCTGTCGGTCATCGGCCGCCGGTTGACGCTGATCTACGCGCAGAATCCCGGTATCGCCTTCAGCCAATTTCAGGATTTGAACGGCGGCCGCGTCGTGCTGAGCCTGGTCTCGCTGGCGGCGCTGGCGCTGATCATCGGCTACCTGCGCAAAGTGCCGCCGTCGAGCTCCTGGACGATCGCGGCGCTCGGTCTCATCTGGGGCGGCGCGCTCGGCAACGTGATCGATCGCGTCGCCCACGGATCGGTCACCGACTTCGTGCTGGTGAACCTGGGCGTGTGGCCGTTCAACCCCTGGCCGGTTTTCAACGTCGCCGATGCCGTGCTCGTCGCTGGTGTCGCGATGTTGATCCTGACGCGCTTCAAACGAGCCGCGCCGGTGGGCTCGTAACCTGGGTTAGTACCGGATATCGACCAGCGTCTTCTTGCGCAGCTCGGCCAGGTACGACTTCGTCTGGCGCTCCATCTCTTTCTGGCGCAGCTGCATGCGGACGTCGTCCTTGACGTCGTCGAGCGGCTTCGGGTCCTTGACCTTGCGATCGACCAGCTTGATCACATGGAAGCCACGGTCGGCGCGCACGGGGCCGCGCACCTCGCCGACCTTCATCGCGAAGACCATCTCTTCGATGGCCTTCGGCAGCATGTCCTTGCCGAAGTAACCCAGGTCGCCGCCCTCGGCGCGCGTCGCTGGATCGTCGGACGCCTCGCGCGCGAGCTTGGCGAAGTCCTCGCCCGCGAGCGCGCGGTCCAGCAACTTCTTGGCCTGCGCCTGCTTCTCCGCGACCACGGTCGCGTCGGCGTTCTCGGGGATCGAGATGAAGATGTGGCTCGCGCGAACCTGCACGTTCGTTCCGCTCTTCATGTGGCGGTCGTAGTACGTCTTGACGTCGTCGTCGGAGATCGTGACGCGCGAGCCGACGGCGA
>CAZNCQ010000066.1:0-27378 GCA_964571275.1 uncultured Myxococcales bacterium
AGGAGATCATGTGCTCCCTCGCCGACGCGATCGTCATGCAGAACCTGTCGGTGCTCACGCGTGGAAATACGCTGCGGCACAAGGTCCTCCTGCTGGGCGGCCCGAACACGTACCTGCCCTTCCTCCAGGAGTGCTGGCGCAAGCGCATCCCGCAGACCTGGGAAGACCGCGGCTACGCGTATCCCAAGGACGTGCCGCTCGAAGAGCTGATCATGATCCCCGCCAACGCGCAGTACTACGCGGCGTTCGGCGCGGTGATGTACGGCCTGCACGAGGACGCGTCGGTCGGCATCTACAAGGGGCTCGAGAAGCTGAACGAGTTCATCACCTCGGGCCGCAAGTCGAAGCTCGGCGACTCGGCGGGCCCGCCGCTGTCGCGCGACGCCGCCGAGCTCGAGGCGTTCCGCGAGCAGTACAAGATCCCCAAGTTCATCCCGGCGACGCTCACGCCCGGCACCAAGGTGCGCGCGGTCATCGGCATGGACGGCGGCTCGACGTCGTCGAAGGCCGTGCTCGTCGACGAGAACAAGAACATCCTCAAGAAGGAGTACCAGCTCTCGAAGGGCAACCCGATCCAGGACGTGAAGGAGATCCTGGCGCGGCTCAAGGCGTGGGTCACCGACGCCGGCTGCGAGCTCGAGGTGCTGGGCTTCGGCGCGACCGGCTACGCGGCCGACGTGCTGGAGAAGACCGTCAAGTCCGACGTCAACATCGTCGAGACCGTCGCGCACATGATGTCGGCCACCACCTATTTCGGCGACATCGACGTCGTCTGCGACATCGGCGGGCAGGACATCAAGGTCCTGTTCATGCAGAACGGCGACATCAAGAACTTCCGTCTGTCGAACCAGTGCTCGGCCGGCAACGGCATGCTGCTGCAAGCGATGGCCGATCAGTTCGGCGTGAAGATCACCGAGTACGCCGAGACCGCGTTCGGCGCCGACCTGTCGCCGAAGTTCAGCTACGGCTGCGCGGTGTTCCTCGACAGCGATCGCGTCAACTTCCAGAAGGAAGGCTATTCCAAGGAAGAATTGCTGGCCGGCCTGGCGCAGGTGCTGCCCAAGAACGTCTGGCAGTACGTCGTGCAGATCCCGCGCATGGCGGCGCTGGGCACCAAGTACGTGCTCCAGGGCGGCACGCAGTACAACCTGGCGGCGGTCAAAGCCCAGGTCGACTACATCAAGGAGCGCGTGCCGGGCGCGGAGGTTTACGTCCACCCGCACTGCGGTGAGGCGGGCGCGATCGGCGCCGCGTTCGAGACCCTGCGCGTGGTCGGGCGGCGCGGCTACTCGACATTCGTCGGCATCGACTCGGCGATCAACATCGAGTACGTCTCGGTGAACGACGAGAGCACGCGCTGCCACTTCTGCCCGAACCTGTGCGCGCGCACGTTCATCGACACACGCACGCCCGCGGGCGACACCGCGCGCTACATCAGCGGCTTCTCCTGCGAAAAGGGGACGGTCGAGTCGGAGGACGCGATGCTCGCGCTGTCCGCCGAGCGCAAGAGACTGATGAAGGCGTACCCGAACCTGGTCGACACCGAGTCGAAGCTGCTGTTCCGGCACTTCTACGACCAGCATCCGATGCCCGAGGACGGCGCGAAGAAGATGGACATCGAGGTCCGGCGCACGCTGACCAACGTGCGGCGCATCCCGATCGAAGGGACGTTCAAGCGGTCCAGCGCCGAGGCGTGGAAGAAGCGCTCGCGCATCCGCATCGGCATCCCCAAGGTGCTGAACGTCTGGTCGACGGCGCCGTTCTGGCGCACCTATCTCGAGACGCTGGGCATTGCCAAGCAGCACGTGGTCTTCAGCGACTACACCTCGGAAGAGATGTGGATGGAGGGCGGCAAGTACGGCTCGATCGATCCCTGCTATCCGTCGAAGGTCGGGCAGGCGCACATCCACAATCTCCTGTTTCACCACCACACCGATGAGCGAAAGCTGAACCTGATCTTCTTCCCGACGCTGACGCACGTGCCGTCGTTCGTGAAGAAGGCGATGGACTACACGTCCTGCCCGATCGTCGCGGGCGCGCCCAACGTGCTCAAGGCGGCGTTCACCAAGGAGACGGACTTCTTCGCGCAGCGCGGGATCAAGTACCTGGATCCGGCCTGCTCGATGATCGAGCCGACGCTGCTGCGCAAGCAGCTCTTCGACACCTTCCGCGAGCACCTGGACATCACCGAGGACGAAAACGACTTCGCCTGCGATGAGGCCTGGGCGGCGATGAAGAAGCTCGACGTCGAGATGGAGGCGAAGGGCAAGACAATCCTCGAGCAGGTCGAGAAGGAAGACCGCATCGCGATCCTGATGATCGGCCGTCCCTACCACCTGGACCCGGGCTTGAACCACAGCATCCCCGAGGAGTTCCAGGTGCTGGGCTACCCGGTGCTGTCGATCCGGTCGATTCCAAAGGACGAGGCGTGGCTGTCGCGCTTCTTCGCCGAGGATCTGCAAAAAGGGCGCATCACGACGCCGCTCGAGATCGGCGACGTCTGGCCGGAGAACTACTCGTCGAACTCGGCGCAGAAGGTCTGGGCGGCGAAGTTCGCCGCGCACCACCCCAACGTCGTGGTGCTGGACCTGTCGTCGTTCAAGTGCGGCCACGACGCGCCGACCTACGGCATCATCGATGGCATCATCGGCACAGCGCAGACGCCGTACTCGGCGCTGCACGACATCGACGCCAACAAGCCGGGCGGCTCGATCAAGATCCGCGTCAAGACCTACGCGCACAGCCTGACGCTGCACAAGGAGCGGCTCGAAGACGTGAGCTCCGAGAAGCAGTCGCTGCTCAACCAGATCGACAAGAAACGGCTGACGCTGCTGGCGATGAAGGCCAAGCAGCTGGCGGAGCGTTCGCAGAAGGATCCGTCGGTCGAACGTCAGATTGCAGAGATCACGGAGCGCGTGAAGGCGTACGAGCAGTCGCGCGCGCAGCCGTCGGCTCTGGAGCTGGCGTCGGCGGCCCGCGACGAAATGAAGAAACAGGGAATCGTCCAGCTTGGCATCCGAAGCCGGGACGGACACGTCAAACCGATCGATACCGCGCAGGCGCGCAGCCTGGGCTGACCCAATAGGAGACGATGACACATGGGAACTGCCAAGGACCAACAAGCGTTTCGGTTGCCGATTCTGGGTGAGGACGTCGCGAGTGGGCTCGCCGGCGACATCGACATCGACGCGGAGCTACGGAAGCTCGACGAGGAAGCAGCCATCAACACGCGCCCGGGCGGCGCGCTGCAGACCGATCACTGGTACGACCAGATGGTCAGCCCGCAGTTCACCAAGAGCCAGCGCGAGAAGACCACGCTGCTGGTCTCGGGGTTGACCGCGGCGCACGACTACCTGGTCAAGGGCGCGCTCACCGGCCTCGGCTACAACGTCGAGGTCATCGACGTGCCCGACAACGATGCCTTGCGCTACGGCAAGGAGTTCGGCAACCGCGGCCAGTGCAACCCGACCTACTTCACCGTCGGCAACCTGGTCAAGTTCCTGACCGAGCGGGCCGAGCAGGACAAGCTGGGCCAGCGCGACATGGTCGAGAAGTACGTCTTCTTGACCGCGGGCGCGTGTGGTCCGTGCCGCTTCGGCATGTACGCCACCGAGTACCGCAAGGCGCTGCGCGACGCCGGCTTCGACGGCTTCCGCGTGATGCTGTTCCAGCAAAAGGGCGGCTTGAAGCAGGCGACGGGCGAGGAGGCGGGGCTGGAGATGAACCCCGGGTTCTTCATCGGCCTGCTGAAGGCGATCCTGGCCGGCGACGTCATCAACGGCATGGGCTATCGCCTGCGCCCGTTCGAGGTCGAGGCCGGCGCCACCGACCGCGCGATCGAGAACACCAAGCGCTACGTGCACGATGCGCTGATCTCGGGCAAGTCGGTGCTGGCGGCGCTGATGCGCGGCAAGCGCGAGTTCGGGAAGATCCAGCTCGACTGGACCCGCCCCGCGCCGCGCGTGTCGATCATCGGCGAGTTCTGGGCGATGACCACCGAGGGCGACGGCAACTATCAGTTGCAGCGCTTCCTCGAGTCGGAAGGCGCCGAGTGCGACATCCAGTTCGTCACCAACTGGCTGCTCTTCATGCTCTGGGAAGGCCGCTACGACACCAAGCTGCGCGCCGAGCTGCGCGGCGTCGACGAGGCGAAGAAGAGCCTCAAGAACGTGCAGATCGGCAAGAAGTTGGCCGGCCTGTTCGTGGCCGACCTGGCGATCCGCGCCGTGTTCCACATCTTCGGCGCCGCCGTCGGCTACCGCGGTTACCACCTGCCCGAGATGGACGAGATCGCCGAGACCGCGCACAAGTACTACAACAACCAGATCCGCGGCGGCGAAGGGCACATGGAGGTCGGGAAGTTCATCCTGAACGTCCTGCGCAACAAGGCGCACATGACGCTGTCGGTGAAGCCGTTCGGGTGCATGCCGTCGTCGGGCGTCTCCGACGGCGTGCAGAGCCTGATCACCGGCCTCTATCCGCAGAGCATCTTCTGCGCGATCGAGACCTCGGGCGACGGCAAGGTCAACGTCCAGAGCCGCGTGCAGATGTTCCTGTTCAAGGCGCGGATCGCCGCCCAGAAGGAGTACGCCGATACGCTGGCGAAGCTCGGGCTCGACGCCGCGAAGGTGCGAGCGTTCTTCGGCGCGCACCCGGAGATGGCGAGCGGCCTGCATCGCTCGCCGCACGCAGCCGCCGGCACCGCCGCCGACCGCCTGACCGAGGTGGCGCCGTTCATCGGCAAGAGCGAGAACGAGATTCGCGTGATCAAGGCCAAGCTGTTCGCGAAGAAGGCGCTCGCGGCCGCCCGCGCGCTGCCGGCGACGATTGAGAAGCTGCGCAAGCGAGCCGCCGAGCGCTCGCCGGTGCTGTTCGAGCAGGCGCGCGAGGAGTGGGTCGAGCAGCGCCCGATCATCGTCGAGAAGATGAAGCAGGCCGCCCGCGCGAAGGCGGAGTCCTTCGGCATCACGCTGCCGAGCGCGATGGCAGGGAAAGACCGCTCCGAGCCGACGACGTCCGCCGCGGCATAGACGTCTCCGTCCGTCCTCGACGGCTTCTTCCGTCTCCCTCTCCTCTGCGGTCCGCCGCGGAGGAGAGGGTCGGGCTGAGGAGGTCGGCCGCTACTTCCCCGCCGGAATCACGCCGCACGCCATCCGGGTGCCGCCGCCGCCGAGCGGCTTGGGCGTGTCCGAATAGTTGTCGCCGCCCTCGTGGATCATCAGCGAGTGCCCTTGCATGTCGGCGAGCTTGAGCCCCGCCACGTCGAGCTTGGCCTTGGCCACGCCCTTGTCCGACACCTCGATCTTCGGCAGATCGCCCTTGTGACCACCGCCACCCGGCCCCTTGTGAGCCTTGGTGCCGTCGGGATCGAAGTGGCCGCCGGCTGCCTGGGCCGCCGTCTTCTTGCCGTCCTTGTCGGCGGGATCACAGCTCGGCTTCTCGTGCATGTGAAAGCCGTGCTCGCCTGGTGGCAGATCCTTGAGGTCGGTGGTGATCGTGACACCGTCCTTCGAATCCTGGAGCGTGATCGTTCCGACAGACTTTCCGACGCCGTTCGCGTCGACGAGGCTCATCGGAACCTTGACCTTTTTGGCCGCGTACGCCGCGGAACCGCCCGCGAGTAACATCGCCATCGCCAGCATCGATACGGATCGTTTCATTCGGGACCCCCTTTTGGACTGGGCGCCAGCTAGCGCGCCGACGGCGCACGATAACAAGTTTCGAACGCCGCGTTATGAGATAATTCCCGGGTCTAGCCGTGTCTAGCGGGTGACGCATGAAGCGACCGGACGACGATCGACGGGCGGGTTCCGAGGCAGAAGGGGACAGGCGCACAAGCGAGCGAGTGAGCACACGCTCGCTCGTCGAGGTGAAGATCCCCAACTGGCAGGCGTTCCGCAGCGTTCACGCCGTGAACGTCTCTCAGGGAGGCATGCGCATCTCGCTCGGACCGCACGCGCGCATCGGCCTGCCGGTCGACATCATCCTGACGCTGCCCAACGGCAAGCGGCTGCACCTGCCGGGACAGGTCGCCCACCTGGGCGGGGACGACTCCGGCGACATAGGTGTGCGCTTTCAGGAGCTCTCGCCCAAGGCGCAGGCCGAAGTCGATGGCTACATCGAGGATCTGCGTTCTGGACGCACACCCAAGGACGAGACGCCCGGCGCGGGAATGCCGTCGGGTGTGCTGATAAAGAAGACGAGCTGATTTCAGGCGCGCGCCGATCCGCCGATGTCGCGGTGTAGCTGCTGTAGCTCAGGAGCGCGGAGGGAACGCGTGGTCGTAGTCGCTCGCATCGGAAGTGGCGCGGTCGTCGTCGGCGTTGTGATGTTGACGGGCGGTTGCCTCACGGGCCTCGGCCTTCCACCGCCGGCCGGCGGCGGCGGCGAGCCAGGCGGTGGCCCCCTTCCATCGCCGCCGGGAGGCGGCACCGGCGCGACCCACGGCGGAGCAGGACCGGGCTCGGACGGCGCCGCGGCGGCCGGTGGAACGGCCGACGGGGGCCCGCTCTCGGATGCGTCGCCGAGCGGCGTCAACCAGGAACGATGGGCCACGCAGCAGGGCGTCTTCCTCGACGGAGCGAAGTGGCTCGCCGGCGACTTCGACGGCGACGGCCGCGCTGACCTGGCCGAGATCTCCGCCGACAATGGCTCGGCTACGATCGGGGTCTACCGCTCGGTCAACACGACGTTCGTGGCGCAGCGCTGGGCCACGCAACAGAACGGCTTCTGGGGCGGCCAGAAGTGGGTCGCCGGCGACTTCGACGGCGACGGCAAGGTCGACCTGGCGAACGTCTTCAGCGATGCGGGCCAGGCTTCGATCGATGTCCATCTGTCGACCGGATCCAGCTTCTCTGTCGCGCGGTGGGCCACGCGGCAAAACGGCTTCTGGGACAGCCAGAAGTGGGTCGCGGGAGACTTCAACGGCGATGGCAGGGCCGACCTCGCCAACATATTCGACGACCGGGACCAAATATCGATCGACGTCCACCTGTCGACGGGATCCGGCTTCGTCGTCCAGCGCTGGGCCACACAACAGGCCGGGTTCTGGGACGCGGAGAATTGGCTCGCCGGCCGTTTTCAGGCCAACGACCCGGGCGACGATCTGATCAACGTCTTCAATGATTGGGGCGCGATCTCGATCGACCTCCACTCGTCGAACGGATTCGCCTTCACCTACAAACGATTGATCACGAAGCAAGGTGAGTTCTCCGCCGGGCAGAAGTGGCTCACCGGCGACTTCGACAACGACGGTTGGGCCGATCTGGCCGACGTCTTCGGCGACGCCGGGCTCGCGTCCGCCGATGTCCGCCTGTCGGCCTTGGTCTACGAACAGCACTGGTTCACGCGGCAGGGGGGGTTCTGGGACGGGCAGCTGTGGTTCGCCGGCGATTTCGATGGCGACGGTTTCAGCGATTTCGCGAACGTCTTCGGCGACAATGGCCTCGTCTCGATTGACGTTCACCGCCGAACCAATCCATAGACGCGGCGCTCGCCGCGCGCTCGCGCTCGCGATCGCCGCCGGGCTGTGCGGCGCCTGGTCGGTGGCCGCGGCGACCACCCCGCAAGCCGGCGCGCTGCCCGCGCGCGCCGAGCCCCAGGCGATCGAAGCCGCGCTGGCGGCGCTGCGCGGCGCCGACCTGGTGGTCGTCGACGATCCCGTGCCAGGGCGCGCGCCTGCCGCGCTGCTGGCGACGCGCGCCGCGGTCTCGCCCGCCGCGCTGGCAGCGACGCTGGGCGACCCACGCGCCTACCGCGACGCGATTCCTTCGCTGGTGCGCGCCGACGTCGTCGGGCGCCGGCGCGCGGCCCGCGGCGACATCGACGACCAGCTGATCGAATGGGAGCTGGAGATCCCGCTCTTCAACTTGCACGGCAAGGCGTGGGTCAGCCGGCGCGCCGACGGCGTCGACCTGGTGCTGGCCGAAGGCGACCTGGCCCCGGGCAAGCTGGCGTTCACCTGGATGCCGGCGCCAGCGTCACGGCCGGGCGCAGGAACGATCCTGGTGCTCGAGTCTCAGGTCAACATGCGCTCCGCCGGCTGGATCTTCCGCCGCGTCGCCTCGCGCAGCCCGTTCGGCGAAAGCGCCATGAACGTCACCGCCGCGTACGTCGTCCTGCGCGCCGCCGTCGAGCGCGCGCTGCACCCGACCGACACCGCTGCGCGACGGCCGCGCGGCAGCCGCTCCCCGCCGGCGCCGTCTGCGCTGAGGACCGATGCCGCGGCGCTGGCGTCGAGCCCGACGCTCGATCCCTTTCGCCCGCGCGGCGCCGTCGCGGCCGTGCGTCGCACCCCCGACGGCCACCTCGCGTCGGTGGCGGTCGCGGTGCCGGTCGCGCTCGACCCCGACGCGCTGGCCGCGAGCCTGGTCGTACCGGGGAACTGGCTCGCGTTCCCTGGCTGGCACCGCGCGAAGCCGCTCGCCGGTGATCGCATCGCCATCGACGACAACCTGCCCCTGGTGGACTTCGACGCCGTCTGGCAGCTGGCGCGCGATCGGCTGCGCGGGTTCACCGCGATCGCCGTCGACGGCGCCACGCACGGCGCGCTCTTCGCGTGGGACGTGGCGCCTGCGCCCGCACGCGGCGCGGCGCGCGGCAGCATCGCCGTGCTCGGCTTCTACCCGCGCCTCGAAACCGCCGGCTACGTGCCGCGCAAGTTCATCGCGGCCGAGCCCCTGCTGGAGCACGGCATGTCGCTGGCGCTGAGCTACGCCGACGCGATGTCGATGGCGCGGGCTCTCGTCACCAGGTGACGGTCATGCCGACGTTGACGATGTTCACGTTCTGGTGCTCGGCCTGGTAGCCCGGCACGATCTGCGGCGGCTTCAACAGGATCGGCGCGCCGTACCACTGCGCCTGCGCGCGCAGGTAGTCGATGTCGAAGTGCAGGTAGGGTCGCGGGTGAAAGACCAGCGCCCCTGCGTACGCCATCTGGTACTTGAGCACGCTCGCGCTCGACAGCACACGGCTGCCGTCGGGGTTGAGCGCGCCACTCGGGTTGAAGGTGTCCGAGTCGAGGAGGAAAACGCGCGAAATGCCCCAGCCCGCGTTGATGTCGAACCGACCGAGCACGTACTGCGCGATGGCGGAGTAACCATCGAAGGTGCGGAGCTCGAAGGTCGAGGTCGACACGCTGACGTCATCGGGCTCGAGCGCGTAGAACAGGCCCAATCCCTTGCCATAGTGCCCGGCGACCCCGAGATGGAGGTTGCCGATCTCGGCGCGCCCGCCGTAGCCGACGCCGTAGGACGTGGCGTGCCGGTTGGATCCGCTCAGGTAGACCGTCTGATACTCGCCGTTGGCGAACAGGTGCAGCTTGAGCCGGCGCATCGTCATGTCGAACGTCAGCTCGTCCTCGAAGCGCGGGTAGCGCGTCGCTTCGTAGCCGCCGGGCAACGGCGTCGGATCGTAGACGCCGATGGTGTTCTGCAGCGGGAACCGGCTGGGCGTCGCGTACGCGACCCCGGTGGAATAGAACGCGGCCATCACGCCGAACCCGATCAAGCCGGCCGCCGATCCGTTGGGGTTCGCCTCGACGTTGCCCGGGAAGCCGAGGCCGTAGGCGTGCAGGTACATATAGTCGTTCTGGCTCGCGCCACGCGAGAACAGATCGAGAGCGCGGCCGCCGGTCACGCTGCCCCACGGCCCCTCGAGCTTCAGGTACCACTCCTGCACCCACGCGAAGAGCGGCTCGGTCTTGCGCTGCCCCTCGGTGTCGATCGTCGCCCACAGCGCCATGTGCGCGGTCAGCATCGTCGACTCGGTGACCTGGCGCCGCAGCCCGATCGCAAACACGTTGGGCACGAAGCCGCTGCGCAAGCGCATGTTCAGGAACTTGCTCTGCACGCCGGGATCGGCGGGCATGCTGTCCTTGTAGATCGGCAGGCCGCCGCCCTGGACGATGCTCTCGGTGACGCCCGCGGGTGGAACCGGATTGCCGTCGCCGAACGCGGTGCTGAAGAAGACGTTGGCGCGCCCCGACGTATAGAGCTCCCACCCATCCATGTTCGCGAACGTCACTTCGGCGGAGGCGACTCGGCTGGTGAGAGCAACAGCACAGATCGTGATCGAGAACGCAATGACGGCTTTGAGTTTCACGTTTTTGACCTCTGGCGGGCGAGACTGGGGCCTATCAACCGACGAGATCGCGGCGCGACGTGGCGGGGCTCACGGCCCCCGCCGATTCCTTCGAGCGCGCGCTCGCTACATCGACGGAGGCATCACCTGAACGTCAGTCACGGTGAGGTGCATGCCTTGCGCGTGGAACGGCTGCATCGCCCCGTTGCGGGTGTTGAAGTTCTCCATGGGCGTTCCGAGATACGTCGACGGAATGACGACGCTGGGCTCGTTGGGAATGTTGCGGCCCGCGGTGACGGCGCAGGTCGCCGAGCGCGAGCCAATCCCGCAGTTGTCGATCGCGTGGCAGTTGCGATCGGACTGGTGGTACTGAATCGTTCCGCCGCCCATGACCGGGATGACCGCGGTGTAGCCCAGGGGGAAGGTGTCGTGGTTCTCGAAGTTCATCGCGGTGCCGGCCGGCATCGAGTTCAGGTAGTAGTGCTGGAGCTCGTTGGGCGGCGTGCTCGTGTCGAGCACGGTGATCTTGTAGATGTTGTAGTTCTCGAAGTTCACCGGATCGCCGCCCGTGTACAGCGTGTTGAGCCCGGTGAGCACGTCGGGGTTCGGAGGCGCGAGGTCGCCGTCGGCGCGCGTGCCGTTCTCGTAGTACTTCCCCTCGGTGATCCCGTTGATCTGGAACGTCACGTTGTACATGACGCCCGGAGTCCCACCGACGGTGTAGCTCTGGTCGATCTGCAGTCCTTGTTGCTCGAACGTCAGGTTCGGATTGTCAGTGAGTTGATTGGGACAGGCGCCCGACGCAACGGTGATGCAATCCTGCGCCTGCTGTGCGTAGCAGGGGAACAGCATCCACGAGTCCTCGAGCTTGTCGCCGTTCGCGTTCGGCGTACCGGCCACCTGATCGACGGTGACCATCATGCCGCCCATGCCCGTCGCTCCGCCCGCGCCTCCGGTGCCACCCCCCAGATTCGGTCCGGACTGCGAACAGGCGGCGCCCACCAACGTCAGCGGCAAAGCGAACAACACGAGACGAAGCGACTGCATCCGGATCCTCCTAAGTCGTTTTGAGCGCCGTCGGTGCGGAGCACGAAGAATCAGCAGGGGCGCGGTCGCGCATCCTATCAGAAACACCGCGCTCGTGAACTTCGGGCAAGTGCCCCCCGCCGCAACCGTTCGCACGTTCGCCTTTTCGTACCGGCGCGGCAAGCCGCGATTCGGTCGATCGTTGTACGTTTTCGGTCACTGGCGTGACCGCGACACGAGCTCGGCGGAAGCCCGGAAACCATCGTGTTCGACGGCGATCACGTAAGTAGCGCCGGCCGTGGTCGTGAAGCTCAGACGTTGGCCGACGGAGGCCACTTCGGCGCCAGCCTGCGTCACTCGAGCAGCGGATCCCGGCGGCAACTGGACCCGGCATTCGCTGCCCGCCAGCGACCGGATCTCCGCTGCCGCGAGCTTGCCGCCGCTCCAGGCCATGTCGACCTCGAACGCGCCGCGCGCCCGCAAGCCGGTGACGCGGCCGTCGCGCAAGGCGGGCGGCAACGCCGGCAGCAACGCCAGGAAGCCGTCATCTCCATGGCTTTGCAACAACGCCTCGGCGATGCCGGCGGCGCCACCGAAGTTGCCGTCGATCTGGAACGGCGGGTGGGTATCGAAGAGATTCGGCAGCGTCGACTTTCCGAGCAGCGCTTGCAGGTGTTCCTGCACCGCCGCGCCGTCCCGCAGCCGCGCGAAGAAGTTGACGATCCACGCGCGGCTCCAGCCGGTGCCCCCGCCCCCGTGCGAAAGGCGGCGCGCCAGCGTCGCGCGCGCGGCCGCGGCCAGCTCAGGCGTCGCGGTCGGGGAGATCTGGTCCGAGGGAAACAGCGCGTAGAGATGCGAGACATGGCGATGGCCGGGCTCGATCTCCTCGAAGTCTTCGGGCCACTCCTGGATGTTGCCGAAGCGGCCGAGGCGCAGCGGCGGCAACCTGGCCAGAGCATCGGCGGCTCGCGCAAGAAAGGCGGCGTCGCCGTCACCGACGATGCGCGCCGCTGCGATGACGCGGGTGAACAGCTCGCGCACGATCTCGGTGTCGATCGTCGGGCCGTAGCAGACAGCGACCACCTCGCCGCTTCGCAGGCGAAACGAATTCTCCGGCGACACCGACGGCGCGGTCACCAGGTGGCCGCTCGACGGGTCGACGGCCAGCGTGTCGAGGTAGAACTGCGCCGCCTCTTTGATCGTCGGGTAGGCACGAGCGAGAAACGCGCGATCGAGCGTGAACGCGTAGTGCTCCCAGAGGTGCGCGCACAACCAGCCCGCGGCGTTGCTGAGCCCCCACGAGGCACCCTCGCCCGGCGAGGTGAAACCCCACACGTTGGTGATGGTGTGCGTGACCCAGCCGCCCGCGCCGTATTGCACGCGCGCCGTGCGCCGCCCGGGCTCGCGCATGTATTCGATGAGATCGAACAGCGGCTCGGCGCACTCGCCGAGGTTGGTCACCTCCGCCGGCCAGTAGTTCATCTGGACGTTGATGTTGCTGTGGTAGTCCGAGTTCCACGCGGCCTGCAGTCCGTCGCACCAGATACCTTGCAGGTTGGCCGCGAGATCGCCTGGACGCGATGACGCGATCAACAGATAGCGGGCAAACGCAAAGTACATGGCAACGAGATCCGGATCGATCGCGCCCGCCGAGACCGCCGCGATTCGCTGGTCGGTCGGAATCGCGCGCCTGTCGTGGCCGCCCAGATCCAGCCGCGCGCGCCGGAACAGCCGCTGGTGATCGGCGACATGAGCCGCGCGCAGCTCGGCGTAGCCGCGCGCCGCCGCGTGCGCGAGCGGCTCGGCGCTGAGGCCGTGCGGATCGCCGCTCAGATACGTCGGCGGCGCCTTCATGTCGTAGTTGGTCGCGGCCGTGAGCCGCAGCGTCACCGCGTCGGCGCCGCGAATCAGCAGGCGATTTCCCGTCGACATCACCGACGCCGCTTTACCCGTGACTTGCGCGCGCACGCGCGCCACGAAATGCAGGCCCGCGCCGCCGCGGCCGTCGGGCGTCGCGCCCTCCATCACCAGCTCGTCGTAAGCCATGCCGCCGTCGCCGCTGACCGCCGCCGTGGTCGCGCGCGCGATGCGCGACAGCTCGACCTCGAACGAGAGCGCCCCTGGTCGTCCGACCGTCCAGTGCACGACCAGCGTCTGATCGGGGCGGCTCGCGAAGACCTCGCGCGTGTGGCGCACGCCATCGAGCACGAACGTCGTGGTGGCAACGGCGGTGTCGAGGTTCAGCGAACGCCGATAGTCCGCCGGCGTCGCTCCCCCGCCCCGCCCCAGCAAGCGCAACGTCAGATCGCCCAGCGTCTGATACGACCCGTACGGAATGTTGGCGCCGTCGGCAAACCCCGAACCTTGTCCGAGGCACACCATCGTCTCGTAGGTCAGCTTCTGCGCCAGGGCGTAACGCCCGGCGAACAGCAGCTCGCGAATGCGCGGCAACGCCTCGCGCCCCGCCGGATTGTCCGCGTCCTGCGGCGACCCCGACCACACCGACTCCTCGTTCAGCTGGATGCGCTCGACGCCCACGCCGCCGAACACCATGCCCCCGAGGCGTCCGTTGCCCACGGGGAGCGCCTCGATCCAGGGGTCGCTCCCGCTCGCGGGGTGGTCGTACCAGAGCTCGAGCTCGTCGTCAGCCGTCGCCATGCTCTGGTCAGTCGACGTTCTTCATGAAGCTGAGGCCGCGCAAGAACCAGCGCTGGAGCACGAAGAAGAGCACGATCAGCGGCGCGGTCGTCAGGAACGACGCGGCCATCAGGTAGTGCCACTGCGTGCCGCCCAGGCGGCCGCGATAAAAGTCGAGCCCCACCGGCAAATTGAACGTCTGCTGGTCGGTGAGGAACAAGAGCGGCGCCAGCAGGTCGTTCCACGTGAACGTGAACTGAAAGAAGGCGACCACCGCCAGCGGCGCGCGTGACAGCGGCAGGTAGAGCCGCCGGAAGATCGCCAGCTCGCTCGCGCCGTCGAGCATCATCGCCTCGGGCAGGCTCTTGGGGATGCGCTGGAAGAACTGCCGCAGGAGGAAGATGTTGAACGCGGTCCCGAACGCCGGCGGCACCCACAGCGGTTTGAGGCTTCCGGTCCAACCCAGCACCTTGTAGACGCCATAGAGCGGGATCATCACCACCGGAAACGGGATCATGATCGCCGCCAGCGTCAGGCCGAAGAAGAGATCTCGCCCGGGCCACTCGAGGCGCGTGAAGCTGTAGGCGACGAGCGCGCTCGACAGCGTGGTGCCGAGCGCTGCCAGCGTGCAGGAGATGAACGTGTTGGCGGTGTAGCGCCAGAACGGAATGTAGGCGATGGCCTCGCCGTAGTTGCGCCAGCTGAGATGGCTCGGGAGAAAGCGCGGCGGCGTCACCATCACTTCTTCGATGGGCTTGAGCGACGTCGACAGCATCCACAGCAGCGGGAACGCGAAGACCACCGACAGGGTGATCAGCACGGCGTGAACCACGGCCCGCGACCCGGGATGGCGGCGGAACGTGCTGCTGAATGGGGACCCGGCGGCGTTCACGTCAGCCTCCCATGTAGTGGACGCGCGTCCGCGACAGGCGCACGGCCGCTCCGGTCAGCGCCAGCACCACCAGGAACAGGATCCACGACATCGCCGCCGCGTAGCCCATGCGCAGGTAGCGGAACGACTCCTGGTAGAGGTGCATCGTGTACGTCGTCGTCGCCAGCGCCGGGCCGCCCGCGGTCATCGTGTAGGGCTGCGTGAAGAGCTGCAGGCCGGAGATCACGCCCATGACCGCGTTGAAGTAGATCACGGGTGACGTGAGCGGAATCGTGATGTGCCAGACCTTGCTCCACCAGCCCGCGCCGTCGAGGTCCGCGGCCTCGTAGAGCGAGACCGGCACGTCTTGCATCGCCGCCAGCAGGATCACCACGACCTGGCCGATCGACCAGAAGCTCATGAGCACCAGCGACGGCAACGCCGCGCGGGTGTCCGACAACCAGGGAATCGGCCCGACGAGGCCGAACGAGAGCTTGTTCAACCAATGGTTGAGCACTCCGTACTGCGAGTTGAAGATCCAGATCCAGGTCATCGCGCTGGCGACGACCGGCGTGAGCGACGGCAGGAACACCAGCGTGCGATAGACGCCCGACCCGCGCACGCCCGCGTCGAGCATCAGCGCCGCCGCGAACGCGAACAGGATGCCGAGCGGCAGCGCCAGCGCGACGTACAGCAAGGTGTTCTTGAGCGCGATCCAGAAGACCTCGTCGGAGGCCATGTCGGCGAAGTTCTGCAGGCCGACCCACCGCGGCGGCGACAGCACCGAGTAGTCGCAGAAGCTGTAGACGATCGACGCCGCCAGCGGGTAGGCGAGGAACGCGAGCAACCCCAGGATCCAGGGCGACGAGAACAGGACGCCCTTGCGCAGCGAGACGTTGGCGCGCACGGAGCGACCCGCGATACGCCCCGCGCGCGCCCTCGCGTACTGCCACCAGACCAGAAGCAACGCGGCGGCGATGAAGAGCGCCAGCACCCCGAACGGCGCCACGCGCAGGCTCGGCGAAGGGAGCAGGCGCGCGCGCGCCTGCGCCCGATCCCAGTTCTTCTGAGCGCGCACCTGCACCACGTGCAGCGCCTCGGCCGGCGTCGACTGCATCAGCCACACGCGCTGGAACGCGGTCTCGAAGTCGACGCGGTACTCCCACCAGGTGCTCATGCGCGGCTGCCCGATCGCGCGCGGGCTGGACGCCAGGTCCTGGAACAGGCGGATGTACGGGTGCGGATGGTTGCGGATGAAACCGTCGCTGACCTCGCGCAGCGGCGAGTTCTTCTGCTGCCCGAAGTTCAGCTTCTCGGTCTCGGCCTGCTGCGCCAGGAACTCGAAGAACGCGAACGCCTCGCGCGCGTGCCGGGCCGCGCGCGGGATCATCAGGATGTCCGTGTCGACGTAGGTGGTCGGCGGGTCGCCCTCGTGCAGCACCGGGAACGGCGCCGCGCCGAAGTCCATCTTGGGCGCGTACTGATGGATGTAGTTCGACCACCACACGCCCTGGAAGATCATCGCCAGCGTGCCGCTCATGAACGGGTCCTGTGGCGACGCGAAGTTGCCGAAGCCGGCCGACAGGTTCTGGATCGCCGACACGCCGTAGCGCTTGGGGTAGCTCTGGATCCACTCGTACGCGCGCAGGTTGTTGGGCGCGTCGGCGGTGGTATGCGCGCCGCCGTCCCAGAGCTGCCCATCGAAGAAGTTGACCCAGAAGAACGGCCACCACTGCGGCTCCGACGGCAAGAATCCGACCTGCGAGATCTGTCCGCTCTTCTCGACGTGCGTCAGCTTCTTTGCGTACTCGTCGAGCTCGGCGAGCGTGCGCGGTGGCCGCTCGGGGTCGAGCCCGGCCGCGCGAAACAGGCCCTTGTTCCAGTAGAGCGCGGTCGTCGCCGGCGTCGACGGGATGCCGTAGAGCTTTCCCTGGTAGACGCCCATGTCCCAGTAAACGGGCAGGTAGCGATCGCGGCTGACGATCGTGCCGCGGGCCAGCTCGTCGAGCGGCGTCAGCGCGTTCTTGTCGGCGAACTCGACGATGTTGACCGCCCAGCCGCCGGCGATGTCGGGGGGAACGCCGCCCGCGGTCGCGGCGAGCGTCTTCTGCGGAATGTCGGAGACCGATTGAAACTCGACGTAGATGCGCTCCTGCGCGCGATTGAAGTCGTTGACCACGACCTGCATCGCGTCCTTCTCGGGCCCGGTCCACTTGTCCCAGTACGTGACGACCACCGGATGTGTGTCGGGCATCGGCAGCGGCGCGACGCTGTCGGCGCGTGCGGCGGCCGCGGGCAGCAGCAATCCCAGCGCCAGAGCGCGCGCAGGCCACCGGCGGCGCATCAGCCCGGATACCAGACGATGCGCGGATCGTCGCTGGCGCGCTGGTAGTCGTACGCGGCGTCGATCAACTTCGGCAAATCGTAGAGCGGCCGCCAGCCGAGCCGGAACCGCGCCTTGCTGTTATCGAGCCAGGTGGAGTGAAACTGCGTCCGCACCGGGATCGCGCGCAGACCGCGCGTCTCCGACAGATACGACCCCACGCGCCCGTAGTCGACTGGCTCGTCCATGCAGATGTTGAACGTCTGCCGCCGCGCGCCGGCCTGGTCGACCGCGAGCAGGATCGCGCCGACGAGATCGTCGAGGTGCACGAAGTTGCGCAGCAACGGACGTCCCTCGGCGTCCTGCATCTGCGCGACCGCGCCTTCGGCCGCGTACTGGTCGGCGCGCTCGGCGCCGACGTACTCGCGCCAGCGGATGCCGCCGAAGACGTCGGTGCCGAACGACATCTGGTATTTGAAGTCGTCCTTTTCCATGATCCACGGCGCGCGCAAGCAACACCCGTCGAGATCGTATTGGATGTAGTACTGCTCGAGCATCACCTCCTCGAGCACCTTCGACAGCGCGTAGCAGCCGGGATAGGCGCTGTGCTTCTGCGTCTCGGTGACCGGGATCGGATGCGGCCACACGCAATGGCCCATGCCGGCGTCGCCGCCGATCAGGATGAATTGCTGAAACGTCGGGCTGCCGCGGCTGGCCTCGAGCAACCCAAAGAGGCCCTTGACCGTGACGTCCATGATCGACTCGGGCGTCTCCTTGCACGTCGCCAGGTGCAGCACGTGGGTCACGCCGGCCATCGCTTCGTCGACGGCCGCGCGCTGCGCGATCGAGCCGCGCGCGATCTCCAGGCGTGGCGCTGGATCCAGAGTCCGGCTGTGGCACAGCGCGCGCACCGTGAACGACGCGAACCTCGGCTCAGCGAGCAGGCGCGCGATCGTGGCGCGGCCCACCTTGCCGGTCGCGCCGGTGACGAGCACCCGCTTGCCGGTGCCCGCCGCGCTCACGACGCCGCTCCCGCGACCACCGGCGCCGCCGACCAGCGGTCGCGGTTCGACGCCAGCGTCGCGCCGGTCTCGCCCGGCGCAAAGAAGTGCGCGGCGTTCATGTCGAACGCGATCGACACGACGTCACCGACACGGAAGCGCGCCGGCCCTGTGCTGCCGGCCGGAACCTGCGCCACGATCTCGTCGTGGTCGGGCGTCGACAGATAGACGTTGAGCCGATCGCCCAGCGTCTGCACCAGCTTCACCTTCATGTTCAGGCGGCCGCGCGTCGCGTCGCTCGGGCTCGGCAGCCGGGCCGCCCCTGAATCGCTCAGGCACTCGGGCCGGATCCCGAGCACCACCTCTTCGCCCTTGTCGCCGCCGCGCGCGCCCGCCAGCAGCGCGCGGGCCCACGGCGGGACCGGCAACCGCCCGCTGCCCTCGTCGAAGATCAGCCCCCCTGCCTCCTCGCGCAACTTCCCGCGCAGGAAGTTCATCTGCGGGCTGCCGAGGAATCCGGCGACGAAGCGGTTCGCGGGCAGGTGGTAGATCTCGAGGGCGCTGCCGCTCTGCTGGATCACGCCGTCTCTCATGACGACCACGCGATCACCCAGGGTCATCGCTTCTTCCTGATCGTGCGTGACGTAGACCGTGGTGCTGCCGAGGCGCAGGTGCAGCTGCTTGATCTCGGCGCGCATGCTGACGCGCAGCTTCGCGTCCAGGTTGCTGAGCGGCTCGTCGAACAGGAAGCACTGCGGATTGCGCACGATGGCGCGGCCCAGCGCCACGCGCTGCCGCTGGCCGCCCGACAGGGCGCGCGGCTTGCGCTCCAGCAGCGACTGGATGCCGAGGATCGCCGCCGCGCGCTGCACGCGCTCGTCGATCTGCGCGCGGCTGACCTTGCGCAGCTTCAGCGCGAACGCCATGTTCTCGAACACGGTCATGTGCGGGTAGAGCGCGTAGTTCTGGAACACCATCGCGATGTCGCGATCCTTAGGCGGGATGTCGTTTACGACGCGCTCGCCGATCTGGATCGTGCCGCCGCTGATGTCTTCCAGGCCGGCGATCATGCGCAGCGTGGTCGACTTGCCGCAGCCCGACGGGCCGACCAGCACGATGAACTCCCCGTCGCGGATGCTGAGGTTGAAGCGATCCACGACCTTGGCCCGGCCCTCGTAGACCTTGTCGACGTCCTTCAGGATCACTTGCGCCATGCGGGAAGTCGCCTCGTTGTCGGGGGAAGAGGTGGGGCCGACCCTAACACGGCGGCGCAACCCCGGTGCAACCCAAACACAGCTGAGCTAGCATGCCGCCCGACATGACGGCAGCACGCGATTCCGAAGCACCCGGCACGATCACAGCGACGATGACCGGCACCATCACCAACATGCGCATCGTCGACGTTCGCTTCCCGACGTCGCGGCAGCTCGACGGCTCCGACGCCATGAACCCCGACCCCGACTACTCGGCGGCGTACGTGATCCTCGAGACCGACCGCGGCGACGGAATCACCGGCCACGGGCTATCGTTCACCATCGGCCGCGGCACCGAGATCGTCGTCGCGGCCGTCGGCGCGCTGCGCCCGATGGTGGTGGGCCAGGCGATCGCAACGTTCGCCGACGCGCCGGGCGCATTCTGGAAACTCCTGACCGGTGATAGCCAGCTGCGTTGGCTCGGGCCGGAGAAAGGCGTCATGCACCTGGCGACGGCCGCGGTGGTCAACGCTCTGTGGGACCTGTACGCGAAGATCGCGGGCAAGCCGCTGTGGAAGCTGCTCAGCGACATGAGCCCGGCGCAGATCGTCGAGCTCGTCGACTGGCGCTACCTGACCGACGCGCTCACGCCCGAGGATGCGCGCCGGGCGCTCGACCGCCTCGTGCCGACGCGGGCCGCGCGCGAGGCCGAGCTGCGCGAGACCGGCTACCCGGCGTACACCACGTCGGCGGGGTGGCTCGGCTACAGCGACGACAAGATCCGCCGCCTCTGCCGCGAGGGCCTGGCCGCCGGCTTCACGCGTTTCAAGATCAAGGTGGGCCTCGACCAGGCGGACGATCTGCGGCGCGCGACGCTGGTGCGCCAGGAGATCGGGCCCGACGGCGTGCTCATGATCGACGCCAATCAGCGCTGGGACGTGGGCGTCGCGATCGAATGGGTGCGCTCGCTCGCCGCCACGCGTCCGCTCTGGATCGAGGAGCCGACCAGCCCCGACGACGTGCTCGGCCACGCGGCGATCGCGCGCGCGCTCGAGCCGCTGGGCATCGCGGTCGCCACGGGCGAGCACTGCGCCAACCGCGTGATGTTCAAGCAGATGCTGCAGGCGCGCGCGCTGGCGTATTGCCAGATCGACTTCTGTCGCCTGGCGGGCGTCAACGAAGTGGTCGCCGTGCAGCTCCTGGCGGCGCATTTTGGCGTGCCGGTCTGCCCGCACGCGGGCGGCGTCGGCCTGTGCGAGTACGTGCAGCACGCGTCGTTCTTCGACTACATCGCGGTCAGCGGCTCGCTCGCCGGGCGTTCGATCGAGTACGTCGATCACCTGCACGAGCACTTCGTCGATCCGTGCATCGTCACCGGCGGGCGCTACCGCGCGCCCGTGGCCGCGGGCACGGCGATCGCCATCAAGGCGGAGTCGCTGGCGGCGCATACCTTCCCGGACGGGCCGGTCTGGAAAGCGCTGGCCTGACATGAGCTGCAGCGGTTGGTTGCAGCGCGCGCGCACGGTTGCGACGGCGGGCGTGTTCGCGGTCGCGGTCGGCACGTCGATGAGCTGCCCGAAACGGCAACTGAACGCGATCGCCGTGGTCCCCAAGGGCACCACACACGAGTTCTGGAAGTCGGTTCACGCCGGCGCCAAGCGCGCGGGTGAAGAGCTGCGCGTCCAGATCCTGTGGAAGGGTCCGCTGCGCGAGGACGACCGCGAGCAGCAGATCCAGGCTGTCGAGACCTTCGCCAACCTGAACGTCATCGGCATCGCGCTGGCGCCGCTCGACAGCAAGGCGCTGGTGCCGGCGGCGCGCGAGGTCGCGCGCAGACACATCCCGCTGGTGATCTTCGATTCGGATCTCGCCAGCGACGACAAGATCAGCTACGTCGCCACCGACAACTTGCAGGGCGGGCAGCTCGCCGGGCAGTACATGGGCCAGCTGCTGGCCGGCCAGGTGAACGCGCGGGTCGCGATCTTGCGTTATCAGGAAGGCTCCGACAGCACCAATCAACGCGAACAAGGCTTTCTCGACGCCATTGCCGCCTTTCCCAACGTCAAGGTCGTGTCCAGCAATCAATATGGCGGTGCGACGACCGAGACCGCGTTCAAGGCCAGCGAGAACTTGCTGGCCGCGGAGACCACCGCCGCGGGCGCCACGTTGCAAGGGATCTTCTGCCCCAACGAATCGACCGCGTTCGGCATGTTGCGCGCGCTGGAAGACCACCGCCTGGCGGGCAAGGTCCGCTTCATCGGCTTCGACACCTCCGAGAAGATCGTCGTGGCGTTGCGCCAGGGCCACATGGACGCGACCGTCGTGCAGGACCCGATGCGCATGGGCTACCTGGCGGTCAAGACCATCGTCGACCACCTGCGCGGCGGCGTCGTGCAGAAACGCGTCGACACCGGCGCGACGCTGGTGCGACGCGAGGAGATCGACGACCCGAAGATCAACGCGCTGCTCTTCCCCGACTACAAGAAGTGGCTGAAAGAGTAGCCAGAGCAAAAAGCTGCCGGCACCGTCCCTAAAGCGCCGTCTCACAAAGCGGCGGCGCCGGCAGCAAATCTCGACAGACGCAGAGCTTGCGACACGCGTACATCCCGAACGAGGTCGCGGCCGTGCAGGTGAACCCGTTCTGACAGGTGCCGGCGCTCCGCGGGACGTTGCCGACGCAGTCGTCGTCGCTGCCGCACTCCGCCGAGCAGAGCGCCGGCCCGGTGCCGACCTGCAGACAAACGCCGCCCGCGCAGTCGAGCGCCGGGCTGGAGATCGTCACGTCGCCGCTGGACGTCGGCACCCCGAGATCGCAGGGAGCGCCGACCGGCGCCGGGGATGACGGGCAGCCGGCGGCGGCCAGGAGAAGCAGCGAGCCGATGAACGGGATCGCCGCCGAGCGGATCGTGCGCGCGCGCATGTGGGCCTCCGCCGAGGCTCTGCTTGCAATGGTCGGACCCCGGAGCGCCCGTATTGTTTCAGCGTCTCGCGTGTCCGATTTGACAACCACGTTGGCGCCCGCCGCAACCCCGGTTGCCGCGCCGAACGATTCAGGCGACGGCCGCTCCCACCGCCTGCGCCGCTTCCGCCGCCTTCAAGGCCGGAACGACACGTCGCGATTCACTGCCGCCGCCTCACCGGCCTTGGTGAACTTCACCGCGCCTTTGGTCACGAGGATGTCGACCGTCGCGACCTTTCTGTCGTCGAACTGAAAGTACTCCAGGCGCGCTCCCGCCTCCTTCGCGAATTTCTCGAGATTGCCTTTCAGGCGCGCCCACATGCTCGGCGCGCTGTCGACCCAGACCTGGAGGGCCCCCGCCACGTAGACCACATCCAGCTTCCGGTCCTGCCGCTGCACGTTCAAGACCTGGCGCATGACCGTCTCCGCGGCGCGCACGTACGCCTGCTGTTTCATCATGTGCAAGTACATGTCCAGGTACTCGTTGTCGATCATCGCCGCGTTTTCGCTGCCCTTGCCACCCTCCTCGCCCGCGCCCATGAACAGCCCCAGGTGCAAGCCAACCAGCCCCTTCTGTCCGCACGCCGTCACCGTCGTGCAAGTGTTGACCGCTGGATACTTCACATCCGTGGCGTCCCACCCCAGCGGCGTCGCGTTCATCGGCTTCTGACGTCCCTGCTCGACCACGCTGATCATAGTGTCCTCCCGCGTGTAGTGACTGTGCGAGCACGCGCAGTGCCCGCCCGCGGCGACAGTATCACTGACAAGGCGGGTCGGTCACTCGGGGGTGCAGTCGGCGGACTCACTCCGGTACGCGAACGTGGCAGTCGCGCCCGGAGGCGGTTCGCGCTAATTTGCGCACGCCAAGCGGCGCCCGGACGGCGCCCTAAACTAGGAGCCACGCGATGAAGCTGACGATGAAGCACGCTCGGGTACCGGTTGTCGGATTGACGATGTTGCTGGGTTCGTGCGCGGCCACGCCGAAGCCGGTCCCGATCACGCCGGCCACCACGCCGCCCGCGCCCGCGATCAACCCGTTCGCCGACGCGCGCCTCTTCGTGAACCCCGACTACACCAAGACAGTCGAAGGCCTGGTCCCCGCGCACCCCGCCGAGGCCGAGCTGTTGAAGAAGCTGTCGGTGATGCCGACCGCCATCTGGCTGTCGTGGATAGCCGACACCAAGGATGTGCCGCACTACCTGGACGCGGCGCTGCAGCAGCAAAAGGCCGCCGGCAAGCCCGTGATCACCACGTTTGTCGTCTATGACTTGCCGAACCGCGACTGCAACGCCGCCGCATCGGCCGGCGAGCTGCCCGCGACGCCCGAGGGCGAGGCGCGCTACCAGCGCGACTACATCGACGTCATCGCCGCCGCCTTCGCCGCGCACCCCGACCAGCGCATCGCCGCGATCCTCGAGCCCGATTCCGTCGGCAACCTGATCACCAACCTCGCCAACCCCAAGTGCCAGACCGCCGAGGGCATCTACAAGCGCGGCATCGCCTACGCCATCAGCAAGCTGTCGCTGCCCAACGTGTTCCTGTACATCGACGCCGCGCACTCGGGGTGGCTCGGCTGGCCGAAGAATCTCGTGAAGACCGCGCCGGTGTTCAAGGAGATCCTCACCATGGCGGGCGGCCCCGACCGCATCCGCGGCTTCGCCACCGACGTGTCGAACTACAACCCCGCGAAGGATCCAACCAACCCCAAGCGCGACCCCCACGCTGCCGCCAGCGACGAGCTCGGCTACATCGCGGATCTCAACAAGGAGCTCGAGGCCGCGGGCATCACCGGCAAGGGCTTCATCGTCGACACCAGCCGCGACGGCAAGGCGTACATCCGCACCTCGCCCGGCAACTGGTGCAACATCAAAGGCGCCGGCCTCGGCGAGCGTCCGCAGGCGGCGCCCGCGCCGCTCATCGACGCGTACCTCTACGTCAAGGTTCCCGGCGAGTCCGACGGAACCGCCGACGCGAAGGCCGCGCGCTTCGACCAGAACTGCGCTTCAGACGACGCGACCCCCGGGGCGCCCGAAGCCGGGAAAATGTTCGAGCCGTACCTGCTCGATTTGCTGAAGAACGCGACGCCGCCGTTGTAGAGCCCCCCCAGCCCAGCCCCGGGCCCCGATCGGCAACCACGATCGGGGCCCGGGGAGAGCCGCCCCCTGTTCCCTACCCGCTCAAACGTCCGGTGTGCCTCCGTCGCGACTCGGCCCGCCCGCGCTGCCACCGATGCCCATCATTCCGCGCGATCCGCCGGCGCCGGAGCCCCCGTCGAAGCCGCCGGAGTTGCCGCCGAAGCCACCGTCCGGACCGCTCGGCAGCGGGATCTCGTCGGGCGGCAGCGGCGGCAGGTGCTCGTCCGGACAGATCAGGTCGTGCAGCACGCGCCCGCGCCGCGCGAGCTCGTTGAAGTTGCGAATGACGTTGGCAAATGGATCGAGCACCTGCGTCCCGAGCAAGAACGGAGACAGGGTGCTCTCTTGACCCTGTGAACGCGGCTGAAGCTGGAACACGAACGTGTTGGTCTCCAGCGGAGTCGTGTGGCACCCGTTGCAGGTGTTCTGCGCGAACTTGGCGCGAACCGCCAGGTTGGACAAACCGTGCCACGCGTTGGCGAGGTCGATCACGTCCTGGGCGCTCGACGCCGGGATGTTGATTGCTGCCGCAGCCGCTCCACCCAGCGCACCCGAGCGCTAGCGCCGCGAACGACCAGCGCCATCGTTGGTTGCCCCGCACAACGAACGTCGAACGGTCGAGAAGGTTTCTCATCCTGGCTCTCCAATCTCCGCAAGCAGCCATCAACGCCACAATCGAACTGTCCGGCCAGCAAGAGATGTGCCTTGGCCGTTGGAGAGAGCGAAAACGTAGGTTGTCCGTCGTTAACCCCCGGCGCCTGCGGCTTTGCCCGCCATGCCACGCCCTCAAGAACGGTTCAGCCCCTCATGGGCGGCCAATCTTTTCTGAGGGGCGCGACAAATTTTTCCGGACTCGGTCGCCCCGGACGTGAGACGCCGCGGGCGAACCCGCGCCTACGGCCGTCACCAGGAGATGGCGCGGCCGTCGCGGAAGAAGCCGCCGGTTGGCTGGCCGCCGCCGTCGTCATGGGTCGCGGCCCAGACGATCGACGCAGCACCGACCTCGACGGGGCGAGGCGCGGCGTCGCCGCCCATGTCGGTGCGCACCCAGCCGGGGCAGACGGCGTTGACGCGGATCCGGCGCGGCGCCAGCTCGCGCGCGAGCAGGCGGACCCAGGCGTTGAGGCCGGCCTTGGAGACGCGGTAGGCCGACGAGGGCCAGCCTTCGGCGACGTGGCGCCCCCCGCTCACCGCGCGCTCGAACGAGCTCACGAGATCAATCAGCGCCGCGCGCGTGAGATGCGCGTCGAGAAAGCGCGCGCGCAACGCCGGCGCGAACGCCGAGAGCTCGCCCATGCCGCTCGACACCATGACGATGGCGCCCCCGTCCTGCAGCGACGTCAGCAGCGCGTCGGTCACCGCGATCGCGCCGAAGAAGTTCACTGCCAGCGTGCGATGCACGACCTCGGCGTCGAAGCCCTTGAGCGAGATACCAGCGTTGTTCACCAGCACATCGAGGCGGACGCCCTCGCGCCCGAGGCGTTCGGCGAGCGCCGCGATGCTGCTGGCGGCGGTCACATCCAGGGCCCAGGGCTCGCCCTGCGCCACGCCCGCGCCGATGCGGGCGGCGGCGGCCTGACCCGCGAGCGCATCTCGGCGGGCCGCCAGCACGTGAAAACCGCGCGCCGCGAGCTGGCGCGCGGTCTCGAGGCCCAGTCCCCGACTCGCGCCGGTGACGAGAGCGGTGGGTGGCGATGAAGGCATGGGCTGCAGTATGCGACACACCCGCTCGCGCGCCACGACACGCGAGTCGTCGATAGACAACCGCCGTCCGATTGGTTCCCGGGCGCCGCGTTTCCTTCGCGCGGTTTCGTCTTCGGATCCATCCGTCTCTCGACGGGCATCGCATCGGTCACGCCGCCTGCGTTAAACGCACCGCTTCGATCGGAGATTGCGCGCGCTGAGCCGCCGCAACCGGCGAGGAACACACTTGATGGAGATTGGCGCCCCTGCCCCGGCGCAGCGCAACAAACCAAGTGAGGCCCTTGATGTCGAATCTCCTGACGCGATCCCTTGCAACGAGCCATCGTCTCCCCACGCCACGACGTCTCATCGTCGCCTGGTTGCTGGTTCTCTCCGGCGCCGCGTGCGACGGCAGCAGCCCCGGGACGGAGGCAACCGGCGGCGCGACGGGCGCGGGTGGCAACAACGGATCGGCGGGAGCGTCAGCGACGGGCGGCAACAACGGCGCGGGCGGCAGCGCCACCGGCGGCGCGACGGGCGCGGGCGGTGCGGGCGCGGGCGGCATGACCGGAGCGGGCGGGCGCGGGGCGGGCGGCGCCACCGGCGTGGGCGGCGCGACGGGCACGGGCGGCGCCGTCGGTACGGGCGGGCGAGCCGGCACGGGCGGGCGAACCGGCACGGGCGGCGCCACCGGCGCCGGCGGCGCCACCGGCAGCGGCGGCGCGGGCGGCGGCGTCTCGATCGGCGTGACCTGCACGCCGCAGACCTGGGACGCCGATCCGATCGGCTGGGCGACGCAGGGCTCGGGCACGACCGGCGCCGGTGCGAACGCGACGACGCCGGTGGTCGTCACCTCGGCGAGCCAGCTCACGAGCGCGCTTGCGGGTTCGGGCTCCGCGCTGATTCACGTCTCCGGCAAGATCGCGGGCACGTTCCGCGTCGGCTCGAACAAGACGATCCTCGGCACCTGCGGCGCCGAGGTCGACGGCAGCCTCGATCTGACAAACGCCGTCAATGTCATCATCCGGAACCTGAAGGTGGTTGGTTTCAATTGCACCGACAGTCCGAGTGACTGCTCCTCGGGCCACGACGCCGTTCACGTCGAGGGAACGGCCCGCAACCTCTGGTTCGATCACATGGACATCGCCGACGGATCGGACGGCAACCTGGACATCACCAACGGCGCCAACTTCGTCACCATCTCATGGACGATCTTCCACTATTCGAGCAAGCGGACCGATCCCCTGGCCGGCGCCAGCGGCCATCGATTCTGCAACCTCATCGGCGCAGCCGACACCGTGACCAGCGACGCCGGCTTCTTGAACACCACCTTCCACCACGTGTGGTGGTCGGACAACGTGAACCAACGCATGCCGCGCGTGCGCTTCGGCCAGGTGCACGTGTTCAACAGCCTGTACACGGCGACCGGCGACAGCGCCTGCATCGAGGTCGGCGTCAGCTGCAACATCC